>DATIWM010000201.1:0-9050 GCA_035519355.1 Thermoanaerobaculia bacterium | reverse complement strand
GCGACCATCAGCCGCGGCGGACCGAAGCGGTCGTCGAGCTCGCGGGCGAGGACGAGCTTCTGCTGGTTCCCCCCCGAGAGGGTCGCGGCGGCGCTCGCCGGTGACTCCGCGCGGATTCCGTGCTGCCTGAGGCGCTCCCCGGCGAGACGCGCCATGGCGGCGCGGTCGAGGAAGAGCCGGCCCGGAGGGGTCGGAAGCGCGAGATTCTCCTCGAGCGACAGGGGGGCCACGAGCCCCTCGGCGCGCCGGTCGGCCGGCACGAAGCGCCCGCCCGCGGCGCGGAACGCGCGCGGCGCCCCGGCGGCCGGGAGAGGACGGCCGAGGATCCCGATCCGGCCCGAGAACGGGTGCAGCCCGGCCACGCACCTCGCCAGCGTGTCGGCGCCGTTCCCGTCGATGGCGAGGAGGACGAGAAGGTCGCCTTCTTCGAGAGAGAAAGAAGCGGGCGGCGCGGACGTTCCGGCCGGCACGACGGACTCGACTGACAGGACCTGGAGACCCTTCTCGGCGGCCGCAGGGCGGCCGCCGCCGAGACGGAGATCTTCGGTCCTTCTCTCTGTCTCCCCCTCGGCCTTTTCGGCGGCTCCGAGCAGCAGGCCTCCGATTTCGCCGGCCGTCGTTTGGGAAACCAGGCAGGACTTCACCGTCTTCCCCCGCGAGAGAAGCGTCAGGCGGTCGGCCGCCTCGAAGACCTCCGTCAGGCGGTGGGTGATCAGGACGACCGCGTGGCCCGAATCGGCGCGCCGCCGGAGCGACGCAAAGAGGGACGCCGTCTCGTCGGGGGAGAGGACCGCCGTCGGCTCGTCGAGGATCAGGATCCCGGGGTCGGCCGCGAGGGCCCCGGCGATCTCGATCCGCTGCCGCGTCCCGACCGGCAGATCGGCCACGGGGGCGTCGGGCTCGCCGAGGTCCATCGCGAAGGTCCCGGCGATGCGGCGCACGCGCGACCGCCGGGCGGCCGGCGGCTCCAGGAACGGCGCCGAGGAGTCGAGCAGCGCCAGGTTCTCGGCCACGGTGGCGGCCTCGACGAGAAGGTCGTGTTGCGGCACGAGGGCGATTCCGCCGCGGCGCGCATCGCGCGGCGAACGGAAGACGACGTCGCGGCCGCCGAGCCGGATGCGGCCCCCGTCGGCCCGGAGGATTCCCGCGGCGATCGAGACCAGCGTCGACTTTCCGGCCCCGTTCTCTCCGAGCAGGGCGTGGATCTCTCCCGCGAAAACCGTGAAGGACGCGCGATCGAGGGCCCTCGTCGCGCCGAAGCTCTTCGAGATCGCGAGAAGCTCGAGACGCGTCAGAAGTTGCCTCGGGGCACGCGGCGCGCCCCGGAACGGATCTCGGCCTCGACGCGGGCGATCTCGTCCTGGACCGCCGCCGGGACCTCCCCCTTCCGGGCCGGGCTCCAGATGAACGACACGACACCCGAGGCGAGGCCGTACCGGAGCGGCTGGCCGTCGAAGCGGCCTTCCTTCACGCGGCGCGCCGTCTCGACGAAGGCCCGCGGCATGTCGATGACCGCCGAGGCGAGGATCGCGCGGGAGACGGCGTTCTGGTCGCGGTTCGAACCGAAGGCGGTGATCTTCCGCTCCTCGGCCGCGTTGAAGACGCCGAGCGCGGCGTTGTTCGCGTTGTGGAAGAGGAAGTCGCACCCCTGGTCGGCCAGGGCGAGCGCGGCCGCCTTCGCGGCCGCCACGTCCTCGAACGAGCCCGTGAAGACGGTCCGGACGTCGGCCGCCGGATTCGCCGCCTTCACGCCCGCCTCGAACGCGAGAAACGTCGACTTGATCGACGGGAGCTCGACGCCGCCCACCATCC
Organism: Thermoanaerobaculia bacterium; assembly: GCA_035519355.1. GTDB lineage: Bacteria > Acidobacteriota > Thermoanaerobaculia > UBA5066 > UBA5066 > DAOMFB01. Next base: position 7,238 of record DATIWM010000201.1, on the reverse strand, counting down.
CGGCCCTTCCGGTCTTCGACATCCGCCCGGACACGAGGCCGCAGAGGTACGTGGCCTGCTCCAGCTCGAAGACGATCGGCGCGAGGTTCGGGGCCGTCCGCGAGCCGGAGGTCGTGACGAAGACCGTTTTCGGGTAGACGGCGGCCACGCGCGCCGCCGCGTCCTGGAACTCGAAGCCGTGCCCGAAGCAGAGCGCGTAGCCCTCGGCGGCGTAGGCGCGAAACTGCTCCTCGAATTCCGACGGCGACCTGACCTGGACGTGCGAGACGCGCGCTCCCAGCTCCTTCTCGATCGCCTTCAGCCCGTCGTAGGCCCCGGCGTTCCAGCCGGCGTCGGAGATCGGACCGGGCGTCAGGAGGGCGACGCGGAAACCCGAAGCGGTGGCGGCACCGGAACGCTCTCCGCCGCAGCTCTCCGAAGCGAGGCCAAGAGCCGCGATGACGAGGACGCAGGCGGCTCGCGCCACGGACGTCATGTTTCTCATTTTGAAGAATCCCCCCGGGTTCTTCCCATTCTACGAAGACATTCCGATCTCAGACGGTGGCCCGGCCCGCGTCGACGGCCACGACCTGTCCCGTCATGGAGCGGTTCGCCGCCAGGGCGACGGCCATCGAGACGAGATCGGCGACCTCGACCTTCCGCTTCAACGGCGTTCCGGCCACGAGCCGCTCGACCGCCGCCGGGGCGAGGTCGTCAGGCGGGAGAACGATGCCGGGAGCGAGTCCGTTGACGCGGACCGCGGGCCCGAGAGCGACCGCGAGGTTCCGCACGAGCGCGTCGATGGCCGCCTTGGCGGCGGCGTGCGGGACGTGGTGGGGCCAGGCCTTCGTCGCCGCGACGTCGGAGATCAGGAGGATCGAGCCTTTCGCCCTCGCCAGAGCCGGCGCCGCCGCCTGCGCCAGGAAGAACGCCGCGCGCGGGCCGGCACGGAAGACGGCCTCCCAGTCATCGAGCGTCACGCCGGCCACCGGGCCCGTGATCCACGGCGAGGCCGCGTGGACCAGGACGTCGAGACGCCCGAATCGCGCCGTGACGCTTTCGACGAGGCGCGCGGGGGCGCCGGGGCGGGCCAAGTCCGCGCGGAAGGCCGCCGCCGGGCACCCGAGCGAACGGAGATCTCGGACGGTCTCGTCGGCTCTGGTCCTTTGGGTGCGAAAGCTCACCGCGACCGCGTAGCCGGCCCTCGAAAATCCCAGCGCGAGCTCCCTTCCGAGGCGGCGCGCTCCGCCCGTCACGAGGGCGACGCCGGGCGCCGACTCCGGATTCCGCGGCCGCGTTTGCCGTCTGCCCATCGGGTCTATGTCCTCCGCGATCAGGAAGATCCGGGCTGCCTATAATCGCAGAAAGCTGCTCTGGAAGCTTCGGAGGCGATCATGACTCCTCGGACTCTCGTCGACATTTTCCGGAACCTCGAGAACTTCCAGAAGCCGGACCTTCTTCTCGTGAAGAAGGACGGCGCCTGGCGCCCGGTCTCCACGAAGGAGTTCATGGACCGGGTCCGTGCGGTCTCCTCCGCCCTCGAGAGCCTCGGCGTGAAGTCGGGGGATCGCGTCGCTCTTCTTTCCGAGAACCGGCCGGAGTGGTCGATCGTCGACTTTGCCTGTCAGTGCTACGGGGCGGTCCTCGTCCCGATCTTCCCGACGATGGTCTCCGAGCAGGCCGAGTACCTTCTCCGCGACTCGGGCTCCGTCGTCGCGTTCTGCTCGAACGCCGATCAGGCGAAGAAGGTCCTGGACGCGAAGGGAAGCTGTCCGTCCCTCCGGCAGGTCGTCCTCTTCGACGAGATCGTCCTGAAGGGCACCCGATCCTTCGACGAGGTGCTCGTCGAGGGCCGGAAGGCCCACGCGGAGAACCCCGCCGCCTTCGAGAAGCGCGCGGACGCCCGGAAGCCGGACGACCTCGCGACCCTGATCTACACCTCCGGGACCACGGGAGAGCCGAAGGGAGCGATGCTCACGCAGAGCAACTTCGTCTCGAACGTCCTCGCCACGTCGGACCTGCTGCCGCTCCCCCCCACGACCGTGGGTCTCTCGTTCCTCCCCCTCTCGCACGTCCTCGAGCGGATGCTCGAGTACTTTTACTACCACTTCGGTGTGACCATCGCGTTCGCGGAGTCGATCGACAAGCTCAAGGACAACCTCCTCGAAATCAACCCGCACATCTTTGCGGCCGTCCCCCGGGTCTACGAGAAGGTCTACGGCCGGGTCATGGACAACGTCTCGAAGGCGCCGGCCGCACGTCAGAAGCTCTTCTGGAGGGCCCTCGACGTCGGCAAGCAGGTCCTGGCGCTCCGCGGGCAGAAGAAGACCCCCGACGTCTTCCTGGCGCTCCAGCACTTCGTCTTCGACCGCCTCGTCTTCGGGAAGATCCGGGCCGCCCTCGGCTCGCGCTTCCGCTACTCCATCTCGGGCGGCGCGCCCCTGTCGAAGGACCTGGCGGAGTTCTTCTGGGCGGTCGGCGTGGAGGTCTTCGAGGGGTACGGCCTGACCGAGACGAGCCCCGTCATCGCCGTGAACTTCCCGGGGGCCTGGCGGCTCGGGACCGTCGGCCGGGTCATCCCGGGCGTCGAGTGCAAGGTCGCGCCGGACGGCGAGATCCTGACGCGCGGGCCGCACGTCATGCGAGGGTACTTCAACAAGCTTGACGCGACGAAGGAGGCGATCGACGCCGAGGGGTGGTTCCACACCGGCGACATCGGAAAGATCGACGAGGACGGCTTCCTCGCCATCACCGACCGGAAGAAGGAGCTGATCGTCAACGCGAATGGAAAGAACATCGCTCCGGCACCGATCGAGGGCTTCCTGAAGGGGAACGCCTTCATCTCGCTTCCGGTCATCATCGGAGACCGCCGCCGGTACCTCATCAGCCTCATCGTCCCGAACTTCGAGAAGCTGAAGGAGTGGGCGAACCAGAACGGCCTGGGCAGCCTCTCGCCTGAGTCGCTGGCGAAGGAGCCGCGCGTCCGCGACCTCTTCCAGAAGGCGATCGACGAGTGGAACGCCGGAAAATCCCATGAACAGCAGATCGTCCGCTTCGGTCTTCTCACGAGCGATCTGACGATCGAAGGGGGCGAACTGACGCCGACGCTGAAGGTCAAGCGGCGCATCATCGACCTGAAGTACAGGGCGCTGATTGACGAGCTCTACCAAGAGAAAGCGGGCTGACGGGCGCCCGCTCCGGCCCCTGGCTGTGGCGGCCTGGCTCCTCGCCCTCCCCCCCGGGGGCGGGGCGGGCGTGCGATGGCGTCCTCTTCACGATCGAGAGGAGCCTGAACGCCAACGTCGTCGTCTATTCGGGACTTCTCGAGAAGAGCGGCGACTTCTTCCTGCGAAAACCCGTGGATGTCTACTGGATCCTCAAGGCGGAGAAGGGCCAGAGGGACGATCTCAACTTCATCGAGCGCGGGGTCTACGGCTACAACGTCGAGCCGCCGCGCGCCGGCGGCGAGGTCACCATCCGGCTCAAGGCCCGGCGTTCCGTCCCGATCCGCCTCCGGACGGTGGACGGCTGCCCGAGGGCTTTCGCCCCCATCGACGGCCGGGAGGCGCGCCTCGACCGGGTCTGGGTTCAGGTCGCGGGGCGCGGGTTCTTCTCCCGGCGGGTCGAGTACCTCGACCTCCTCGGCACGGATCCCGACACGGAGCGGCCCGTCTCCGAGCGGATCGTCCCCTGAAGGACCCGCCCGCATCCTTGACAGGCCGGGTGCCGCGGCATAGGCTGAATGACGGCTCATTCAGTGAGCCGGGAGGGGCGAGAGGCGATGGGACGAGGTGAAGAGCCCGATCTCGAGGAGATCGGCCGGGAGTCCCCCGGGGGGGCGGAACGGGAGCCGTCTCCGGCCGGTGCCGACCCCGGGAAACGGCAGCGGATCCTCGACGCCGCCGTCCGGACTTTTGGCCGCCGCGGCTACCACGACGCCAAGATCGCCGACATCGCCGCCGCCGCGCGGGTGGCCGAGGGGACCGTCTACCTCTACTTCCGGAACAAGGAAGACCTTTTCGCGACGGTCTTCGACGAGAAGATGGACGACCTCCTCGCTCGGGGCCGGGAGATCGTCCGCGCCGAGGCCTCCGCAGCCGAGCGGCTCACGCGCCTCGTCGACCTTCATCTGACCTATCTGGCTTCCGACCGCGACCTCGCGTCGCTCTTCCAGATCGAGCTCAGGCGATCCGCCCGGATGCTCCAGCGCGTCATCCGGTCGAAGCTCGTCGACTACTTCCGGCTCCTCGGCGGCGTGCTGAAGGACGGCATCGAGAGCGGCGAGTTCCGCGCGCAGCTCTCGCCCCGGCTCGCGGTCCGGGTCCTCTTCGGCGCGGCGGACGAGATCGTCTCCGAGTGGCTCTTCTCCGGGGAGCCCGCTCTCCTCACGGACGCCCGCAAGGTCGTCGGCATGCTTCTCTCCGGATTCGCCGAGCCGAAGGGGCCGGGGGAGCCCGATGGCCGGGTTCCCCCCGGGCAACGGAGCCCCACCCCCGGACAACGGGGCCCCACCCCCGGACAACGGGGCCCCACCCCCGTTGTCCCCTCCGCGCCCCGCGGGATCAAGGAGAAGAAGCGCCGGGGGGCCGCGTCGGCGAGGCGGAGAAGGAAGCCGAAATGAGCCGTTCGGCTTTCGTCGTCCACGGCGCCCGCACGGCGTTCACACGCGCCGGGACCGACTTCAAGGACGTTCATCCGGCCGAGCTCGGCCGGATCGCCGCGGTCGAGGCGATGGCGCGGGCGGGGATCGAGCCGGGAGACGTCGACCAGACGATCTTCGGAAACATCGCCACCCCGGTCGACGCCGCCAACATCGGGCGGATCGTGGCCCTGCGCGCCGGCGTTCCGAAGGAGCGGCCGGCGCATTCCGTCTCGCGCAACTGCGCCTCGGGCATCGAGTCGGTCGTGCAGGCGGCCCGGCTCGTCCAGACGGGAGAGGCCGAGGTCGTCCTGGCCGGCGGGACCGAGAACATGTCCCGGATCCCGTTCCTCTACCGGGACACCGTGAAGGACGTCCTGACCAAGGCCGGGATGGCGAAGAGCGCGGCGAAGCGCCTGGGCGCGTTCGCCGATATGCCGTGGGGACAGCTGTTCAACCCCGTCATCGGGCTCAAGGAAGGGCTCACCGACCCCGTCTGCGGCCTGAACATGGGCGAGACGGCCGAGATCCTCGCCAAGGAAGGCTCCATCACCCGCGAAATGCAGGACGCCTTCGCCCTGGCGTCGCACCTCAAGGCGGCGGCGGCTCTTTCGAAGCGGGCCGAGGAGATCGCGCCGGTCCCCATCCCGCCGGACTTCGAGAGGGTCTCGACGCTCGACAACGGCGTCCGCGAGAACCAGACGATGGAAGCCCTCGCGAAGCTGAAGCCCTACTTCGACCGGAGGTACGGCTCCGTCACGCCGGGCAACTCGTCGCAGATCACCGACGGCGGCGCGGCCGTCGTCGTCGCGTCCGAGAGTTTCGTGACGAAGCGGGGCCTGAAGCCTCTCGGCCGGGTCGTGTCGTGGGGCTTCGCGGGCCTCGAGCCCGAGCGGATGGGGCTCGGGCCGTCGCGTTCGACGCCTCCCGCGCTGAAGAGGGCCCGGGCCTCGCTGAAGGAGATCGGCCTCGTGGAGATGAACGAGGCCTTCGCGGCCCAGGTCCTCGCGAACCTCCGCGCCTTCGAGGCGGACCCGGCCCTCGGCCCGCTGGACGAGAGCCTCCTGAACGTCAACGGCGGCGCGATCGCCCTCGGCCACCCGGTGGGCTCCTCGGGGACGCGCCTCATCCTGACGCTCCTCCTCGAGATGCGGCGTCGCAAGGTCTCCCTCGGGCTCGCGACGCTCTGCATCGGGGGCGGGCAGGGGGCTTCGATCGTGCTGGAGAGTGCGTGATGTCCACCGTTCTCGAAGAGACGCTCGCCGCCGCTCCCCACGCCAGGGGCCCGTCGTTCCGGCTCGCCATCGAACCGGACGGGCTCGGCATCGTCTTTTTCGACACGCCCGGGGAGAAGGTGAACAAGTACTCCGCCGGGGTGCTGCGGGAGTTCGACGCCTTCCTCGACGACGTCGCGAGGCGGACCGATCTGAAGGCCCTCCTCCTCGTCTCGCCCAAGCCCGACATCTTCATCGCGGGAGCCGACGTGAACGAGATCGCGAGGGCCGACGCGGGTCTCGTCGCCGAAGGCGTCCGGTTCGGCCAGAAGGTCTTCGGGAAGCTCGCGAACCTCCCGTACCCGACGGTGGCGGCCATCGACGGCGCCTGCGTCGGCGGCGGGTGCGAGACGACCCTCGCCATGGACTGGCGGCTCGCGTCGGACTCCAGGAAGACCCAGATCGGCCTTCCGGAGATCAAGCTCGGAATCCTCCCGGCCTGGGGCGGCTGCGCCCGCCTCCCCCGGGTCGTCGGCCTGGCCGGTGCGCTCGACATCATCCTGGCGGGCAAGACGGTCGACGGAAAGCGCGCGAAGCGGATGGGGCTCGTCGACGAGGTGATCCCGCGGCCGATCCTCCTCGAGGAGGCCAAGAAGTTCGCCCGGTCGAAGTTCGGCTCCGCCAAGCGGTCGAACGCCGGCCCCGGCGGGGGGCCGCTCCGCGCCCGCCCGGCGACGATGGCGGAGAAGCTCCTCGAGAGCGCCGGGAGGGGGATCGTCTTCTCGAAGGCGAAGGCGGCCGTCCTAAAGGAGACCGGAGGGAACTATCCGGCCCCGCTCGAGGCCCTCGAGGTGGTGCGGAAGGGCTTCGGCGCTCCGCTCGCGAAGGCGCTCGAGTCCGAGGTCGAGGGGGTGTCGCGTCTCGTCGGAACACCGACGATGCGGAACCTCGTGAACCTCTTCTTCCGGATGGAGGACGTCAAGAAGGAGACGGGCGCCGGGCCCGGCGTCTCTCCGCGGAGAGTCTCCCGGGTCGGCGTCCTCGGGGCCGGCGTGATGGGGGGGGGAATCGCCCAGCTGGCCGCCGACAAGGGCTATCCGGTGCGGATGAAGGACATCCGGAACGAACCGCTCGCCGGAGGCTTCGCGCAGGCCGCGAAGATCTGGAGGGAGCGGCTGAAGAAGCGCCGGATGACGAAAGGGGAGTTCGCGTCGAAGATGGCGCTCCTCTCCGGCACCCTCGACTACACCGGCTTCGAGACGTGCGACGTCACGATCGAGGCCGTCCTCGAGAAGATGGCCGTCAAGCACGCCGTCCTCGCCGAGTGGGAGAAGCTGGTCCCGGCCACGGCGATCTTCGCGTCCAACACCTCGACCCTGCCGATCACCGAGATCGCGGCGGCGGCC
>DATIWM010000200.1:0-11710 GCA_035519355.1 Thermoanaerobaculia bacterium | reverse complement strand
CCACCGGGGCGGCGAAGTGAGCGAAACCCCGACGCCGGGCCTTCCGCCCGACGCGCGGCGCGAGGCCCTCCGGCTCAAGATGACCCGCCGGCCGATCGGAGCCTCCGGGCGGCTCGCGAAGGCATTCCTCGAATCGAAGCTGACGCCGCTTCTGGTCGTCGCGTCGCTCCTCCTCGGCGCCTTCTCGCTCCTGATCACGCCGCGCGAGGAAGAGCCGCAGATCAAGGTCCCCATGATCGACGTCATGGTGGCGATGCCCGGCGCCTCGCCCGAGGAGATGGAGCGCCGCGTCGTCTCCCCCGTCGAGAAGGCCCTCTACGAGATCCCGAACGTCGAGTACGTCTACTCCATCTCCCAGCCCTCCGGCGGAATCGTCATCGTCCGCTTCCTCGTCGGGACCGACCCCGACCAGGCCGTCGTCCGCGTCCACGCGAAGCTCGCGGAGCTGGCCCCGTCCCTTCCGCCCGGCGCCCTGCCGCCCGTCGTCGCCCCGCGCGGCATCGACGACGTTCCGGTCGCCGCCTGGACCCTCTGGTCGAAGGACGGCTCCCCGATGCAGCTCCGGCAGGTGGCCGACGAGCTGAAGACCGAGTTCACGCGCCACCCGCGCGTCGCGCAGGTGACGATCCTCGGCGGCCAGCGGCGCGTGGTGAGGGTGACCTTCGACCGCGACCGCCTCGCCGCCCACGGCGTGTCGCTCGTGCAGGCTTTCCAGGCGCTGTCGGGTTTGAACTGGCGCCTCCCGGCCGGGAGCTTCTCGACGGGGAACACGGAGACTCTCGTGGAGGTCGGCTCCCTCTTCCGCCGCGCCGAGGACGTCGGCTCGGCGGTGATCGGCACCCCGGGGGGGAAACCGGTCTACCTCCGCGAGGTGGCGGCCGTCTCCGACGGGCCGGAGGAGCCGTCGCAGTACGCCTGGATGCTCACCCGGGCGGGCGACGACGCCCCGGCCGTGACGGTGGCCGTGGCGAAGAAGCCGGGGACGAACGCGGTCGAGCTCGTGAGGGAGCTGGACGCGCGGCTCGCGGGCCTGAAGGGCCCGGTCGTGCCGTCGAACGTCCACGTCACCAAGACGCGGGACTACGGGAAGACGGCCAACGAGAAGTCGTCGGAGCTGATCTTCCACGTCGGCCTCGCCACCCTCTCGGTCGTCCTCCTGATGGCCCTCTTCCTCGGCCGGCGCGAGGCGATCGTCGTCCTCGTCGCCGTCCCGGCCACGCTGGCCCTCACTCTCTTCTCGTCGTACCTCTTCGGCTACACGCTGAACCGCGTCACGCTCTTCGCCCTCATCTTCGCCATCGGCATCCTCGTGGACGACGCCATCGTGGTCGTGGAGAACGTCCACCGGCACTACGAGCTGGGGTGGGGCGAGCCGCGCCTCGCGACGGTTCATGCGGTGGACGAGGTCGGGAACCCGACCATTCTCGCGACCTTCGCCGTCGTGGCCGCACTCCTGCCGCTCGCCTTCGTCTCCGGCCTGATGGGGCCCTACATGCGGCCGATCCCGGTGAATGCCTCGGCCGCGATGATCTTCTCGCTCCTCGTCGCCTTCGTCGTCTCGCCGTGGCTCACCTTCCGGCTCTTCCGCCGGTACGCCGAGGAGCACCGCCGGGCGAGCGCCGTCTACGACCGGGTCGCCGAGACGCCGGAGGAGAACCGGCTCGAGCGGATCTACCGGAGACTCTTCACCCCCCTCCTCCAGAGGCCGGCCCGGCGCTGGGCGCTCCTCGGGGCGGTTGTCCTTCTCCTCCTCCTGTCGTGCGGCCTCTTCGCCCTCCGCGCCGTCAAGGTGAAGATGCTCCCGTACGACAACAAGAGCGAGCTGCAGGTCGTTCTCGACATGCCGGAGGGGACGACGCTGGAGTCGACGGCCGCCTCCGCGCGGACGCTCGCGGCGATCGTCCGGGAGGTCCCGGAGGTCACCGACGTCGAGGTCTACGCCGGGACCTCCGCGCCCTTCAACTTCAACGGCCTCGTCCGCCACTATTTCCTCCGCTCGGGGCCCCTCGTCGCCGATCTGCAGGTGAACCTGAAGCCGAAGGACGACCGCTCCCGGGACAGCCACACGATCGCCAAGGACGTCCGCAACCGGGTGACGGTGGCCGGAGCGAAGCTCGACGCGAACATCAAGGTCACCGAGGTCCCTCCGGGCCCGCCCGTCCTCTCGACGATGGTGGCCGAGATCTACGGGCCCGATCCCGACCGTCGCGTGGCGCTGGCGAAGAAGGTCCGGGAGATCTTCGAGTCGACACCCGGCGTCGTCGACACCGACTGGCTCGTCCAGGCCCCGGGACCGCGCGCCGAGCTCCTCGTCGACCGCGAGAAGGCCGCCCTCTCGGGCGTCTCGCCCGAGGTGGTCGTGAAGACGCTCCGCCTCGCCCTCGGCGGCGGCGAACCCGGGCTCCTCCGCGACGAAAGCGCACGGTCGGCCGTGCCGATCGTCCTGCGCCTCGAGCGGTCGCAGCGCTCCTCACTGGAAGGGCTTCTGGCGACGACGGTCCCGTCTCTCGCCGGAAAGCTCGTTCCGCTCCGCGAGCTGGTCACGGTCCGGAACGACGTCAAGGAGAAGTTCGTCTACCACAAGAACCTGCAGCCGGTGACCTACGTCCTCGCCGAGATGGCCGGCGTGGCCGAGGCGCCGGTCTACGGCATCCTCGACATGAAGGGCCGGATCGGGGCGCTGACGCAGCCGGACGGGCGCCCGCTCCCGGTCCTCTCGACGAGCCTCCCCACCGACACGACGTCGTACGCGATGAAATGGGACGGCGAGTGGCACATCACGTACGAGGTCTTCCGCGACATGGGAGTCGCCTTCGCCGCGGTCCTCGTCCTGATCTACGTCCTCGTCGTCGGCTGGTTCCGCTCGTTCGTCACGCCGCTCATCATCATGGCGCCGATCCCGCTGACGCTCATCGGCATCCTGCCGGCCCACGGCCTCTTCGGCGTCTTCTTCACGGCCACCTCGATGATCGGCTTCATCGCGCTGGCCGGGATCATCGTGAGGAACTCGATCCTCCTCGTCGACTTCATCAACCTGGAGCTCGCGGCCGGCGAACCGCTCGAGGAAGCCGTCATCAAGGCGGGCGCCGTCCGCTTCCGCCCCATCGTCCTGACGGCCCTCGCCCTCGTGGCGGGCGGCGGCGTCATCCTCCTCGACCCGATCTTCCAGGGCCTGGCCGTGGCGCTCATCTCGGGCGTCCTCGTCGCCACGGCCCTCACCCTCGTCGTCATCCCTCTCCTCTACTTCATGTATCTCAAGACCGTCGGCACCGCCGACATCGAAGGTGAATCATGACCGTCAACGAGTGGCTCCGCGCCATCGCCGGCCTTTTCGTGGCCCTGTCCGTGGCTCTCGGATACTTCGTCCACCCCGGGTTCCTTCTCTTCACGGCTTTCGTGGGACTGAACCTCTTCCAGTCGGCGTTCAGCCGCTGGTGCCCCATGATGACGATCCTCCGGAAGGCGGGCGTCAGGTCGTGAGGATTGACGTATCGAGCCTCGTCGCCCATATTGACCATATGGCGATCAAGGAAAACCTCGACCTGACGGACGCGGCCCGCGAGCGGGTGGCCGCCCGGTTCCGGGCGCTCGGCGAGCCGACGCGCCTCCGCGTCCTCGAGCGGCTCTTCAGGGGCCCCGCCTCCGTGACGGAGATCCTCGAGCACGTCGGCGGGACGCAGGCGAACGTCAGCAAGCACCTCGCCCTCCTCCACGCCGCCGGCCTCCTCTCCCGCCGGAAGGACGGCACCCGGACCGTCTACGCCATCTCGGACCCGACGCTGAAGAAGATCTGCACGATCGTCTGCGACGAGGTCGAGCGGTCCGCGCGGCACGAGGTCGACGCCGTTCTCGGGCCTCCCCGACGGCGCTGACGGCTTTCCGCCTCATGCACCCGCTTCCCGTTCGGTAACATCCGGGCCCACGACCCCCCGGAAACATCCGGGCAGGAGGCAGGTGGTGGATCAAGTGACTCCTCATGAGGGCGGCGCCCCGCCGGTGACGCGACGCCGTTGGATCGATGCCCTTCTCGGCGGAAGCCTCGTGGCGTGGGCCGCCGCCGTCATTTACCCGATCCTGAAGTACCTGACACCCCCGAAGGACGCGGGAGGCCCCAACCAGGTCACCCTGACCGACGCCCAGAAGCAGGAGCTTGCCAACATGGGCTCCCTGATCACCCGGATCGGCACGGACCGCGTCATCGTCCTGAAGAAGAAGGACGAGAAGCTCGGCGCCTTCTCGGCCAAGTGCACCCACGAGGGATGCACCGTCCAGTTCGTGCCGGCCGACGCCCTCATCTGGTGCGCCTGCCACAACGGGAAGTTCGCCCTCGACGGTCGGGTCATCTCGGGCCCGCCGCCCCGGCCCCTCGCCGCCTACGTCGTGGAGGGCGACCTGAAGGGAACGATCACCGTGGCCCGGCCGGGAGGTGCCGCGTGAGCGCCACCCCGGCCGGCGCGCCGCGCCCGGCGGGCGCTCTCGGCCGGCTCTGGCACGCGATCGACGACCGGTACCAGATCTCCGGTCTCGTGGAGTTCCTGAGCCACAAGGAGGTCCCGGTCGGCGCGCACTCGACCCTCTGGTACTACTTCGGCGGGGTCTCCCTCTTCTTCTTCGTCGTCCAGATCGTGACGGGAATCCTGCTCCTCATGTACTACCAGGTCGGCGAGAAGACCTCGTACGAGAGCATGAAGTACCTGGTGGGTCACGTGCCGTTCGGGTGGCTCATCCGCTCGATCCACTGCTGGTCGGCCCACCTGATGAGCCTCGCCGTCCTGATCCACCTCTTCAGCGTCCTCTTCGTCAAGGCCTACCGGAAGCCGCGCGAGCTGACCTGGTACTCGGGCTTCGCGATGTTCGGGCTCGTCCTCGGATTCGGCTTCTCCGGCTACCTCCTGCCGTGGAACGAGCTCTCCTACTTCGCGACGGCCGTCGGGACCGACTCGGTCAAGTCCGTTCCCCTCGTCGGCCCCTGGCTGCTCCGCGTCCTCAGGGGCGGCGAGGAAGTGTCCGTCCAGACGCTCTACCGCTTTTTCGCGCTCCACGTCTGCATCCTCCCCCTCGTGATCGCCGGAATCATCGGCGTCCACCTCCTCTTCGTGCAGCGCCAGGGAATGGCCGAGCCGCTCGAGACGGACGGGCATCCGGTCCGGCGCCTCCCCGGGATGCCCTTCTTCCCGAACTTCGCGCTCCGGGACGTTCTCCTCTGGGTCGTCTGCCTGAACGCGCTCGCGATCCTCGCCGTCGTTCTTCCGTTCGGCCCGGGAATTCCCGGCATGGAGTGGGCCCTCGGCGACAAGGCCAATCCGCTGAAGCCGGCCTATCCGGGGATCAAGCCGGAGTGGTACTTCCTCTGGATCTACCAGATGCTCCGCGAATTCCCGGCGCACGTCCTCGGCATGGAAGGTCCGCAGGCCTGCCTCCTCCTCTCGACGGTCCTGATGGGGATCGCCTTCTTCGTGCCGCTCCTCGACCGGAACGCGGCCCGGGGCAAGCCGAGCCCCCTGTTCACCGACCTCGGCGTCGCGGGCCTCCTGTTCATCGGCTTTCTGACGCTCAAGGCCTGGGACATCGGCGTGACGGTCCCGAAGGGACAGGACCCGGCCGCCGATCCAGCTCTCGCCGCCGTGATGGCCCGGACGGCCGCCCTCTGGATCCTCGGGATCGGCGTCGCCGTGTCGGCGCTCCGGCGTCTCCGGTTCCGGCACACGGCCTTCGCCTTCACCGCGGCCGTCCTCCTCCAGGCGCTCCTGAACGGCTTCGCCCACCTGAGCTGGCTCGTCGCCGGCTCCGTGTCGGTGGCTGGCCTCGCCGCGTACGGCCTCTTCCGCCGCACCCGGAGGGGCGCGGCCGGCGCCGCCGCCGCGATCCTGCTCGCCGCCCTCTCCTTGCCTCCGGCCGCCGCCCGCGCGGAGGAGACCGCCGCCCCGGCGCCCGCCACCGCCATCGCGGCGCCGACCGGGGCGCACGTGGCCGAGGGGACGTGGCCGGCGGACTTCCGGAAGCTCTTCCTCGCCGAGGAGAAGGGCAAGCCGGTGCTCGACGAGAAGATCCGGGGGCGGTTCCGGGATCTCCCGAGCCACGCCCAGCAGCTCTTCTTCAATGCAGCGGCCTCCGGTTTCCTGGCGACGCCGCTCCAGCTCGCCACTCTCCTGTCGCTCGAGATCGACGACCGGAAGACGGAGCTTCTCCTCTCGGACAACTGCGTCCTCTGCCACACGAACACCGACCTGCCGGACGAAATCCTCTTCCGGATCCGGGAGGACCGCACCGCCCCCTCCGGACACCTCGATCTGAAGGAGATCGTCAGCGACGTCCACTTCCGGCGGGGGCTGATGTGCTCGGGCTGCCACGGAGGCAAGCCGTCCGACACGGAGATGTCCCCGGAAATCTACAAGCGCTGGCCCCAGTCCGACGTCCGGACCAAGGACCGGACCTGGATTCCGGGATTCTGCGCGCGCTGCCACTCGTCGAGCGAGTTCATGCGGAGCTACAACCCGAAGCTCCCGGTCGACCAGCTCGCGAAGTACCAGACGAGCCGGCACGGCGAGCTTCTCCTCCGGAAGAAGGACCCGAAGGCCGCTCAGTGCATCAGCTGCCACGGGGTCCACGGCATCCGGGGGCCGGACAGCCCGGCTTCCCTCGTCTACCCGGAGAACATCCCGACTACCTGCGGCCGGTGTCACGGCGACGCCGCGTACATGAAGGGCTATACCACGCCCGACGGCCGGCCGCTGCCGACGAACCAGCTGGAGCAGTACCGCCGGAGCGTCCACGGCATCGCCCTTCTGAAGAAACACGACACGGGCGCGCCGGCCTGCAACGGCTGCCACGGCAACCATGCTGCCCTGCAGCCCCAGACGGCGTTCGTCTCGCAGGTCTGCCGGAACTGCCACGCGGCCAACGCGACCCTTTTCGACGGCAGTCCGCACAAGAGGGCGTTCGAGCAGCACCGCTGGCCCGAGTGCGCCACCTGCCACAACAACCACCTGATCGAGGTCCCCACCGACGCGATGCTCAAGCCGGGGCCGAAGACCCTCTGCACCGACTGCCACGAGAAGTACGGGACCGCGAAGTGCATCGAGACGGCGGGCTTCTTCCACACGACGATCACGAGCCTCGCCGACCGGACCTCCGGCCTCGAATCCGAGGTGGACAAGCTGGCCGAGAGGGGCTTCGACGTGGACGAGCTCCGCTTCCAGGCCAGCGCGGTGCACGACGCCCTTCGAAAGACGCGGCTCGGCATCCACACGTTCGACCGGAGCGACTTCCTCCGGAACTCGGAGGAGGCCTCGAAGACCGTGGCCCAGCTCAGGGAAGGGACCTCGAAGGTCTGGTCGGAGTATTCCTACCGGCGGAAAGGCCTCCTGTTCGCGACGGCGGTCATCTCGATCTTCGGGCTCCTCCTTTTTGCGAAGATCCGCCAGGTCGACCGCGAATCGGGCCCGAAGCGTTGACCGTCTCACTCCGGATCCGCGCCCCGGAGCGGGGGCGCGGACGCCGGAGGGCGCCGGATTCCTGATGCAGGTGAATCACCTCCGTAGTCCGGCTTGATTATGGTCAGGCGGCCGCGCCGGACGCGATAGTCGGCCATCATGCAGAAGTTCTTCAAGGACAAGGAGCACCTTGTCCGGATGGCGGCTCTGTTCGCCGCGGGCTTCGTCCTCTTCGTGGTCGCCCGGGCTGTCCTGGTCCCGAAGGGCTTCGGCCTCTACGGGCACTACCGCGCGGGGGCGCTCGCCGACAACAAGGCCCGGCCGGTCGTGCACGCGGGGCGAGCGATCTGCGGCGACTGCCACACGGACAAGAGGGACGAGCTGGCCACGGGCAAGCACGCCGGGGTCGGCTGCGAGGCCTGCCACGGCCCCCTCGCCCGGCATGCCGAGGACCCCTCCACCCTGAAGCCCGCGCGGCCCGAGCCGAAGACGCTCTGCGTGCGATGCCACCTCGCCAACGTGGCCAAGCCGAAGAAGTTCCCGCAGATCGAGCCGAAGGCCCACTACGACGGCGGCGACTGCCACGGCTGCCACGCCTCGCACGTCCCCAACAAGGAGCCGACGTCATGACCTCAGACCGGCGCGATTTCCTCCTCACGGCCGGCAAGCTCCTGATCGTCACGGCGCCCGCCGCGGCGTACCTCGAGGCCGCCGAGTCCGGCCAGGCGATGGAGCCCGCCTACAAGATGGCGGACCACTACTGGGGAATGATCGTCGACATCTCGAAGTGCATCGGGTGCGGCAACTGCGTGCGCGCCGACAAGGCCGAGAACAACGTCCCGCTCGAGCCCTTCTTCTTCCGGACCTGGGTCGAGCGGTACCACGTCGAGGGGGGGTGGTCCGAGCACCCCGAGGTCGACTCCCCGAACGGCGGCTACGACGGCTTCCCGGAGAAGTACGCCGCGGGCGACGGGGCCAAGAGCTTCTTCGTCCCGAAGCTCTGCAACCAGTGCGCCCATTCCCCCTGCACGCAGGTCTGCCCGGTCGGCGCCACCTTCGAGACGCCCGACGGGGCCGTCCTCGTCGACAAGACCTACTGCCTCGGCTGCCGCTACTGCATCCAGGCGTGCCCGTACGGCTGCCGGTACATCCACCCCGCCACGAACACGGTCGACAAGTGCAACCTCTGCTACCACCGGATCACGAAGGGGCTGACGACGGCCTGCTGCGAGGCCTGCCCCACCGGAGCGCGCCGGCTGGTCGACCTGAAGGACCCGAAAGACCCCGTGCACGAGCTCCTCCGCACGCACATGGTCCAGATCCTGAAGCCCCACATGGCGACGGGCGCGAAGGTCTACTACAACAACCTCGACGGGACGGTGAGGTAGGACCATGGAAGAAGCCCTTCTCTCCGCGGTCCAGGGGTACATGTACCCCAACGAGATCGAGCTCCAGTGGAGCATCCTGATCGTCCTCTACCCCTTCACGACCGGCCTCGTCGCGGGAGCCTTCATCCTCGCCTCGCTCGAGCGCGTCTTCAACGTCCAGGCCGTGAAGCCGACCTACCGTCTGGCGCTCCTGACGGCGCTGGCGTTCCTGCTCGTCGCCCCGCTGCCCCTGCAGCTCCACCTGGGACACCCCGAGCGATCGTACGAGATGTACCTGACCCCGCACACGACCTCGGCGATGGCCATGTTCGGCTTCGTCTACCTCTGGTACCTGATGGCCGTCCTCCTCCTCGAGATCTGGCTCGACTACCGGAAGGAGATCGTCCTGATGGCGCGGTCCGGGACGGGGTGGAAGAAGACGCTTTACCGGGTCCTCTCTCTCGGGGTCGACGACATCAGCGAGTCGGCGCTGAAGGTCGACGACCGGATCGGGCGCTTCATTACGGTCGTGGGCATCCCGTCGGCCTTCCTCCTCCACGGCTACGTCGGCTTCATCTTCGGGTCGGTCAAGGCGAACCCCTGGTGGTCGACCCCCGTCATGCCGATCGTCTTCCTCTTCTCGGCCATCGTCTCGGGGATCGCCCTGGTCCTCCTGATGTACATGGCCGTCTGCTTCTTCAAGGGAATCGAGATCGACATCCCGTGCGTCGACACGATCGCGCGGTACCTCCTCTACGCCTTCCTGATCGACTTCTCGATCGAGATGCTCGACCTGATCCACCGGATCTACGAGGCCGACGAGTCCTTCCAGAGCCTCGACTTCATGGTCCGGACGCGGCTCTACACGTCCCAGATCCTGATCCAGATCATCTTCGGCACGATCATCCCGATCGGCCTCCTCGCCTTCACGCAGCTCGTGAAGCTGACGGAGACGGCGCGGAAGGGGATCTACGTCCTGGCCGGGGTCCTCACGCTCGTCGGTATCTTCGCGATGCGCTGGAACGTCGTCATCGGGGGGCAGCTCTTCTCGAAGAGCTTCCTCGGCTACACGACGTACAAGATGGCCTTCGCCACGCGCGAGGGGCTCCTGCCGGCGATCCTCCTCCTGCTCCTTCCCTTCGGCATCCTCTGGGGCCTCCTGAAGCTCCTCCCCCCCTGGGAGGACAAGCCGGAGACGGCGGCCTGAGCCCGCGGGCGCGGGGCGGGGACGGACGCTCGCCGGGGAGGCCCGGACATGGATGAGGCCGCGAGCCGGCTGGCCGATCGGGTCGCGGAGCTCGCCGACTCGCTCCGCCGTCTCGAGGCCCGGGTGGCGGCGCTCGAAGGATCGGCCGCGGACGCGGCTCCGGCGCCCGTCGCGGCCGCGCCGCCGCCAGTCGTCGCGGAGGTCCCGCGCCCCGAGCCGCTTGGGCCACAGGCTTCAGCGGCCGAATTCCCCGGCTTCATGGCTCTCGCGGGCCGCGCTCTGGTCCTCCTCGGCGGCGCCTACCTCTTCCGCGCCCTGACCGACGCGCACGTCCTTCCCGCCGGGATCGGCGTCGCGCTCGGCCTCCTCTACGCGGCGGTCCTGCTCGTCCTGACCGATCGGGCGGCCGGCTCCGGCAATCCGCACCTCGCCACGGCGTACGCGGCCGTCTCGACCGCCGTTGCCTGTCCTCTCGCCTGGGAAGCGACGACCCGTCTCGGCGTCTTCCGTCCCGGCACGGGCGTGGCCGTTCTGGGCGCCGCGGGGACGCTCCTCCTCGCGGAAGCGGCGCGCCGGCGCCTCCCCGCCGCCGCCGGACTCGCTGTGCTCGGCCTCGTCGGCGCCGGCTTCGCCATCCTGATCTCGAACTTCGCTCTGGAAGCCGTCCTCGGGCTCCTTCTCTTCGCCGCCACGATCGGCGTCGTGGCAGCGACGCTTCGGGGCTGGCCGGAACTGGCGTGGCCCGGCGCCCTCGCGGCCGACTTCCTGGCCCTGATGGCGGCCTTCATCGCCGGCCGGGCCGGGGGCCTTCCCGAGAACTGGGCGTCCGTCTCCCTGGCTCCCCTCGTCGCTCTCCTCGTGGCGCTCCCCGTCCTTTCCCTCTCCCTGACCCTCTGGCGAACCGTCGTCCGAAAGGCCGACCCGGAGGTCTTCGACTTCGTCCAGCCCTCTCTCGGCGTCCTCGCCGGGATCGGGGCCGCGGCGCTGATCGGCCCCCGAGTCGGCGTCTCCCCCGTGATGCTCGGCGTCGCCGTCCTCGCGGCCGCCGTCCTGCTCTTCGCGCTCGACACGCTCCGGCCGGTCTCGCGGCAGGTCTCCGCGCTCCAGACGACGACCGGCGCCGTCCTCGTCGTCGCCGGAGGGTTCCTGGCCGTCCCCGGACCCTTCCGCGCGGCTTTCTGGTCCGCCGCCGCGGTGGGAGCCGCCACGGCCTTCCTCAGGATTCCCCGGAAGACGCGGGCGGCCCAGACGGCGGTCTTCGTCGCCGCCAGCTCGCTGGCCGCCGGCCTCCTCCCCGGAGCGGCGGACTTCCTCCTCGGCGGGTCGGCGCCGGCGGCACCTTCTCCGCTCGCCGCCGCCCTTCCCGCTCTCGCGGCCGCCCTCGTCGCGTACGCGATCCTCGCCACCCGCCTCGCGCCCGGCACCTTCCGCTGGCGCGAGGACCTCCCCGCCGTCGCCGTCGGGACGATCGCCGTCCTCGACATCGCCACCGTCTTCGAAGGGTCGCTCGAGCGGCTGCTCTTCGGCGGAGGCGACCCGGGCGGAGGGTCAGCCCTTCGCACGATCACGGTCTCCGCGGCCGCCATCCTCCTCGCCGGACTCCGGCGCCGGCGTTTCGCGGCCCCGGTCGGCTTCCTCGTCTACCCCCTGCTCGCCGTCGGCGGCCTCCGGATCGTCCTCTTCGATCTGATGCACGGCCGCCC
>DATIWM010000199.1:0-10016 GCA_035519355.1 Thermoanaerobaculia bacterium | reverse complement strand
CGCCCTTTCGCTTTGACGTCATCCGTCTTTCGTCCTTCGATTCCTCCAGCTCCTCGAGGCTCTTCGGCCAGTCGCCCTTCAGGAGGCGCGAAAGGGAGCGGTCGGCCAGGAGCCGGCCTCCGGTCTGGCAGGTGGGGCAGTAGTTCGTCTCGTTCTCGGAGTAAACGATCCGCTGGACGTCCGTGCCGCAGACGGGGCAGGGCTTCCCGAACTTCCCGTGGACGGCCATCTCCCGGCGGAACGCCGTCACCTTCTCGGGGAACGAATCGCCCGCCTCGAGCCGGAGGCGGCTGGTCCATTCGACGAGGGTCTCCGTCGCGGCGTCGAACAGGCGCGCGATCTCCGCGTCCGCGAGCTTCCGCGTCAGGGCGACGGGGGAGAGGCGGGCGCGGTGGAGGATCTCGTCGGAATAGGCGTTGCCGATTCCCGAGAAGAGGCGCGGGTCGGTCAGGGCGCGCTTCAGCGTGTGATTCTCCATCGTGAGGGCCGTCCGGAACGACGACAGGTCGGCTTCGAGAATCTCCAGCCCGCCGGGGTCGAGGGCGGCGAGCGACTCGACTCCCCGGACGAGGCGGATCCAGGCCCTCTTCTTCGGGCTCGCCTCGGTCAGGAGGAGCGTCCCGCCGTTGAAGTCGAAGGCGGCGAGGCCGAGCTTTCCCGGGATGGCTGCGGGGGGGATCCCCGGCTTCCACCGGAGCCGCCCGGCGACCATCAGGTGGAGGACGAGGTAGAGATCGCCGTCCAGGGCGAGGACGATCCGCTTCCCGATCCGGCGGACGGAGAGGACCATCCGCCCCTCGGCCTCGGTGAGCGGCGGGGCGACCGACCGGAGGACGAAGGGGCTGCGGAGGCGGACGCGCCGGAGGTCCGTCCCGGCGAGCCGGCGGGCCAGTTGCTCCACGTAGACCGATACGTCGGGCAATTCGGGCATTTCCGGCGAGAATAAGCCCATGCCGACCCTCCTGTGCCGGGAAGAGAACGGGGCGCGAGCGCGCTCGCGAGCGGGCCGCGCGAGCCTCTCTCCCGACCAGCTCCGGAAGGGAGTCTCCCGCCTCGGAAACCTCGCCCTGCTCGCCGCCGGAGCGTCCGCGGCCTTCTCCGTCGTCGGACGCGTCATCGCCGCCCAGAGCCCGCAGCCCGTCCCCCTGCCGTCGATCCTGCCGTTCGCGGAGATCGCGGCCGTCCTCGTGTCGCTCGGCATGTTCGCTTACACGCGGCGGCCCGGGGTCGATCCCGGCGAGACGCTCGACCGCGGCCTCGTCTACGAGGTCCTGATGGGTTTCCTGATGGGCGTGCTCTACCACGCCTTCCCGTGGACGGAGGTCGCCTCGCCGCGGGGCTGGACGCCCGTGGCCGTCTGGATCGTCGCCTTTCCGCTCATGGTCCCGGGGACGCGCGGCAAGACGACGCTCGCCACGGTCGCGACGGCGCTCACGGACCCGGCGGGACTCCTCGTCAACGTCGCGGCGGGGGCGCCGCTTCCGCCCCCCCTCTTTCTCGCGCAGCTCTTCCTGCCGACCGCCGTCGCCGTCGGCATCGCCCTGGCGGGCTCCCGGATCGTCCACCAGCTGACGGTCGACGCGGGGACGGCGAGCGAGATGGGCTCCTACCGGCTCGTCTCCCTGATCGGCAAGGGGGGCATGGGAGAAGTCTGGCGCGCCGAGCACCGGATGCTCGCGCGGCCCGCCGCCATCAAGATCATCCGCCCCGACGGGGCCGGCGGACACGACGCCATCGAGCGGTTCAAGCGCGAGGCCGAGGCCACGGCCACGCTCCGCTCGCCGCATACCGTCCAGCTCTACGATTTCGGCCTGACGGACGACGGCTGCTTCTTTTCGGTCATGGAGCTCCTCGACGGCTTCGCGCTCGACGACATGGTGGAGCGGTGGGGGCCGATGCCGCCGGCGCGGACGGTCCACGTCCTGCTCGGCGTCTGCCGGTCGCTCCGCGAGGCGCACCGCCTGGGGCTCGTCCACCGCGACATCAAGCCCGGGAACATCTTCCTCTGCCGGTCGGGGACCGAGGTGGACCACGTGAAGGTCCTCGACTTCGGTCTCGTCAAGGAGATCGCCAACCCCGACGCCAGCGTGACGCAAACGGGCTTCATCACGGGGACGCCCGGCTTCATGGCCCCCGAGATGGCGCTCGGCAAGAAGGAGATCGACGGGCGGACCGACCTCTACTCCCTCGGATGCGTCGGCTTCTTCCTCCTGACCGGCGAGACGCTCTTCTCGAAGAAGACGCCCATCGAGGTCATCATGGACCACGCCCGGACGCCCCCGCCGCGCCCGTCGGAGAAATCGGGGATCTCGGTCCCCGAGGGGCTCGAGGACCTCCTGATGGACTGTCTCGCCAAGGAGCCGAAGGACCGGCCCGACAGCGCGCGGGAGGTGGAGCGGAGGCTCTGGGCCCTCTATCTCCCGGACATCTGGACGCCCGACAAGGCCGAGCGGTGGTGGGCCGAGCACGTTTCGCCCTTCCTCCCGCAGGCGACGGCGCGTCTCGAGACGCCGCCCACGCGCGTGGAACCGGTCTGACGGAGGGGGCCATGTGTGGCCGCTACTTCTTCTTCACCCCGGCCGACATCGTGGCGGAGCGGTTCCGTCTGGCCGGGCTGCCGTCCCTCCGCCCCCGGTATAACGTCGTGCCCCAGTCCGAGGCCGTCGTCATCCTCGCCGAGGGAGGCGCCCGCCGCCTCGCGGCGATGAGGTGGGGGCTCGTTCCGTCGTGGTCGAAGGACGCGACGTCGGCGTACAAGATGATCAACGCGCGCGCCGAGACGGCGCCCGAAAAGCCGAGCTTCCGCGGCCCCTTCCGGCGGCAGCGCGCCCTCGTCCCGGCGGACGGCTTCTACGAGTGGAAGCGCGAGGGGGCGGGGAAGCGCCCGTACGCCCTGCGGCTCTCGTCCCGCGAACCATTCGCCATGGCGGGCCTCTGGGACCGGTGGAAGACGCCGGAGGGGGGCGAGCTCCTCTCCTTCGCCATCCTGACGACCTCGGCGAACCGGCTCGTCTCGTCGGTCCACGACCGGATGCCGGTCATCCTGCCGCGCGAGGCCGAGGCGACCTGGCTCGACCCGAACCAGAGCGAAGGAGCGCTCAGGGCGCTTCTCGTCCCGTATTCGGGCGAGATGGACGCCCTGCCGCTGTCGACGGCCGTCAACAACCCGCGCAACGACGGGCCGGAGCTCCTCGTTCCGGCCCGCTGACGCGGCGCCCTCGTCAGGGGACGGGGAGCGGCGGGGGCTCGACGGGCTCGGACGCGCCCGCCTCGGCCACCTCGACGCGGTTTCGTCCGCGCCGCTTGGCCCGGTAGAGGGCGTGGTCCGCGGCGCGCACGAGCGCCTCGGCCGAGAGCGTCTCGTCCGGATCGACCGCCGCGACGCCGAAGCTCGAGGTGATGGAGACCGGGGGCGCGTCGGCCGGACGGATCTCCTCGGACTCCAGCCCGACCCGGAGCCGCTCCGCGAGGAGGGCCGCCTCGGTCCGGCTGCAGTCGGGAAGGACGACGAGGAACTCCTCTCCTCCCCAGCGCCCCACGGCGTCGTGGGGGCGGACGAGAGCCTGCATCCGCCGCCCCGTCTCGTAGAGTGCGCGGTCGCCGGCCTGGTGGCCGTAGGCGTCGTTGATGTCCTTGAACCAGTCGAGGTCGGCCAGTACGACGGCGAAGGGGCTGCCCTGGTGCCGGGCGCGCCGGAGGCCCCGCTCCACGACGTCGAGGATGGCCGAGCGGTTCCAGAGGCCCGTCACCGCGTCGCGCGTCGCCTGCGCGTGAAGCGCCTCGCGGGACTCCTCCAGCTCATGCGTCTTCTCGGCCAGATCCCGGACCAGCTCGCGCGCGAGGCGGACGACCTCGGTCACCCGCCGCCGGACCCGGTCCGCGGGACGCGAGGCGACCGCCAGATAGACGCAGGCGATCCAGATGAAGAAGGCCTTCATCAGGCCGAGGGGCCAGTCGACGGCGTAGCCGAGAGAGGACCGGAGGACGAGCATCGCGAGGTAGACGACCGTCCCGATGTGGCCGTAGACGAGGACGTGCAGGCTCCCGCGCGAGCTCTGGTTCGCGACGTGCGCCGTGGGGACCCAGAAGTAGAGACTCTTCTCGGCGCCGGTCAGCCAGATCGCGGAGGTGATCGGCAGGAAGTCGATGGCGAGGGCGGCGAGCGCCGCGGGCATCGTCGCGCTCGCGCGCTCGGCGAGGCGCTGGACGACGGATGAGAGCGCCGCCCAGCCGAGGGAGAGGGCGAGCCACCAGTGCATCGCCGAATTCGGGACCTCCGGGCCGATGAACCGGCCGTGCATCCAGATCCCGAAGGCGAGAACGAGGAAGCCGAAAACGCGAAGCGTGGGGATCTCGACCGTGAACAGGCGGTGATCGCGCGCCCGCTTCCGCGCCTCGGCGGCGACGGGATCGAGGTCGAGGTCGGATCGGAGGAGGACCATCGGTCGTTCAGGAGCGCCTGAGACGGCGAGAATAGCCCCCCTCGGGCCCGATTCGAATCCCGAGGCCGGGGGAGCGAGAATCCGCCGATGCGCGTCTTTCTCGCCGTCGTCCCCGTCCTGGCCCTCGCCGCCTGCGCGTCCGCCCCGCCCTCCGGGACCCGGCCGCGCGCCCTCGTCCTGATGGAGGTCTCCGGCGGGAGCCCCGAGACCGAAGCGTTCGTGGGCCGGTTCCTCTCCGTCCTGACGGACCGCGGGGCCGGAAACGTAGCCGACGCCCGTCTCGCCGGGGCGAAGCTGGACGTCCTTCGCGATCCGTCCTCGTCCGAAGCCGTCCGATTCCGCTCCGCGTATCCCGGCGACGGCTACCTCGGCATCGATCTGCCGCCCTGCTACTTCGCCGGCCGGGCTACCGGCCTCAAGTGCCCCGCCACCGTCACCCTGCTGTCGCCCGACGGGAAGGAGCTGGCGAAGCTTGAGACGTCGGCCTCGAACTCCACGGGCTACTCCTCGGGCTCCGACTCGAACCCGGAGGCGGAAGCCACTCGGGCCGCCGCGGAGAAAGCCGCGAAGAAGCTCCTCGACGTCCTTTCGCGCTGAAGTCATTACGCGGGGCATCCCGTTTTCCCTGAGTCATTTGAATCATCGCGGGGAAAAGCCGCTCCGCAGAGACTTGCCGGCCGGAGGTTGCGTCCATGCCATCCACGGAACTCACTCTCGGTATCGTCGGCTCCGGCGGCGACGGCGTCATCACGGTGGGCGACATCCTGTCGCAGGCCGCGGCGTTCGAGGGGCTGAACGTCATCAAGACGGAGGCGTACGGCCCGCAGATTCGGGGGGGCGAGTCGTCGTGCAACGTCCGGATCGCCGTGAAGCACATCGAGGCCCAGGCCGACCGGGTCGACGTCCTCGTTGCCTTCAACTGGCCCGACTTCAACCGGTTCAAGGGGGAGATGCTTCCGGGTGACAACGCAATCATCCTCTACGAGGCTTCCGACCCGACCCCGGTCCCGGAGGGAATCCCGCCGAAGGCCGTGCGTGTGCCGGTCCCGTACATCCAGCTCGCGATGGATTCGGCGGGAACGAAAGCCGCCAAGAACATCGTCACGCTCGGAGTCCTCGCCGGGCTCTTCAACGTGTCGATAGACGCGATCCGCGCCGCCATCACGAAGAAGTTCAGCGGGAAGAAGGCCGGACTTCTCGACGCGAACGTCAAGGGATTCGAGAGCGGGATCGCCTACGCGAAGACTCTCGGCGCCATCGGCGAGTCGAAGCGGCTCGAGTACAAGAAGGGCTCCCCCAAGGTCCTCCTCTCGGGCAACGAGGCGTGCGCCATCGGCGCCCTCCACGCCGGCTGCCGCTTCTTCGCCGGCTACCCGATCACCCCCTCGTCCGAGGTGCTCCATTTCCTCTCCGAGTGGCTGCCACGTCACGGTGGCTCCGTCGTCCAGACCGAGGACGAGCTCGCCGCCATCGGCGCCGTCGTCGGCGCGTCGTTCGCCGGCGTCAAGTCGATGACCTCCACCTCGGGCCCGGGCCTTTCGCTCATGACCGAGATGCTGGGCCTCGCCGCGATGGCGGAGGTGCCCACCGTCGTCTGGAACGTCCAGCGGGGCGGCCCGTCCACGGGGCTTCCGACGAAGAGCGAGCAGTCAGATCTCTTCCAGGGGGTCTTCGCCGGGCACGGCGACCAGCCGCGCGTCGTCCTGTCGGCGGAGGACGTCGAAACCTGCTTCCACTCCACCGTCGACGCCTTCAACATCTCCGAGGAGTTCCAGATCCCGGTCGTCGTCCTCGCCGACCAGTCCATTGCGCAGCGGCGCGAGACAGTGAGTCCCGAGGCATTCAAACACGCCGTGATCGGCCGGCGGGTGCCGGCGCCCGAGGAGATGGCGCCCTACCGCCGCTACAAGGAGACCGCGGACGGCGTCTCGCCGATGTCGTTTCCCGGAATCAAGGAAGGGATCTACCAGACGAACGGCCTCGAGCACGACGAGTCCGGGCGTCCGAATTCCATGCACCTCATGCACGAACAGATGAGCGCCAAGCGTTACCGGAGGCTCCGACCCATTCGCGACAAGTACCACGACTTCTACCGGATGGGCCCCGAGAAGGCCGACCTCGGCATCCTCTGCTGGGGCTCCTCGAAGGGGACGGTCCTCGAGGCCATCGAGGCGGCCAACGCGGCCGGCGCGAAGGTGGCCGGCTTCTCGCCGAAGGTGCTTTACCCCTTCCCGAAGGCGCAGTTCCTCGAGTTTCTGAACAGCGTCAATCAGGTCCTCGTCATCGAGGTCTCCTTCGCCGCTCAGTTCTACAAGTACATCCGCACCTTCATCGACCTTCCCGAGCACCGCGTGAAGGTCTTTTGCCGCTCGGGCGGGAAGAACCTGAGCGTGCCCGAAGTCGCGGAGCAGATCAGGAAGGCGCTGTCGGAAATGTCGATGCAGAAGGAGGTGCTGATTTGAGCGCCACCGTGACCCCCTTCACCGCAGGGGACTACCGGACCGATCTCAAGCCCGTCTGGTGCGCCGGCTGCGGCGACTTCGGCGTCCTGACCGCCCTCTACCGCGCCATGGCCGAGCAGCAGTGGAAACCGTGGGAGACGGTCGTCATCTCCGGCATCGGCTGCTCGTCGCGCCTCCCCGGCTACGTCTCGACGTACGGCTTCAACACCGTCCACGGCCGCGCCCTGCCGCTGGCCACGGGGGTCAAGGTCGCGAGGCCGGACCTGCACGTCGTCGCGGTCGGCGGTGACGGCGACGGCTTCGCCATCGGAGGGAACCACTTCCTCCATTCGTGCCGCCGGAACCTCGACGTGACCTACATCCTGATGGACAACGAGATCTACGGCCTCACGAAGGGGCAGTCGGCCCCGACGACACCCTCCGGAGACAAGACGAAGTCGACTTACTACGGGAACCCCGAGCCGAGCTTCGACCCGTGCGAGGTGGCGATTTCCGTCGGAGCCACGTGGGTTGGCCGCGCGTTCTCCGGCGACGTGAAGGGGACCGTGGAGCTGATGTCGAAGGCCCTCGCGCACCACGGATTCGGCTTCCTGAACGTCATGTCCCCCTGCGTCACGTGGCGCGGAGAGGACCAGTTCAAGTCGTTCAAGGCGAAGTCCCGTCCCCTCCCGGAGGGGCACGACAAGACGAGCCGGGCCGCGGCGCTTCAGTTCACGCGCGAGACCGAGATCATGTCGCTCGGCGTCCTCTACGAGGTCAAGGCGCCCTCCCTCATCGACCGGCTCGCGGAGATCCAGACCCGCGCCCGGGCGAGCCGGACGAAAGAGCCCACGACGGACGAGATCGTCCGCTCCTTCCTGCCGAAGCTCTGACTCAACCCCCCATCGGATCCTTCGAGGGCCGGGTGAAACGCCCGGCCCTCTTCCTTGTCCCGGGCCGCCGGCAAAGCCCGACGTAGACTGAAGGGCCGATGCGCCGCGCGACCTCCGGGACCAGCCTGCTCGAGGCGCTCGTGGCGCTGTCGATCCTCGGGATCGTCCTGACGATGGGGGCGGGATTCCTCGCGCGGCGGCGCGACCTCGACCGGGAGCGGCTCGACCGCGAACGGGCGCTCCGTGCCGTCCGGAGCGAGTGGGTCTTTCTCCGAACGGCCTCGCGCGCGGAGTTCCTGCCGGCCGAGGAGCGCGGGTTCTTCGGGCCGTCGGAGTTCCTCGACGGCCTCTTGGAACGGAGGCCCCGGCTCACCCTGAAATCCGGCCCCCATCCGGACCTCTGGTTCGCCCGTCTCGACGTCGGCTACGGGAGGCACGGCCGGCGGCTCGTCGAGGAGGGATGGATCTTCGCGGGAGGCGGCCCGTGAGGCGGCGGGGCTTCACGCTCCTCGAGACGATGGTCGTCCTGATGATCGGCGTCGTCGTCATGCTTTCCCTCTGGCCGCTCGCCCTCGACCTTCTCCGGCGCCAGCAGCGGCTTTCCGCCCGCGTCCTGACGGTCCGGAGCTTCGCCCTCCTGTACGAACGTCTCGGGGCCGACTTCGCCCGCGCGTCGTCCCTCGGCGTCGAGCCGGTCATTCCGAGCGCGGCGTTCCGCCTGACGTTGGAACCGCGAGAGCCGGAGGAGCCGGAGGTCGTCTGGGACGTGGGGCCCCGGACGGCCGTCCGGACCGAGCGCCGGACCGGATCGGACGGCAACGTCCGGGAGAACGCGCGGGGCTGGAGCCTGGACGGAAGCCTCTCGCTCCGGCGCGACGAGCTTCTCCTCGGCCGGTGCGTCCTCGTCTGGGAGCCCGACGGGGGCCCGGCGGAAGTCTTCGCGTTCGTCCCCGAGCCGCGGACGAGAGAGGCGCCTTGAAAGAACGCGGCTTCGCTCTCGTGGCCGTGACGGCGGTCCTCGGACTCCTCCTCCTCGTCTTCGCCGTCCTCGCGAAGCTCCTCGCCGACGACCTCGCCGAGACCCGGCGGCGCGCCAACGCGGCCTACGCCCGGGAGCTGTCGCTCTCCGGGCTCGCCTGGGCCCGCGCGGCGATCGCCCGCGGCGGCGCCCTCGCGCCGGAGACGCTGGAGGTGGCGGGAGGGCGGATCGAGGTGACCCCCGAGATCACGGAGCGGGGGCTCCGCGTCGTGTCGGTCGGGTTCGTGACGAGCGGTCGGGCCGTCGTCGCGCGCCACGCGGCGGCCCTCGACACCGGGGCGGTCGCGCGTCAGCTCCCGGAGCCCCCCTCGGTTCCCGTCCCCGAGCTGACGGAGCCGCCGGTCGTGGACGAGCCGCCCGTTCCGGAGACCGCCACCCCCCTCCCGGTGCCCGAGCGCCGGGATGCATGGTGAAATGACCCGCGATGTGTCTCGTCGTCTTCTCCTGGAGGTCCCGCCCCGACCTGACGCTCCTCGTCGCCGCGAATCGCGACGAGTTCCTCCGGCGTAGGACGGCCCGCGCGGCCTTCTGGCCGGAAGCGCCGGGACTCCTCGCCGGACGCGATCTCGAGGCGGGGGGAACGTGGCTCGGGGTGACCCGTTCGGGGCGCGCCGCGTTCCTGACCAACCATCGCGACCCGCGCTCCCATCGCGAGGGGGCGCCCTCGCGCGGCGCCCTGGTTTCGGAGTTTTTGAGGGGAAAAGACCCCCCCGGAGATTTTCTTAGAGGGAAAGAGCGGGAGGCTGCTCTCTACAACGGCTTTCACCTCGTCGTTTCCGACCTCTTGGAGCTCTGGTATTTCACCAACACGGGCGGCCCTCCGCGGCGCCTCGATGCGGGAGTCCACGGACTCTCCAACGGTCCCCTCGATGACCCCTGGCCAAAGACGCGGCGATCCGTGGAGCGGCTGAAGAATGCCCTCGACGGCCCCGGCGTTCCGGGCCTCGAGCCGCTCCTCGACCTTCTCGCCGATCGGTCCCGCGTCCCCGACGACGAGCTTCCCTCGACGGGCGTCCCGCTGGAGTGGGAGCGCCTCCTCTCCTCGCCCTTCATCGCGGCCGAGGAGCACGGCTACGGCACGCGCTCCTCGACGGCTCTCGTCGTCTCCCCGGGAGGCGTCCGCTTCGTCGAGCGGACCTTCGAGGCGGGGCGGCCGGCTCCTCCGGACGTCGACGTCACCTTTCCGCCGGCCTCTCCGGCC
>DATIWM010000198.1:0-5686 GCA_035519355.1 Thermoanaerobaculia bacterium | reverse complement strand
GTAGTACTCGGCTTTCCCTTCACGGGCGCGGATGAACTTGAAGCGATCCGAACGGAGAGCCACCAGGCTGAGCTCGGTCGAGAAGCTCAGCACGAACGGCTTTCGCGCGGCCCGATCGGGAATCAGCAGCGAAATTCCCTGGAGACCATGCTCCGGCACGGGCAGGTCGAAGAGCTGCAAAATCGTCGGCAAGAGATCAACGTGGTCGCCCAGAGCGGCCGTGTCCGGGGCCGACGCCCTGGCGTGCGGCAGCCGCAGGAGGAGCGGGACCCGGATCATCTCGTCGTAGACCGTCGAGTTGTGCAGATACCGACCGTGCTGGCCGAAGGCCTCTCCATGGTCGGAGGTGACGATCAGCGCCGAGTTCTTCCAGCGGCCTGCCGCGCGAAGGGCTTCGAGGGTTCTGCCAAGGATCCAGTCTCCGTACCGCAGGTTTCCGTCGTACAGGTCGACGAGACGCCGGCGGTCCTCGGGCTCCAGCGTTCGCGTTCCGGCGTCGACATCGAGCAGCGCCCGCGTCGTGGCGGTGAAGGAACCACGGTACGACGGATCCCCGAACGGCTCGAGAAATTGCGGTGGCGGCGCGTAGGGGTTGTGTGGCAAGAGAACGTGAACGAGAAGAAAGAAGCGATCGCCGCGGACGCTCGAGAGAAACCGGCCCACGTCTCGCAGCAGCGCTTCGTAGTCGGTCGCGCGTTCCCGATCCGGGTCGAAGGAGCCTGCCTGATAGTTGCGGTATTCGTCGAAGCCCCTGGAGAATCCGAAGCTGGCCTCTAGCCACGCGTTCGCGACGAATGCCCCCGTCCGGATTCCCTTGGCCCGCAGGAGTTCCGCGAGCACGGGGAGGTTGTCGGGCAACCGGTCGCCCAGGCGGATCGCGCCGTGGAAGGGCGGATAGGCGGATGTGAAGAAAGAAGCGAAGGAGCTGAAGGTATAGGGGGCCGGCGCAAAGTGCTCCTGGAACAGGAGACTCCGGGAGGCCAGCCGATCGAAGTTGGGCGAGGTCTCCCGGCCGTATCCATAAGCTCCGAAATGGCTCGCCGCCGCCGCGTCGAAAACGAAACACACGACGCCCGGGGGCGGCTCGTCACGCCGACAGGCGGTGCCCGGGAAAACGACGAGGATTCCGAGCACCACCGCGGCGAGATGCCGGACGAGCTGCTGCTTCCTCAAACGCACCGGACCAAAAATAGCATTGAGTCTGCGGACAAACCGAGTCTCCTCCTCGCGCGAGGCCGGTCGCGTACAATTCTGTCGAGCACAGCGCCATATCGAGCTTCCGGGACTCGCGCGCAAAGGAGGACCGACCTGCAACACCCAAGCACCGCCGAAGAGCCACCGGGCACCTCGGCCCTCGCCCGTGCGCTCGGTCTCGCGGAGGCCGAGCTCGTGGACTTGAGGCTCAAGTTGAACGAGGGCCAGCACCGGGAAGAGCAACTGAGAGAACGGGCGTTGCGGGCGGAGGAGAAGCGAGAAGACGCCCTCCGCAGGGAGCAGGATCTACGCGACCAGAACGAACGTCTGATGGAGTTCCATCGGGCCGTGACGCGGTCGACCGCCTGGCGCGCTCTGCAGGTCTTGCGCGGCCTCGTGGGGCGCCGATGGTAGGGGACGAAAGGGATCCCGCGGCGGAGATGGCGAGGCTCGAAGCCCGGGTTGCTCGGCTCGAGGAGCTCCTCGCCGCGCGGTCGCGCTCGCTTCAGGAGATCGTCGAAGGGCTCTGCCTCGACGATCTCCTGAACCTGTCCCGGCGAACGAGCGGCCTTCCCGTCGTCGAACGGAAACCCTTCGGTCTCTCCGATTGGCGCGAAACGACGGCTCTTTCCTCTGAAGACGTCGACGCGACCATGAAGCAGCTTTGGCAATCTCCGGAGCAAACTCCCGGCGCTCCGGAATGACCCTGCGCGGTGTCACGGCGATCGTCCTCGCCCGAAACCGCTGGCGTCTCACAAAGGGTTGCCTCGATACGCTCCGCCAGACGGACCTCTCCGGGACGGAGGTCCTCGTGGTGGACCACGGCTCGACGGACGAGACGCCTCGGGAGCTCCCCGCCTATTCGTGGGTGCGCGTTCTGCGGACGAACGTCTCCAACTGCGGGTGCGGGCAGGCGTGGAACGTCGGGATCGGGGCCGCCGCTCCCGACTCCGACGTCGTGCTTCTCACGAACGACCTCGAGTTCCCGCAGCGAGACTGGGTGCAGCGGCTCCGGCTGTCGGCCCATTCCCGCCCGGAGGCGGCCATCGTCGGATGCCGGTTGCGGCTGCACGACGGCCGCCTCCTGCACGCCGGCGCGTTCATCCTGCCGGACGACTGTTGGAGCCGGCCCGTCGGCCTCCTTCAGAAGGACATCGGGCAGTATCCAGGCCTGCGCGAGGTGGAAAGCGTCTCGTTTGCCGGCGCCTACATCCGGCGCGAGGCGATCCGCGCGGTCGGCGGGCTCTCGGAGGACTATGAATCGGTTTTTGCGGATGCCGACTACGCGTTGCGGGCGCGTGAGAAGGGCTTCAAGACTTTCGTCGACGGCGGCGTGACGCTCGCGCATCACGGACTCGACGCGAACTCCGATCGAGAAGCGTTGCGACACAGTCGCGAGATCTTCCGACGCGCGTGGGCCGCGAAGCTCGAGGCCCGTTACACGCGCGAGCTCTTGTGGCAGTCCATCATCAACTTCCCGACGGGCTACGCGGCAAGCTGCCGCGAGATCTTGCGGGCACTCGACGAGCGGGGCGTGCGCCTGATCTACCGCTACGTTTACGGACCCGGCTCGCCCTCCCCGGCAAAGGAAGCCGATTCGAGCAACGACGATCTGCTCGACGCGCTTCGGCTCCGTGGCGCGCCCACCCGGCCGCCTCTCGCGGTCGTCTACGGCCAGGGGGACGTCTTCCACCGGAATGTCGGGCGCTGCAAGGTCGGCTTTACCATGCTCGAGGTCGACGGATTCCCCAGGGATTGGGTCGAACAAGCCAACGGGATGGACGAGGTCTGGGTGCCGAGCGAGTTCAACCGGCAGGGCTTCGTGGAATCCGGGCTCAGACGCCCGATTCACACGATTCCGCTCGGCGTCGATCCCAGCTTCTTCCACCCCCGGATCATCGGGTATCCGAACCCGGCCGGCGAGTTCGTGTTCCTGTCGATCTTCGAGTGGAGCGAGCGGAAACAGCCCTCGCTGCTGCTTCGGGCCTTCCAGGATGCGTTCCGCGCGAGCGAGCGCGTTCGCCTTCTTTGCAAGATCATCAACATCGACCCCGCGGTGCATGTGCTCGAGGAGATCCGCCGGCTCGAGCTCAAACCGGACGCGGGCCGAGTGTCCTTCATCATCAATCGAGACTTCCCCTATTACCAGCTCGGCTCTTTCTACCGGTCGGCGGACTGCTATGTCTCCGCGGGACACGGAGAAGGGTGGAACATGCCTCTCATCGAAGCCATGGCGTGCGGCCTACCGACCATTGCGACGGACTGGGGCGCGCACACGGAATTCGTTCACGCGGGCATTTCCTATCCCCTGCGCGTGCGCAAGACGATTCCCGCCATCGCCAGAAGCCGCTACTACGAGGGTCATCGCTGGGCGGATCCGGACCCCGAGCACCTGCGCTTCCTCCTCCGTCACGTCTACGAGAACCAGGACGAAGCACGGTCCAAGGGAGCGGCCGCGTCGGCGGAGGTGACGGAGAAATGGACCTGGGACCACACCGCCCGCAGAATTCTCGCTCGTCTGGACGAGCTCGCGCCCGACGCCTCCCCTCGTCGCCGCGAGCCTGGCCGGACACCCTGAGCCCCTCTCCGGCGGTTTCGGCGCGCACGTGAGCCCGACGCCCTACGGCATCGTCACGAAACAGGCGCCCGCGGGGTCGAGCCCATGTCCCGCCAACCACCCTCGCAGAGACGCGCGAAGGCGTTCTTCGTCGGCTGGTCCGTGAAGGAGATTGTCGTAGAGGGGTAGCCAGCCGGGCGGCCAGTTGCTCGAGTAGCCGTTCACCGTCGGGAGCCCCGCTTCGAGGCCCGCCCACATCCCATCGAGCTGCGCTTCCCAATTCGGCTTGCGGCCGGCCGGGAAGGCGACGAAGAAGGTCCGACAACCGCCGGGAATCCTCCGGACGGCCGCCGCGACGTCTCTGCGAGCCTCCTCCTTCGAGTAGGACGGCATGGACTGCCCTTGCTCGAGAATCACGAGCGCGGCGACCGGAAGGACCCACCCGAGCCGCAAGGTTCGCGAAGCCCGGTCGAACGCATACGCGACGCCGATGCTCGCCGGCAAGAGCAACAGAACCCCCACCCGAGAGACCGCTCGGATGGCCGTCCCAGCCGGAAACGTCGCGAAGACTCCGTGCCAGAGCGTGAAGCCGCCCGGAAAGCTCGTCGCGAGAAGAATCAGAGCGAACGAGGTCAGGATGAGAACCCGCGCCCCCGGTCTCTTCCATTCCCGAACGAGCCCGTAGAGAGCCACGAGGAGCGTCACGGCTCCGATCCCCAGCTCCTTCTCCCACTCGAACGGCATCTTCTCGAAGACCGCGCGGCGGAACCCGCCATAGAGCCAGCTATGCGGCCCGAGGTTGAACCAGGCCTTGAGAGGCGGCAGCATCCTCGAAGCATCCCGGAAGTCCCGTGGTCCGACGACCGCTGCCGCCTCCAGATAGTGCCGGGCCAACGGCGCAAGGGCGATCAGCGAAGCGACGGCCGAAGCGGCTACGGCCAACCCGTGCCGGGAGACGAGCCACACGAGACGCCGCCGGGTCTCCCGGACGAAGAGGGAGACGAGGAGCGCGAGGCTCAAAGCCAGTGCGAAGAACCAGGAGAGATAGAAACCCGCGTAGGCCTGCGCGACGAGGCTCCCGAAGAAAACCGCGATCCATCCGGTTCGCCGCGAGCCGCCGGCCGGCGACTCGTCGCCGGCGAACAGCTGGACCAAAGCGATCACGGCGAGGACCGTGAAGAATTGCGCGATCAGATGCTGGTGACCGCTTTGGACCACGCGGGGGCTGCCGAAGGAGAAGAGGAAGGCGCCCAGGGACGCTGGCAAAGCACGCAGCCCGAGCGCCCGCCGCAGGAGGAGGTAGCTCGCGGGAAAGTTGAGAAGCGCGACGGTGAAAATCCACCACTGGAGCGCCGTGTCCGGCGCTGCTCCCAGGAACCTCCAGGGAACATAGAAAGGCAGGACGCCGAACAGCGTCTCGGAATACGCAGCCGTGTTCGTCTCCGGGAAGAACACCGGAGGGCTCCAGAGCTCGCGATGCCCGGGGTCCGACAGGAGCCATCGATAGCCGTGCTCGAGAACATAGTTGAGGTGGCGGGTGTCGCCGGGATCCGTCTCCATCCTGGCGAGACCGGAAAGGATCATCGGGTGAAAGGTCATGAGAACGCCCGCGGCGCAAAGCAACGCCGGACCCATCCGCCTCACGAAGGCCATCGAAGGCAAGGATAGCGCCGGCGGACGGAGACGCTTGCGGCCCCGCGGCCTCGCGATCCGTAGCCGGGAGAATCGGGTCTACTTGAAGTAGCCCGTCACATCCAGCTGAAAGTAGGCGACGCCGGTGGTCGAAGAAGAGTCGGCGTGAGCCAGCACGGCCAGGTCCTGGACTCCCGCCGACAGCGGCACCAGCGCTCCATTTCCGATCGTGTCGTTGGCGAAGAAGTTGACGTTGGAAACTCCTGGCCACGACCCGTTGCCCGGGAAGAGAGCGAGGTAGCC
>DATIWM010000197.1:0-9568 GCA_035519355.1 Thermoanaerobaculia bacterium | reverse complement strand
CCCGCTGCCCGGCCGGCACGCCGCCGCTCCCCCCCGAGGAGACCGCTCGCGAGCTGCTCGCCGGCTTCCGTCGCTTCCTGATGGCGTCGGGGGAAGGCGCCGTCGCCCTCCTGGAAGCCACGGCGTCGCTCGGGGAGCGGAGAGAGCGTGTCGCCACGACCTCGGGCCGGGACGCCGCGTGGCCCTCCGGCGCCGCCTCGCTCGTCGGAACGGTCGTGGGCCGGAGCGGCGCCGGCCGCTTCTCGGCCCGCGTCGTCGCGACGGCCGCCCGGCCCGAGGAGCTTCCCCTCGCCCGGCTGGCGCGTTACGGCGCCGACCGGGTCCTCCTCCCGCTCCACGGCCGGCCCCTCGACGGAACGCGTCGCGACCTCCTTCTCGACTCGCACGTCGCCGCGCACTTCGTCGGTCGCCTCGCTCCTCTCTTTCTGGGCGACGAATCGGATCCGCTCCTGGCCGCGCGGACGCGCGACGGTCGGGACCCTCTCGCC
The DNA here is from genome assembly GCA_035519355.1 of Thermoanaerobaculia bacterium. Lineage (GTDB taxonomy): Bacteria > Acidobacteriota > Thermoanaerobaculia > UBA5066 > UBA5066 > DAOMFB01. Next base: position 9,080 of record DATIWM010000197.1, on the reverse strand, counting down.
GCGCCGACCGTCTCCCTCGTGGACGACGCCGGGGCGACCGGGGGTCCGGTCCGGACGCCACGGGACGCCGAAGGCACTCCGCAGCGTCGCCACCTCGTCCTCGAGCGCGGGATCCCCGTCTCGCGCCTCACGGACACGACCGCCGCCGCGCGCCGCGGCGCCGAGTCGTCCGGAAACGCCGTTCGGCGGGCCTGGTCGGAGCCCCCGGTCATCGGCGTCACCAACTTCTTCGTCGACCCGTCGGCGGGCCTGGCGCCGCTCGAACTTCTCTCTCCGGTGGCGAAGGGCCTTTACGCGGCGGTTCTCCTCGAGAGGCCCTCCGTCGACGTGGCTGCCGACCGGTTCCGGCTCTCCGTCGCCGGCTACCTGATCGAGAAGGGGCGTGCCTCGGGACGCGTCTCGGAAGCGGTCGTGTCGGGCCGGATCTCGGATCTGCTGCGCCGGATCGAGGCGGTCGGCGACGACCTTCGGTTCGTCTCGGGTGCGGGCGGCGGCATCGGATCGCCGACCCTGTTCGTCCCGCGCTGGAAGAGCGAGTAGAGCCGGCTCAGCCGCCGGGGGGATGCGGCGTGGGAGAGGGGGCCGGGGCGCCGGGTCCCGGGGCCGGAATCCGGCGAGCCGGCTCGGACGGGGGCGGTGGAGCGGCGGGCGGGGCCGCCGAAGGCGGCCCCTCGCGGGCCGGCGCCGGGACGACGGCGTAGGACGCCGGTGGCGGGGCCGCCGTCGGGCGTGCCGCCGCCGCGGACGACGGCGGGACGGTCGTCACGACGGGGCCGCTCCCGGGCGCCGGCGGTCCGGCGGCCGGGGTTGGCGTTGCCGCAGACGCTCCCGGCGCGGCCGGGGCCTTGCTCCGCTGGAAGAAGCCGGCGATCCGGTCCGGTTCCTCGAGCTGCTCCTCCTGAGGCATCACGGCCCGGGTCATCCGGGCGCCGTAGGACTCGAGGAGAACCCGCCCCTTGAGCTTCGTCGTGGCCGCAAAGGGATTCTTCCGGACGTCGAAGAGCGACGTGTCGACGCGGAGCGAGCGCTTGTAGGCGTCGACGGCGGCATCCGTGTTGCCGAGCCGCTCCTCCGAGTAGCCGATCATCCACCACGCGGGCCAGTTGCCCGGATTGCGCTTCACGGCCTTTTCGAAAGCGCTCCGCGCCGCCGACCAGTCTCCCCGCCACGCCTGGACGAGTCCGGCGTTGAACAGGGGTTTCGAGTCCTTCTCGTCGAGCTGAGCGGCCTTGTCGAGGGTCCTGATCGCGTCTCGCCAGAAGCCGTCCCACGCGATCAGGCAGCCGAGGTCGTTGTAGAGCGCCGCGTCGTTCGGCCGCTGCTCGATCAGCGCCAGCGTCTCCTTGATGGCCCGGTGGTTCGGGCGGCTCTCGTCGAGAAAGGACTTGTAGATGTCGGGCGCGGGGGCCGTGCCCGGCAGGACGACGAGGAGTACGAGCGGAAGCAGGCGTCTCATCGGGGGCCTTTCACGGGCGCCGGCCGGCCCACGAGCCGGACCTTGCCGTCCACCGTCTGGATCTCGAAGACGAGTCTCTTCGAGCCCGTCGCTCGCCGGATCTCGGCCGCCTGCCGGTGCAGAAGCTCCTCGAACCGCTCGTAGCGGATCCGGGAGATGTCCTCGCCGAGGGCGCGGCGGGCGCTGCAGTAGCGTTCGAAGAGAGGCATCAGATCGGCCCGTTCCTTCCGTCTTACGGACGTCGACGTGTCGGCGTCGCTCGAGGGGGCGGCTGCGGCTTTCGTCCGCCCGGAGAACGGAAACCGTCCCGTCACGGTCCGCCCCTCCCCGCGCGCGACGATGCGCTTCTCCCAGAGCTCGGTCATCGACTGAAACCGGCTCTGGATGTTCTGGAGGCGGAAGCGCTCCGCCGCCCGCTCGATGTTCATGCTCGCCATTCGCTTGAGGAGGTCCTCCACCCGGCGGCGCGTGTCGGTCGGCGGGAGCTTGACGTCGCCCGTGAAGAACCGCTCGTACTCCACGTGGAGGCGTTGAAGCCCCCGTTCCAGCACGGCCAGCTCGTTCTCTATCGTCCCCGGCATTCGTCACCGGTTAGTCTACAGTCCGAGGGCCATGAGCGACCCGGAACGCCGGCCGCCGTCGATCGAGAGCCTCCTCTCGCACCCCGAGGGCGCCCGCCTCGTGGCGGCGTACGGCCGGGCTCGCGTCCGCGACCTTCTCCGGACGGCGGCGGCCCGCTACCGCGCCGGCGAGATCGCGGCGCCGGCCGGGACCGACGCGGTCGCCGCCGCCCTCCTTTCGGCCGCCGGGGCCGATCTCCGGGGCCGGGCGCCGGCCGGACCGAGGCCCGTCGTCAACGCCACGGGTGTTCTGCTCCACACGAACCTCGGCCGGGCGCCGCTCGCCGCGGCCGCCCTCGACGCCGCCCGGCGCGCGGGGGGCTACTGTACGCTGGAGTTCGACCCGGAGTCCGGCCGGCGCGGCCGGCGCGGCGAGCACGTCCGGGAACGGCTCCGGGAGCTCTTCGTCCCCGGCCGCGAGGGCCTCGACGCTCTCGCCGTCAACAACGCGGCGGCCGCGCTTCTCCTCGCGCTGGACACCGTCGCCAACGGCCGTCCCGTCGCCGTGTCGCGTGGCGAGCTGGTCGCGATCGGGGGCGACTTCCGGATCCCCTCCATCCTCGCCCGGAGCGGCGCGTCGCTTCTCGAGGTCGGCACCACGAACCGGACGACCGCGGCCGACTATCGCGAGGCCATCGACGCCGGCGCGGCGGCGATCCTCAAGGTCCGGCCGTCCAACTACCGGATCGTCGGGTTCACCGAGGAGGTCGATCTGGCGACGCTTTCGGGCCTCGCCCGCGCGCGCGGCGTCCCGCTGATCTTCGACGCCGGATCCGGAACGCCCGTCCGCCGGGCCGAGCCGGCGCTCGCGGACGAGCCGGTTCCGGCGGACGCTCTCGACGCCGGAGCCGACCTCGTCTGCTTCTCGGGGGACAAGCTTCTCGGCGGCCCGCAGGCCGGCCTCCTCGTCGGCCGCGCGGATCTCGTCGGCCGTGCCGCGGAGAACCCGCTCGCCCGCGCCCTCCGCCCCGACAAGCTCGTCCTCGGCGCCCTCGCGGCGACCCTCGACCTCCACCTCGCCGGACGCGCCGGAGAGATCCCCCTCCTCCGGATGCTGGAGAGGTCCGAGGAGGAGCTCCACCGCCGCGCCGAGGCCCTCGCCTCAGAGGCGCGGCGCCTCGGGTATACGGCGGAGGTCGTTCCGGAGCGCTCCGTCGTCGGGGGCGGCGCCGGCGCCGAGTCGACGGTACCGACGCGCGCCGTGGCGCTCGCCCACGCCCGCGTTAACGCCGACGACCTCGCCGCGTCACTCCGGCGGCGGCCGGTCCCGGTCGTGGGACGGATCGCCTCCGGACGTCTCCTGCTCGATCTCCGGACGGTGGAGCCCGGGGAGGAACCGGAGATCCTGTCGGCCCTCCGCGAGGCCGGGACGTCCTGACCCCCCGGAGGAGTTACAGCCCCAGCTCCTTCATCCGTTGCGAGAGCCGGCGGAGCGGAATCCCCAGTTCCTCCGCCGCGCGGGATCGGTCCCCTCCCGCCGACTCCAGCGCCTGCCTGATCCGGTTCGTCTCCCCGGCCCGCTTCCACCGCTCGATGACCTCGTCCAGCGGACCGTCGAGCGACGGGTGGGGCGCGGCGGTCTCTCCCGGGATGCCGACGACGATGTCCGCGGCCCGGACCGTTTCGCCCCGGGTCAGGATGACGGCACGCTCCACCACGTTCCGGAGCTCCCGGACGTTTCCCGGCCAGTCGTGCTCGGTGAGCCTCTCGAGGGCCCCCGCGGAGAAGACCGGCGCTTTCCGCCGCAGCTGCTTCGCCGATGCATCGGCGAAGCTCCGGGCCAGCGCCGGGATGTCCTCCTTGCGCGACCGGAGCGTCGGGAGGCGGACGGGAAAGACTTCCAGCCGGTAGAAGAGGTCTTCGCGGAACGCGCCGGAGCGGACGAGGGCACCGAGGTCGCGGTTCGTCGCGACCACGATCCGGACGTCCACGGTGATCGGCACCGTGCCGCCGACACGGAGAAACTGCTTCTCCTCGACGACGCGGAGGAACTTCGACTGCGCGGCGGGGGGGAGTTCCGAGATCTCGTCGAGAAAGAGCGTCCCGCCGTCGGCGATCTCGAACCGGCCGGCGCGCCGTTCGACGGCGCCCGTGTAGGCGCCCCGCTCGTGTCCGAAGAGCTCGTTCTCCACGAGGCCGTCCGGGATGGCCGCCACGTTCACGGGGACGAAGGGCCCCGCGGCACGCGCCGAGAGGGCATGAAGCGCCCGGGCAAAGAGCTCCTTGCCCGTGCCCGACTCTCCCGTCAGGACGACGGTGACCCCCGACTCCGCGGCGCGCCGGGTCCGCTCCAGCGCCTCGGCGAGGGCCGGCGACGAACCGATGATGGCCGGCATGCCGGCGAGGCCCGCCTCCGCCGCGAGAAGCGCGCGGGCGACCGACTCGCGACGCGCCGCGACGTGCCGGCGGACGAGGAGGAGGAGGAGTTCGGGGTCGACCGGCTTGCTCAGGAAATCGGCCGCGCCCGCCTTCATGGCGGCGACCGCCGTCTCCACCGTCCCGAAACCCGTCAGAACCACCACGGGAACGCCGGGGTCGGCCGCCACCGCGGCGCGGAGGACGGCGAGACCGTCCTCGCCCGGAAGCTTCAGGTCGGTCAGGACGAGACCGTACCGGCGCCCTTCCTGGAGGCGCCGGACGGCCTCGTCGCCGGCGGCGACGGCCTCGACGGAGTACCCCTCCCGCTCCAGCGTCTCCGCGAGCATCGCGCGGAGCGAGCTCCGGTCCTCGGCGAGAAGAATCTCGGCCGGCACCGCCGCCGTTCAGTTCCCGTCCGGAGGTTTCGGCTGGTCCCCGGTCGGCTTCGGGATGAAGGTCCCTCCCGGCTTTTCGGGCGCGCCGATCGCCGCGTTCGGCGGGCGCGGCGCCACGTCAGGTGACGGGATCCGGATGTAGGTCGGCGTCGCGGAGGGCTTCGGCTCGGGCGGATTGGCGGCCTCTTCCTCCCCCTTCTTCGCGTCGGCTCCCTCAGGAGGCTTCGGCGGCGTCACGCCGCCGCCCCAGTCCGCGGGGGCGGCCCCTTTCACGGCGATCTTCGTCTGCCACTTCGCGGTGTAGCGGAAGGTCGAGACCTCGGCCGTCTCCTTCAGGTCGGCCGTGAAGGTGCTCTTCTCGCCCGGCGCCAGCACGTCTTTCGCGACCTGGCCGTACGTCGTGGCGAGGGTCTTTCCTCCCGGGCTGACCGCCTCGATCGTGACGCCGATCCCCCCCACCTCGGCCTTGCCGCTGTTGAGCAGGGAGCCGGTGACCGAGTAGCCGGCCGGCGATTTCGTGGCCGTGGCGTTCGCCACGTCGATCCGCTCCTCGCCGTCTTCCTTCTTCTCCGCCTCGGTGTCGGGGGCTCCGGTGGCGACCTGATCGTCCGTCAGAACGACCGTCGCGCGCCGCTCGCTCTTCTTGCCGGCGATCTCGCCCGGCCGCTGCGGGCGGAGACTCGTCGCGGCAGCCGGCGTCGGGGCCGGCGTCGGCTTGGCGCGCGCGGCGTCCGTCTTCGCCCGGTCGATCTCCTCCGCCGGGATCGAAAAGAGGGTTCCGTCCGTCGATTTCAGGAGGACCATCCGGCCCTTCACGACCGGAGGTCCGGACGTCTCGATCGTGCGGCCGTCCTTCAGGATCACCACGTCCGCCCCCGCGGAGCCGGCGAGGAGGAGAAGAACGGCGAGGGTCGACGTCGAAGGAACGCGACGCATGAACACCTCCCGAATACAACTCGTCATGATACCTCCGCCCGCGCCCGGCGTCGCCCGGTCAAGGCGAGGACCGGGCCCGGACCAGGAGATAGCGCGTCTCCCGGCTGAAGCCGACACGGGTCCGCGGACTCGGCGTCCACCCGAGCGGCGCGAGGCTCACGTCGCCCCGGGGGGCGTTGAACGGGAGGAACGGCTCCAGCGCCTCCGCCGGGTTCCCCGTGTACGTCCGCTCGGTCCCCTTGGCGACGAGGGCGATCCGGACGGCCCGAAGCTCCAAACCGGGTACCGAGAGCTCCGACGGGAGAAGGGGTCGAGCCTCCGGCCGGTCGGCCCGCCACTCTTCGGGCTCCCCGTGCCGGCCGACGGCCCAGGCGGCCTGGAGGTTTTCGATTTCGTCGGCGACGCGGGCGACGTCCCAGCGGTCCCCGCCGACATTCTCGGCGACCGCCAGGAAGGGCCTCGGGTAGGCCAGCGAGAGCGGATCGTTGACCACGAAATAGTCCGGAGGGCGCCCCTTGGGCCCTCGAGCGACGAAGTAGACGATGTCGTCGAAGAGGCCGCCCCAGGAGAGCGGGCCGAGCCCGCGGGAAGCCTCCGCGGCTTCCCGCGGGTTCATCCGGACCGCGTCCGGGTCGGTGAAGTCGAGCGTCAGCTCGAGATGGCAGCCGTCGGGAGCGGGCGGACACCCTTCCTTGGAGGCCGCCGTCCGGTCCGCGAAGGCCACGAGCCGCGCGACGGCGTAACCTCCCGCCGGATCGCCGGCCACGAAGAACCGCTTTCGAGCTCCCGCGAGGGACCGCGACCTCAGGATGGCGGCGGCCTCGGCGAAGCCCGACTCTCCGCCTCCTCGGCCCCGCGAACCGCCGGGCGCGCCTTCGTAGACCTTCACCCGCGTCGCGGCGGGACGCCCGGTCGTCCGCTCCGACGGCTCGAGAAGGAGGGGCGACGTCCGGAGGATCCCCCGGAGGCCGATCTGGTCGGTTCCCCCGCGGATCTCGGTCGTCTGCCCCACGGTCCCCGTGAAGGCGCGCCAGGCGGGCGTGTTGTCGGTGACGGGACGGATCGCCTCGATCGCCGGCAGCCGGCCGGAGGCCGCGGCACCGAGGTCCCGCGTCAGCGTGCGTACCGCGAGGTCGAGCGTCATCCGAAGGGCCGGACTCGGGGCCTCCGGGGCGGGAATCCGGGTCCAGCGGTTGACGAACTCGAGAGCCACGAGAAGAAACAGGAGGAGGACGACGAGCGTCGCGAGGAAGGCCGGCAGCGAGACGCCGCGCCGCTCTCCGCCCCCCCGGATGCCGGCACCGACGTCCCCGTCCATCGGTCCCGATCTTAGGCTCGTGGCGGGCCCGGAAGGACGCCTCCTACTGCAGCTCCTTCCAGTAGACGGGCGTCACGTTCCCGAATCCGCCGTAACTGAGGATGTTGATCGGCGTCTCGAAGACGCCGGCCTTCTGCCCGGATCCGACGCCGCTCTTGCCGACGACGATCTTCGTGCCGGCCATGGCGAACCCCGAGGCCGCCCCCTCCCCGCCCTCGAAGACCTCGGTCTTGTCCACGGTGACCAGGTCGCAGCTCTTGTTCAGCTCGAAGGTAATGACGACGACGTACGAGTAGCCGCGGCAGTAACCGATGGCATCGGGGTCGTAGAGGAGGAACAGCGCCTGGAAGGTCTCTCCTCCCGAGTTTCCCGAGATGGGAACGAGGAGGAACGGGGGCGCCGTCATCTGCGTTCTGAGCCCGAACGTCGTCGGATCCGAGGGCCCCAGCCGGCAGCGCGGACCCGGGTAGTTGGGGTCGGCCGGGTCGCAGGCCGGCAGCTCGATCGAGGAGATCGGGACCGAGTAGATCGCCTGGTTCGGGCCGGTCACCGTGACCGTGCCGAACTGCTTGGAGGCATCGTTCGCGTTGACCGCGATGAAGAGGCGCGGCTTCCAGGCGTAGTCCGACTGCTCGCCCGACGGAGCCGAGCTGCCGTCCGGGTTGGTCACGAGAGGGCTCTTCTCGTACGACGTGCCGCTCCCGAAGGAATAGACCTGGCAGCCGCCCGATTTCCCCACGCCGCTCGCGGCCGGCGGGTAATAGAGAGGCGCCTGGTCGGGCGACCCTTCGATGTTGCCGATCTCCTTCGGCACGTCGATGCCGATCTTCACCGCGTCGAAGTCGGCCCCTCCGAGGACAGTCGGGTAGTTGAACCAGATCCGGCCGTTCAGGTCGGCCTGCAGGCCGAGGTCGGCGATGTTGTTCCCGTAGTACGTCGGCGCCGTCGAGTCGAAGAAGACGCTCGCCGCGAAGGCCTGCTGCCCGATGAGCGGCTTGTTCCCCGCGTCGACGGCGGCGGCCGTGATGTCGGTGTAGTACTTGGTGCCGGTCGCGTACCCGTCCTTGCCGTCGAGAGCCTGCAGCTGGAACATCCTGGCGTCCTTCTGGTCTCCCGCGACGCTCGCCGCGTTGAATCCGGCCCCCATGAGCAGCAGGAAGTTCGCCGGAGCCTTCTGGTTGGCCGCCACCGCCGGAACGCTCCACGACTGCCCGACGCCGGCCAGGGGGTCGCTGGCGGTCGGCCTCAGCCAGAGGATCTCCACCGGCTTCGACGCGTCATAGCCCTCGTCCGTCGGCGACGGATGCGTCACGTCGATGGCCGTGACCGAGCTCCCGGCCGGCCCGAGCGTGAGGTAGCCGATCGTCTTCCAGACCGAGTTCGCCGTATCGTAGACGTCGGCATACCGGAAGGACTGGGCCACGCCCCAGATGTGCTGCCGGATGTCGGGGTTCTGGCCCGTCGGCGCCTTGCGTTCCTTGGTGATCGGATTCACCAGCGTCCGGTAGTTGTCGTACAGCGTCACCTGCCGGGCGAGCAGCTCCGGCGGCACCAGGGCGATGGTTTCTTTCCCCGTGTCGAAGTTGAACCCGTGGAGCATCCCGTCGTCGGCCCCGACCCAGGCGATCGGCTTGCGGTTCTTGTGCAGGATCTCGTAGGCGGCATGCGTGGCCTGGAAGTTGCCCGTGTAGATCTCGGGCTTCCCGACGACCGCCGGCGTGGAGTTGATCGAGGCGCCGAAGACCCAGCTCCGGGCCTTGTTCTTGAGCGACCCGTCGTTGCCCCGGATGAAGTCGATGACGGCGGTCGTGAACTTCGAGGACGGCAGGCCGGAGATCGGGAACAGCGTCCCCTGGTTGGCCGGGACCACCTCGATCAGCCCGGCGCCGAGGTTGGCCGGATCCCACGTGTAGATCTTCCGCTCGGCCGGGCTCATGTAGCTCACGTCCTTCGGGTTCGAGAGGATCTCGCCGGCGTCCCACTTCGTGTTGGAGCCG
>DATIWM010000196.1:0-4290 GCA_035519355.1 Thermoanaerobaculia bacterium | reverse complement strand
CGGCAGAACTTTTCCGGCATCTTTTCGTACTATTCCGCGTGGCTGAAAGACGCCCCACCCTCTCCGACCTCGAGGAGGCCTTCGTGAACAGAGCGTGTGCCGTGTTCGTCCGCGGTCCCCGGGCCATCGCCCGCGGGCTCGCCGTCGTTCTGTCCGCCGCCCTTCTTTTTCCGGGCGCCCTCCGTGCCGCGGACGCGGGCGTGACCGTTCCCCTGAACACGGCGGCGCGAAAGGCCGTGCCGCTCCCGCCGGGCGAGAAGATCGAGCTGTCGCTGGAGCAGACGATCCGCCTCGCCCTCGAGAACACGCTCGACCTGAACGTCGCGTCGCTCTCGTATGAGAAAGCAGCGTTCGGAATCGGCTCGGCGCAGGGCCTTTTCGACCCGTACGTCGAGCTGGACCTGAGCGCGAACCGGAACCAGGAGCCCACCTACACGCGGATCCAGGCCCAGGACACGAAGGTCCAGAACGGGAACCTGATCTTCGGCGGGCTTCTCGCCTCGGGCGCCAGCTACAACCTGACCTGGGCCAACAGCCGGAACGACCAGTTCATCGCGGGCTACACGCTCTACAACCCGACGGTCCGCTCGAGCCTCACGGTGGGCGCCACGCAGCCCCTTCTCAAGAACTTCGGCTCGACGGTCAACACCCGCTTCGTCGTCCAGGCGAACTACGGACGGGACACCTCGGCGTGGACTTTCGTGAGCGCGGTCCAGACCGTCGTGCAGCTCGTGGAGAACGCCTACTGGGACCTCGTCTACGCCCGGGCTCTCCTCAAGTCGCGTCAGGAAGCCCTCGCCATCGCGAAAGACCTGAACCGGATCACGCAGATCAAGATCGACGTCGGGACCCTCGCCCCGATCGACATCGTCCAGACCGAGGTGACCGTCGCCCAGCGCGAGCAGGACATCATCACCGCCGAGGGGCAGATCGGCGACGCCGAGGACCGCCTTCGGCGCATCCTGAACGTCCGGACCCTCCCCGACTGGCAGCGCCCGATCGTCACGACCGACCTCCCGACGATGGAGCCCACGGCGTTCAGCGTCGAGGAGGGGATGAAGAGGGCCCTCGAGACCCGCCCGGAGGTGAGGCAGAACCTGATCGACATCGAGTCGAAGAAGCTGACGCTCGCCTTCAACCAGAACCAGCTCAAGCCGCAGCTCGACCTCTCGGCGTCTTACGGGTACGCCGGAATCGGGGCGAACTACGCCGGCATCCTCCCGGACGGCTCGGAAGGGCAGCTCGGCTACGGAGACGCCTTCTCGAACCTCTTCAACCGCGACTTCCCGGCCTGGACGGTCGGGCTGGTCTTCCACCTTCCGATCCCGAACAAGACGAGCAAGAACAACGTGGCGATCGCCTCGTCCGACCTCGAGCTCTCCCGCACGAACCTCGTCCTCCTCAAGCAGAACCTCTGGCTGGAGGTGCGGACGGCTGCCCGGGGCGTCGATACGGCCCTGCGGACGATTGCGGCGGCGAAGAAGGCGCGCGAGCTGGCCGAGAGGAACCTCGACGCGGAGAAGAAGAAGTTCGAGAACGGCATGTCGACGACGTTTCAGGTCTCGTCCATCCAGAACGACCTCACGAACGCCCGGGCGACCGAGCTGCAGGCGTATGCGACGTACCTGAAGGCGCGCGTGACCTGGCACAAGGCGATCGGCGACATCCTGGAATGGAAGAACGTGTCGCTCGAGGGGCTGCCGGTCTCGACGGCTGCGATCCCCGCCGAGGAACCCCCGGCGAAGTGAGCCGGGAGGGCCCTTGAACGATTCGTCGCTCACCGCCCCCACCGCGCCGCTCCCGCCGGCGACCGAGGCCCTCTCCCCGGTGGCCGCGGTCGTCGGGACCTTCTCGAAGCCCTCCGAGACCTTCGGGCGGCTCGTGGCGCGCCCGACCTGGTGGCTGCCCCTGGTCCTCTACGCCGCGGTCGCGATGGGTACCTCGCTCCTTCTCGGCCCGAAGGTCGACTGGGAGCGCTCGGCGCAGGAGGCGATGGCGCAGCAGGCCGAGAGGTCCGGACGCGCGATTCCGCCCGAGGCGATTCCGCGCGTCGCGGGCTTCATGAAGCTGACGATGACGGCCGGCGCGCCCGTCTTCGTCGCGATCGTCGCGTTCGCGATGCCGGCCGTCCTCTGGGGTGCCGCCCGCGCCTTCGGCGGGGAGGTCGGCTACGCCCAGACGATCTCCCTCTGGCTTCACGCGAACCTGCCCGGCGTCGTGAAGGGCGTCGTCTCGGTCCCGGTGATCCTCTCCCTCGCGGACGCGTCGCTGAACATGAAGTCGGTCGGCACCTGCCTGAAGTCGAACGTCGCCGCCTTCCTGCCGGAGACGGCTTCGCAGGCGCTCCAGACGTTCGGCTCGTTTCTCGACCTCTTCACCCTCTGGTCGCTCGTCCTCGTGGTGATCGGGTTCCGGAAGATCCCGGGGCTCCCGAAGGGGGCAGCGGTCGCGATCCCGGTCGGACTCTTCGCCTTCGTGGTGCTGGCCCTGACGGGCCTCGCCGCGCTTCGCGGGTGACGCCATGCTCATCGAGATGGTGGACATCGAGAAAACGTACGTCGTCGGGGAGGAGAAGGTCCGGGCTCTCCGCGGGGTGACCTTCAACATCGACCGGAGCGAGTACGTGGCCATCATGGGACCGTCCGGCTCGGGCAAGTCGACTCTGATGAACCTCATCGGCTGCCTCGACACGCCGACGGGGGGCCGCTACCGGCTGAACGGCCAGCCCGTCGAGGAGATGAACGACGACGCGCTCGCCCGGATCCGGAACCGCGAGATCGGCTTCGTCTTCCAGACGTTCAACCTCCTCGCCCGGACGAACGCGCTTGCGCAGGTGGAGCTGCCGCTCATCTACGCGGGCCTTCCGCGGAAGGAGCGGCGCGACCGCGCCGTGGCCGCGATCGAGCAGGTGGGGCTCACGGACCGGATGCACCACAACCCGAACGAGCTGTCGGGCGGCCAGCGTCAGCGCGTGGCCATCGCCCGGGCGCTCGTGACGGGCCCGTCGCTCCTCCTCGCGGACGAGCCGACGGGGAACCTCGACTCGCAGACGGGCGAGGAGATCATGCGGCTCTTCCGGAAGCTCAACGAGACAGGCAACGCGATCATCATCGTCACGCACGAGGAGGACATCGCGGCCCACGCCCGGCGGATCATCCGGATCCGCGACGGCAAGATCTCCGACGCCCGGCCGAACGACTCGAGCCGCGCCGAAGCCGTCGCCCGCGCCAAGCGCCAGGCCCTCGAGGGCCCCGACGCCCCGCCGCCCGGCTGAAGTCCGGCGAGGTCTCAGCCCCGCTTCGGGCGCGGGCGGTCGGAGGAAGTGGCGAGGCGGTAGCTGAGGTTCTCGAGGAAGAGGGTGAGGTCCACGTTCTTGACCTCGAGGCCGGGGACGGGGGCGAGGGTGATCGGCGCGAAGTTGAGGATGGCCTTCACGCCGGCGTTCCGGAGGACGACGGCCGCCGAAGGGACGGCCTCGGCCGGGACGGCCAGAACGCCGATCTCGATCGTCTGCTCCCGGGCCGCGGCCGGCAGCTCGGCGACGTCGCGGATGGGGACGCCCGTCCGCGACCGGCCCCCGATCTTCCGGCGGTCGTTGTCGAACAGGGCGACGACGCGGAACCCGTCGCTGTTGAAGTTCTTCGAGTCCGCGAGAGCCTGGCCGAGGTGGCCGGCCCCGAGGACGACCATCGTCCGGGGGCGGTCGAGGCCCATGACGGCGTTCAGCCGCTCCTTCAGCTCCCGCACGCGATAGCCCACGCCGCGGACGCCGAACTCTCCGAACTGCGCGAGGTCCTTCCGGATCTGGGCGGCGTTGAGGCCGAAGCGCTCGGCGAGCTGCTGCGAGGAGACGGTTCCGACGCCCTCTTCCTCGAGGATCCGGAGGCTGCGGAGGAGGAGCGAGAGGCGGTGAGTGGTCGCCTCGGAGACGCTGTCGGGAGGCTCCTTCTGCTGCATGGACTGCTCCCGCCTGCCCCGGGTCACCTCGAGCCGACGGCCTGGGCCGCTGCGCGCGCCACGTCGATCAGCCCGCGGGGGAAGAGGCCGAAGAGGAGGATCCCGGCCGAGAGGAGGAGCCAGGCGGCTCCCGCCATCACGTCGTCCTCGTGGAGCGGGACCTCGCGCGTGGGCTCCTTCATCCAGAGGACGTAGACGACGCGGAGGTAGTACCCGACGGAGACGAGGCTTCCGGCGACGCCGACGAGGGCGAGCCAAACGAGTCCCGAGTCGATGGCCGACCGGAAGACGAGGAGCTTCCCGATGAACCCGACGGTGGGGGGAAGGCCCGTG
>DATIWM010000195.1:0-3765 GCA_035519355.1 Thermoanaerobaculia bacterium | reverse complement strand
TCCACGAGGCCACGACCGCCGTCGAGCTCTGGAACGACACGGACGGGAAGCTCGACATCTTCGTGGCGGGCGTGGGAACGGGGGGAACGCTGACCGGCGTGGGGCGGTACTGGAAGCCGAAGCGTCCCGACCTGAAGATCGTCGCCGTCGAGCCGACGCATTCGCCCGTCATCTCGGGCGGCGCTCCCGGCCCGCACAAGATCCAGGGGATCGGTGCGGGATTCATCCCGGCGAACCTCGAGACCCGCTTCGTCGACGAGATCGTGCAGGTCACGAACGACCAGGCGTTCGCGATGTCACGCCGCCTCGCGCGCGAGGAGGGCCTCCTCGCAGGGATCTCCTCCGGCGCGGCCGCGCACGCCGCGGTGGAAGTCGCGAAGCGGCCCGCGAGCGCGGGCAAGCTCATCGTCTTCGTCGTCCCCTCGACGTCGGAGCGCTACATCTCCACCGATCTGTTCAAGGAAGAGGAGCTCGCGGCGACGGCCGCCATCTAGATGGATTCTGCACGGGGGGAACCCGTGTTCGGGTTCCCCCCGCGGGCCCCCCTCCCTACTTTTTCTTGATGTCGAGGGCGGGCTTCGGGGCGCCGGCCTCGATCCGGATCTGCTTCGGCTTGGTCTCCTCGCGCTTCGGGAGGTCGACGGTCAGGACGCCGCTCGCGAAGCTCGCGGCGATCTTGTCTCCCTCGACGCCGGCGGGGATGGCGAAGGAGCGGACGAACTTCCCGTAGCTCCGCTCCACGCGGTGGTAGTTCTCGTCGCCGCTCTCCTTCTCGAACTTCCGCTCCCCTTCGAGGGTCAGGACGCCGTCCTCGAAGCGGAGGGTGATCTGCTTCTCGTCGAAGCCCGGGAGCTCGGCCTTGAGTGTGATCTTGTCCTTGGTCTCGTAGATGTCGACCGGGGGAGCCCACGTCCCGGTGAAGAGCTCCTCTTCGCTCCGGGTCCGCGTGAGGGACCCTTCGAACATCCGGTTCATCCGGTCCTGAAGGGCGGCGAGTTCACGGAAGGGGTCGTTCCAGCGAATGACGGCCATGTTTACCTCCTGGGTTTTCGCGCCGTCGCCGGCGCGGGATCGGTGGGGGGGGCGGCCGGCGCCTCCGCGCTTCGGAAGGCGAGCCGGCCGTTCTCGAGGTCGAGCGTGACGGACGCGCCGTCGCCGATCTCTCCGGCGAGGAGCTGGAGCGCCAGCGGGTCCAGGACGAGCTTCTGCAGGTTGCGCTTGAGCGGACGGGCGCCGTAGACGGGGTCGTACGACTCCCGGGCGAGGAACGTGCGCGCCGGCTCGGCCCAGTCGAGGCGGACGCCCCGCGTGGCGACGATCTCGGCGACCCGCCGGAGCTGGATGTCGACGATCTTCTCCACGTCGGCGCTCGTGAGGCGGTGGAAGACGACGATGTCGTCGATCCGGTTGAGGAACTCGGGGCGGAAGTGGGCCCGAAGCGCCTGTTCGAGGATCTTCTTTTCCTCGCCCGGGGTGCGGGGGGTTGCGTCGGAACCCCCCGCAATATATTCGCTCCCGACGTTCGACGTCATGATGACGACCGTGTTCTTGAAATCGACGGCGCGTCCCTTGCCGTCGGTCAGCCGCCCGTCGTCGAGGACCTGAAGCAGGGTCGACCAGACGTCGGGGTGCGCCTTCTCGACCTCGTCGAAGAGGACGACGGAGTAGGGGTGGCGGCGGACCGCTTCGGTCAGCTGTCCCCCTTCCTCGTAGCCGACGTACCCCGGCGGGGCGCCGATCATCCGGGAGATGGAGTGCTTTTCCTGGTACTCGGACATGTCGAGGCGGACCATCGCGTTCTCGTCGTCGAAGAGAAACTCGGCCAGAGCCCGGGCCAGCTCCGTCTTCCCGACGCCCGTGGGCCCGAGGAAGAGGAACGAACCGACCGGGCGCTTCGGATCCTTCATCCCCGCCCGGGCGCGCCGGACGGCGGCCGAGACGGCTTCCACGGCCTCGTCCTGCCCGACGACGCGCCGCCGGAGGCGTTCGTCCATCTTCAGGAGCTTCTGCGTCTCTCCCTCGACCATCTTCGACACGGGGATTCCGGTCCACTTCGAGACGATCTGGGCGATGTCCTCCTCGTCCACCTTCTCGCGCAGGACGGCGCCCCCCTTCTGGAGCTCCTCGAGACGGGCCGAGGCGGCGTCCAGTTCCTTCTGAAGCTTCAGGAGCGTGCCGTAGCGAAGCTCGGCGGCCCGGCTCAGGTCTCCCTGGCGCTCGGCCTGCTCGGCGGCCACCTTCGTCTCGTCGACCGTCTTCTTGAGGGCGCGGATCGCGGCGAGGGCGTCCTTTTCCGCTTTCCAGCGGGCCTTCATCGCCCCGGCGCGCTCCTTCAGCTCGGCCAGAGACTTCACGACGGCCTTGAGGCGCTCCTTCGCGGGGCGCGCGTCGTCCTTCTCCAGCGCCTTCTTCTCGATCTCGGCCTGGAGGATCTTCCGCTCCACCTCGTCGATCTCGGTCGGAAGCGAGTCGATCTCCATCTTCAGCTTCGAGGCCGCCTCGTCGACGAGGTCGATGGCCTTGTCGGGGAGGAACCGGTCGGAGATGTAGCGGTCCGACAGAGTCGCCGCCGCGACGAGGGCCCCGTCCGTGATCTTGACGCCGTGGTGCAGCTCGTAACGCTCAGCGAGACCGCGCAGGATGGCGATCGTGTCCTCGACGGAGGGCTCGCCGACGAGGACCGGCTGGAAGCGGCGCTCGAGGGCGGGGTCCTTCTCGATGTGCTTTCGGTATTCGCCCACGGTCGTCGCGCCGATGGCGCGCAGCTCGCCTCGGGCGAGGGCGGGCTTCAGCATGTTCCCGGCGTCCATCGCCCCTTCCGCCGCGCCCGCTCCGATGAGCGTGTGAAGCTCGTCGATGAAGAGGATGACGCCTCCCTCCGACTCCTCGACCTCCTTCAGGACGGCCTTCAAGCGCTCCTCGAACTCGCCGCGGAACTTCGCGCCCGCCACCAGGGCGCCGAGATCGAGCGCGACGACCCGCTTGTCCTTCAGCGTCTCCGGGACGTCTCCGGCCACGATGCGGCGGGCGAGCCCTTCCACGATGGCGGTCTTCCCGACGCCGGGATCTCCGATCAGGACCGGGTTGTTCTTCGTTCGCCGGGTGAGGACCTGCATGATCCGGCGGATCTCGTCGTCGCGGCCGATGACGGGGTCGAGCTTCCCGCGGCGCGCCAGCTCGGTCAGGTCCCGCGCGTAGCGCTTGAGAGCCTGGTATTTCTCCTCGGCCGCGGGGTCGGTCACGCGGGCCGAGCCGCGGACCTCCTTGAGGGCCGAAAGGAGCGAGGCCTCCGAGAGCCCGTGCCGGGCGAAGAGCTTCGCCGCGGGCGACTTTCCATCGCGAACGAGCGCGAGGAAGAGGTGCTCGGCGGCGACGTAGTCGTCGCGGAACTCCCGGGCGATCTTCTCGGCGAGGTCGACGAGCCTGACGAGAGGCGGAGAGAGCCGCGGCTCGTGTTCCTCGCCCGTGACGCGGGGGAGCTTCTTGAGCGCGGCTTCGAGATCGGCCGCGAGGGCCGGCACGGGGACGCCGATCCGATCGAGGAGGGCCGGCACCGTCCCCCCGTCCTGTGAAACGAGGGAGAGAGCGAGGTGCTCGGGAGTCAGCTCGGGATGCCCTTCCTCCCGGCCCAGCTGAGCCGTCCTCTGGATCGCTTCCTGAGCCTTCAGGGTGAACCGGTCGAGGTTCATACGCGGCTAATCTAGGATCTTATTGACTCATTGTCAAGTCCATTTCTACAGCCACGATGTAGATTATTTTAAGTCA
>DATIWM010000194.1:0-11960 GCA_035519355.1 Thermoanaerobaculia bacterium | reverse complement strand
CAGCCGCGTGGCCGCCGTCGCGGCCAATCAGGAGGTGGTCGCATCGACGCTCGAGCAGTTCCGCGGCGGAGAGACGAACGTGCTCGACACGCTGACGACGGAGGTGGCGAAGACCCAGGCCGAGTCCGACCTCGTCGCGGCCCGCCTGATGTACGCCACGCGCGCCAGCCGCCTCCGGTTCGAGACCGGGTCGCTTCTCTCCTACACGATCGCCGACGGCACGGTAAAGTTCGGCGAGATCACGCCGACGGGGGTGCCCGCGCCGCCGCGGCCATGACGGGCCCCGGGGGATCCCGCACGACCCGGATGCGCTGACCTCGAAGGGGGGGTAAGTCACCGTGTTTGAGCCATCAAAGGATCTCTTCCGAAAGAGCGCTCTCGACAAGCTCTCGTCTCCCGAGCAGCTCGACGTCATGCTCCAGGTGACGTCGCCGATGGGGTGGATCTCCCTGGCGGGTCTCGGAATCGTCCTGGCGTTCGCCCTCGTCTGGAGCATCGTCGGCAAGATCCCGATTACGGTCGATGGCCAGGGAATCCTGATCCGGGGAGCCGAGGTCTTCGACGTGACGGCGGAAGCTCAAGGTCGGATACAGGAGCTGACGGTGAAGGCCGGGGACCGGATCCAGGCCGGCCAGGTCATCGTCCGCTTCGACCAGCCCGAGCTGCGGCTGAAGATCGAGAACACGAAGGCCCAGCTCGAACAGATCGAGGGGCAGAGCCGCAACCTGAAGAGCCGGGGGGGCTCGCTCCAGTCGCAGTACCAGGCCCAGGCCCGCGAGCTGCGCGAGAAGATCGCGGTGCAGGAGGGCCTCGTCAAGAAGGGGATCCTGACGAAATCGACGCTGATGCGGACGAAAGAGCAGCTCGCCAACACCGAACAGATGATCACCCAGACCCAGATGACGCAGTCGGGCGAGGAGCTTCGCGTCGACGATCTGAAACGGCAGATCACGGAGATGGAAGGGCGGCTCGGCTCGACGACGGAACTCAAGAGCCCTTACGCCGGGCGCATTCTCGAGGTGACGGCCGCCTCGGGGAGCCTCGTGGCCCCCGGACAGCGCATCCTGACGCTGGAGCCGCTGACCGGCGCCCTCGAGACCGTTCTCTACATTCCGGCCGGCGAGGGGAAGAAGGTCCGGCCCGGCATGGCGGTGCGGATCGCGCCGTCCACCGTCAAGGCCGAGGAGTACGGTTTCCTCCTGGGGAAGGTCAAGACCGTCTCCGACTTCCCCGTGACTCCCGAAGGGCTTCGGCGCGTCCTCCGTAACGACAAGCTGGCGGAGGAGCTGATCGGGAAGTCGGCGCCCCTCGAGGTCGTCGCGACCCTCGAGCCCGACTCCGCGACGCCGAGCGGCTTCAAGTGGTCGTCGTCCAAGGGCCCGCCGACGCAGATCTTCAGCGGGACGCTCTCCAAGGGCACCGTCGTCGTGGAGGACCGCCGGCCGATCTCGTACGTGCTCCCGATCGTCAAGAAGACTCTCGGCACGAGCTGAGGGCGCGCATGGAGGACAACGCGACCCCCGAGACGGCCGCCGAGCCGGAGCCGGAGAAGCCGAAGGAGGCGCCCAAGCCCCCCATCGTACGAAAGCCCTGCCCCACAATTCTCCAGATGGAGGCGGTGGAGTGCGGAGCCGCCGCGCTCGCCATCATCCTCGGGCACTACAAGAAGGTCGTGCCGCTCGAGGAGCTCCGCGTGGAATGCGGCGTCTCCCGCGACGGAAGCAAGGCGTCCAACGTCATCAAGGCGGCTCGGAAGTACGGGCTCCTCGCCAAGGGCTTCAAGTACGAGCTCGAGAACCTGTACGAGGTGAACTACCCCTGCATCCTGTTCTGGAACTTCAATCACTTCCTCGTCCTCGAAGGCTTCGGCCGGAAGGGGAAGGTCTACCTGAACGATCCGGCGCAGGGGCCGCGGGTCGTCGACTTCGAGGAGCTCGACGCCTCCTTCTCCGGCGTCGTCCTGACCTTCGAGAAGGGTCCTGACTTCAAGGCCGGGGGCTCCAAGGCCGGAATGGCCCCCGCCCTGGCCCGGCGCCTCGCGGGCTCCGAGACGGCGCTCCTCTTCGTCTTCCTCTGCGGCGTGGCCCTCGTCCTGCCGGGGCTCGTCGTCCCGACGTTCGCCCGGATCTTCATCGACGACTACCTCGTATCGAACCGCTCGTCGATTCTCGGCCCCCTTCTCGCCGGAATGGCCATCACCGCCCTGATCCGGGTCATCCTGACGTTCCTCCAGTCCTACTATCTGCTCCGTCTCGAGACGAAGCTGGCCGTGAAGACCTCGAGCGAGTTCTTTTCGCACATCCTCCGGCTTCCGGTCTCCTACTTCTCGCAGCGGTACGCCGGAGAGATCGGCTCCCGCGTCCAGATCAACGACAAGGTCGCGGGCATCATCTCGGGCAAACTCGCGTCGACCGCCCTCGACATTCTCCTGATCGTCTTCTACGCCGTCCTCATGTTCCTCTACGACGTCGTACTGACCCTCGTCGTCATCGCGCTGTCGGCCCTGAACATCCTCGCGGTGCGGCTGATCTCCCGCCAGCGGATCGACGCCAGCCGCCGCCTTCAGAAGGAGCAGGGAAAGCTCCTCGGCACCGCGATGAACGGTTTGAAGATGATCGAGACGCTCAAGGCGACCGGCTCGGAGTCGGATTTCTTCTCCCGGTGGGCCGGCTACCAGGCCAAGGCGCTGAACGGGGAGCAGCAGATCGGCATGCTCTCCGAGGGGACGTCGGCCGTCCCGCCTTTCGTCAGCACGCTGATTACGACCTCGGTGCTCCTCCTCGGCGGCCTCAAGGTGATGAACGGCCAGCTCACCGTCGGCATGCTCGTGGCCTACCAGACGCTCGTGGCGAGCTTCACGCGTCCGCTGGACAACTTCGTCACCTTCGGCTCCAGCCTGCAGGAGCTCGAGGCCGACATGAACCGTCTCGACGACGTCCTCCGCTACCCGCTCGACAAGCAGTACACGCGCGAGGCCCCCGCCGCCGTCGCGGGCGAGAGGCGGACCATCAAGCTCACCGGACACGTCGAGCTCCGGAACATCACCTTCGGCTACAGCCCTCTCGAGGCGCCGCTCATCGAGAATTTCAACCTCGTCATCAAGCCGGGGCAGCGCGTCGCCCTCGTCGGGTCGAGCGGCAGCGGCAAGTCGACCGTCGCCAAGCTCGTGTCGGGACTCTACGAGCCGTGGGAGGGCGAGGTCCTCTTCGACGGAACCCCGAGGAACCAGCTCCCCCGGGACCTGATCGTGAACTCCGTCGGTCTCGTCGACCAGGACATCTTCCTCTTCGGGGGAACGGTCCGGGAGAACGTCACGATGTGGGACGGGACCCTTCCCATGCCACGGGTCATCGAGGCGTCCCGGGACGCCGAGATCCACGGGGTCATCGAGGCGCGCGAGGGCGGATACACCGCGGTCGTGGCGGAGGGGGGAGGCAACTTCAGCGGCGGTCAGCGCCAGCGCCTCGAGATCGCCCGCGCGCTTTCCGGCGGGCCGACGCTTCTCATCCTGGACGAGGCGACGAGCGCCCTCGACCCGTCGACCGAGGCGACGATCGACGACGCGCTCCGCCGCCGGGGCTGCACGTGCATCATCATCGCCCACCGGCTCAGCACGATCCGCGACGCCGACGAGATCGTCGTCCTCCACCGCGGAAAGATCGTCCAGCGCGGTACCCACGACGAGATGAAGGACCAGGAAGGGCCCTACCAGTTCCTGATCGCGGGGCACTGAGGAGACGAGCGTGAGCACGAGCCGGCCCGTCCCGTCCTCCTCCGCCGCCCTGGCCTCCCCGGTCCGGGGCAGCCGTCTCCGGATCGTGGAATCCCGGGACGAGACGCTCGTCGGCCGGGAAGTCCCCCTCGACCGTCCCTGCCTGATCGGACGTGCGGAGGAATGCGACATCGTTCTCAAGGACACGAGCGTCTCGCGGAGACATGCCCGCGTGGAGCCGGGACCATCCGGCGTGCTGGTCACCGACCAGAAGAGCGGAAACGGCACCTGGATCGGCGACCGGCGGGTGACCGAGGCGCCTCTCGCCCACCGGGACCGGTTCCGGATCGGACACACCGTTTTCGAGCTGGTCCTCGAGACGGCCGAGGCCGACGAGGAGCTGGATCTCGCCCAGACTTCCGCTCTCCCGATCGCCGACGTCCTCCAGAGCCTTCAGATGAAGCTCGTCTCGAAGCTGGAGGAGGAGGGCGAGGAGGTCCTCGTCAGCGGCAACAGGCCGTTCTTCCTCGATGACCCGTCCTCGATGTGGCTCGTCGAGTCGGGGCGGATCGACGTCTTCACGGTCACCGTCAAGGACGGCGAGGCGGCCGGCGCCCGCTCGTTCTTCGTGGGCGCCGAGCCGGGACAGGCGATCTTCGGGATGGATCTCGCCCGCTACGGGCAGGGGTCGGCCTTCCTCGCGGCGGGGAAATCGGGAACCCGGCTCCGGAGAATTCCGCTCAAGCGTCTCGCCGAGCTCTCGGGGCAGTCCGCGCACGCGGAGCGGATCGCGACGCTCGTGGAGGGATGGGTCCTCGCGCTGACCCACGCCCTCGTCCGCGACCTTCCGCAGGAGCCCGTCCCGCCGCTCGACCTGACCCCCGGCGAGCCCCTCGGCGTCGATTTCCAGAAGCGCGCCCGCGCCCGGAAGGGCATCGTCTGGGTCGAGACGCCCCCCGAGAGTCTCCTCCTGATCGGAATGTCCGAAGTCCGCGTGGCGAAAGACCCGGTTCCGTTTCCGGTGACCGAGGAGGGGTGGGTCGAGTCCTCCGCGGACGGCCTCGTTCTCACGCCGCTCCTCACCCGCGCCGCGCTCGTCGCGCCCCGGTTCAGCTCCGGCCTCGACGCGTTCCACGAAGCCCTCTGCGAGGCCGAGTTCCTCAACAAGCGGCTCGCGACGGTCGACGAGTTCAACCGCCTGAAGAGCAAGGCGGCACACGCCGAGCGGGCCCGCGACGCCGCCTACGCCGAGATCGGCGGCATCCTGGCGAGCCCGGGCGAGCGGCCCGCCGAGGCCGTCGAGACGGCCGATCTGGGCCCCATCTTCCGCGCCTGCTCGCTGATCTGCGCCGATCTCGGAATGGAGGCCCGGAAGCCCTCCGTCGAGATGAACGTGGAGCGGGTCTACGAGGAGACGCTGGGGCTCGTCGCCACGGCGTCCCGGTTCCGGACGCGCGTCATCGCCCTCCGGGGAAACTTCTTCGAGCACGATCATGGTCCGATCCTCGCCCGGACGGAGGCCACGAAACAGCCCATCGCCCTCCTGCCGGCCGGCCCCTCCGCCTACGACTGGGTCGATCCCATCTCGGGCGAGCGGGGACACGTCGACGTGAAGTTCGCCCAGACGCTCCACCCCTTCGGCCACACCTTCTACCGGCGGTTCCCCGGCGGGGTGCTGACGGTCAAGCAGGTCATCCGTTTCGGCGCCCGGGGCCTCCAGGGCGACCTCAAGATGCTGCTGACCATGGCGGCCGGGCTGGGGGCTCTCGGTGCCCTCACGCCCTACTTCACGGGCCGGCTCTTCGACACGGCCATCCCCCAGGCCGAGCGCGGCCTCCTGTACCAGTTCTGCCTCGCCCTCGTCATCTCGGCCTTTTCGTCGGCTGCCTTCAAACTGACCGAGAGCATCGCGGTCCTGCGCCTGCAGGGGCGGATGGACTACTCCATCCAGGCGGCTCTCTGGGACCGCCTTCTCGACCTGCCGTCGACGTTCTTCCGGCTGTATTCGGCGGGCGACCTCGCGGATCGCGCGCTCGGGATCGACGCGATCCGGCAGCTCGTGGCGGGCGCGGGAATCGGCGCCGTCCTCGGCTCTCTCAGCTCGCTCGTCTACCTCGTCATGATGCTGGGCTACAGCGTCCCGCTGGCCCTCGCCGGGATCGGACTGACGATCGTGTTCGTCACGTTCTCGACCTCGGCCAACCTCATCCAGCTCCGCTCGCAGCGCGAGCAGCTGACGGTCCGAGGGCAGCTCTCGGGTCTCGTTCTCCAGCTCATCTCGGGGGTCGGCAAGCTCCGCGTCAGCGGCGCCGAGGACCACGGTTTCCGCGTCTGGGCCGCGGGCTTCGCCCGGCAGCGCCGCCTGGCGTTCCGAAGCGGCAAGATCCAGTCGGCGGTCCAGATCTTCAACTCGGGTTTCCCGATCGTCGCCTCGATCACCGTCTTCGCTCTCCTGGCGAGGGTGCAGACGAAGGCCGGGGTCAGCGCGGGATCCGGCGGCCTGTCCACGGGCGAATTCATCGCCTTCTCGGCGGCGTTCGGGATGTTCCTCGCGGCCATGCAGTCCCTCAGCGAGGCGTCGCTCTCCCTTCTGCGGGCGGTGCCGATCTGGGAGCGGCTCGTCCCGATCCTCACGACGGAGCCCGAGATCGACGAATCGAAGGCGCCTCCGGGTCCTCTGAAGGGTGAGATCGAGATCTCGCACGTCCACTTCCGCTACGCCGAGGACAGCCCGTGGATCCTGAAGGACGTCACGCTGAAGATCCGCCCGGGCGAGTTCGTCGCCTTTGTCGGGGGCTCCGGCTGCGGCAAGTCGACCCTGTTGCGCCTCATGCTCGGATTCGAGAAGCCGGCCAAGGGATCGATCCTCTTCGACGGGCAGGACCTCTCGACCCTGGACGTCCGGCTCGTCCGCCAGCAGCTCGGGGTCGTCCTTCAGGACTCGCGCTGCATGCCCGTCGACATCTTCCGGAACATCGTCGGCACGACCTCGCGGACGATCGACGACGCCTGGCAGGCCGCGGAGGCCGCGAGCTTCGCGGACGACATCCGCGAGATGCCGATGGGCATGCACACCTACGTCAGCGAGGGGGGCGGCGGCCTCTCGGGCGGCCAGAAGCAGCGCCTGATGATCTCGAGGGCGATCGTCAACCGGCCGAAGATCCTCTTCCTCGACGAGGCCACGAGCGCCCTCGACAACAAGGCACAGGCGATCGTCACCGAGAGCATGAACAAGCTCCACTGCACCCGCATCGTCATCGCTCACCGGCTTTCCACGATCATCGACGCCGACAAGATCTGCTACCTGCAGGATGGCGTCATCGCCGAGGCGGGCAGCTACCAGGAGCTGATGGAGAAGGACGGGCTCTTCGCCGCGCTCGCGAAGCGCCAGATCGTCTGACGGCCGTGGACCGGCAGGACCTGTTCCGGACCGCCGGCGCCGAGGGGACCGTCCTCGAGGAGCTTCTCGGCTACGACCTCCCGCTCCTTTCGGAGGCGGCGGCCCGGACGGTCCCGATTCCCACGGTGGACGAGCCGCACCTCGAGGCCTGGGGACGCTACCTCGAGGAGGCGCGGACGGCGGGCGTCGTCCCGGCCCTCGCGCGCCGGCTCCCCCAGCTCCGGTTCGGGATCCGCGAAGGGATCAGCGCCACGGACCGCTACCGGGCCGCCACGCGGGAAGGGGTCTTCCCGGCCGAGGGCGACCCGGAGGCGACCGGACTTCCGCTCGTCCGGCCGGACCTCGTTTCCCTGACGCTCCATCCGACGCTGGCGGGGCGCTTTCCCGTTCTCGTGGCCGACGAGCGGGCGGACTTCGAGAGCCTCGTCCGCGCGTTCGCCGCGCGGAACGAGCCGGTGAGGGTGCCCCCGTCGATGGGCGCCTGTCTGGTGAAGGGCTTCAACAACTGGGACCGGCTGAATGCCTATCGCCTCTCGTGGGAGGCGGCGCACCCGGACGGGCGCTGGGACGACGAATGGCCGTCCGTCGTCGCCCGGAAGGAGCTCTACGAGGACCGCTTCGTCATCCTCTCCTCGGGCCCCTACAGCGGCGTCCCGGCCGCGGACGCCGGGTACGCCGGATCCGCGTGGCGGGACCTGTCCCTTCGGATCCGCCGCGACCATGAGGCGACGCACTACCTCACGCTCCGGACGGCCGGCGCCTCACGAAACAACCTGCTCGATGAAGTCCTCGCCGACTGGGTCGGCCTCGTCCGGACGTTCGGCCGGTACGACGAGCGGCTCGCCCTGCTCTTCTTCGGCCTCGAGCGGTATCCCGACTACCGGGAAGGGGCGCGCCTCGAGAACTACCGGGGAAATCCCCCCCTCTCCGACGCCGCCTTCGGGATCGTCAAGCGGCTCGTCCACGACACGGTGAGAAACCTCGCGGCCCTCGACGCGGAGGCTCCGGACGCGGCGCGGGACGGGCCCGGGCTGGCCCGCCGCGTTCTCGTCCTCGCCTCATTCGGGCTCGCGGAGCTCGCCGCCCCCGGCCTCCCCGCACGGATCGACACGCCCGTGCCGCCGCCGGAATTCTCCCTCGAGGTCCGGCCCGATCTCGACGGCGTCGGGTCGGCCGGAGACGCCTTCGCCCGGTTTGCCGCCGCCCAGGGCGTTCCCGAGCGGACGATCGCCGACCTCCGGGTCGTCCTCGACGAAGTTCTCTCGAACGTCGTGAAGTACGCATTCGGAAAGAAGAAGAAGACCCCGATCGGCCTCACATCCGGGATCTCGGGCGGTCTCCTGACGCTGACGGTATCGGATCGCGGCCGAGCGTTCGACCCGCTCTCCCGGCACGAGCCCGACGTCGCGGCGCCTCTCTCCGAGCGTCCGGTCGGCGGCCTCGGCATCCTCCTCGTGAAGCGAATGACCGACACGCAGTCCTGGTCCCGCACGGACGGCGTCAACCGGCTGACGCTGACGAAGCGGCTCGGGAGCTAGACCCGGAAGACGAATTTCTGCGGGCCGACCTGGATGGCGTCCCCGTCCTTCAGCGGCCGCTTCTTCACCTTTTCGCCGTTCACGAAGACGCCGTTCTCGGAGTCGAGGTCCAGGATGACGAATCCGTCGGCCTCCCAGACGAGCTCGGCGTGCTTGCGCGACACCTCGGAGTAGGGAACCTGGATGTCGGCTTTCGGCGAGCGCCCGAGAACCGTGATCCCGGGCTTCAGGACGTGCTCCTGGCCCGGCTTGTCGTCGACCATCACGACGAGCCGCGGCATGGCGAGGACGACCGTGGGGCCCGGGGCCTCGGCGGCGATGCCGACCGCAGGCCCCCGGCCGGCCCGCGGCGAGCCCGGATCGAGCACGGTCGCGTCGGCCGACCGGGGCGGGGGGCCGTCCAGGACCGTCGCGTCGGCGGAGCGGGCCGCGGGGGGCTCCAGAAGGGTCGCGTCGGCCGACCGGGCCGGAGGGGACTCCAGAAGGGTCGCATCGGCGGACGGCGCCGCCGCGGCCGGACGGGCCCGGACACCGCTGCCGGGGCCCGCCGGCGTCGGGGCCGGAAGAGGAGGCCCGGGCGGGGCGGGCCGTGCGGCCGGGGCCGGCGGCGCGGGGCCCTCGAGCTCCGCCTCCGTGTGGAACGCCGAGACGAACTTGGATTTCGTCTCGACGACGGCCTCCAGCTCGGCCTGCCGTTCGGCGAGACGAAGCTCGCAGGCGTTGAGCCGCTCCTGAAACTGCTCGCTCGGGAACTCCCCGAGATCGCGCCGGAACTCCAGCTCTTCCTTCTCGAGCGATGCCTCCTCGACGGCGCGCTCGGTCTTCTCACGCAGGACCTGGAGCTTTGCGTACTCGCGCCGGGCCTTCTCCTTGAGCGGACGCGACTCGGCCTCCAGCGCCGCCTTCCGCGCCTCGTAGTCCTGCCGGACGCGGCGGTAGACGAGGGCGGTGACCTTTTCCTTGCGGCCCTCCATCTTCTCGAGCCGGTCGCGGAGAATCTCTTCGTCGCCCTTGATCCGGACGAGGTCCGCGATCGGCGACAGGTCGATCTGGGCGAGCTCTTCCCGCATGAAGGCCTCCTCCCTTTCGGGCACCGTGGAGAGCGGAAGCGGCGGGAACGATGCCCGCCGCAGGCGATCTCGAACGATGCGACGAGGGGACCTGAAAGGCTAACAGCCGCCGGCGAAGAGGGTCAAGGGAGCGGGGTAGACTGCCCGCGGCCGGCCCCGGAGCCGTGCCGAGCGCCGATGCCCGTTCTGACCGTCAAAAGCGGATCCCTGGCCGGCCGGACGATCGAGATCCGGAAGGATGTCGAGGTGGGCCGGACCTCCCTCGTCGACGTGGAGCTGGCCGACCCTTCCGTTTCGCGCCGCCATGCCGTCCTCGCCCGCCGCGGCGAGGCGTGGGTCC
Organism: Thermoanaerobaculia bacterium; assembly: GCA_035519355.1. Classification (GTDB taxonomy): domain Bacteria; phylum Acidobacteriota; class Thermoanaerobaculia; order UBA5066; family UBA5066; genus DAOMFB01. The sequence goes on along the minus strand of DATIWM010000194.1, from coordinate 1,900 downwards.
TGACCGATCTCGGAAGCCAGAACGGGACCGCGGTGAACGGCAGGCGTCTTCGCGAACCGGCAGCCCTCCGCGACGGCGACGAGATCCTGTTCGGAGCCGTCCTCCTCGAGTTCAGGAACCCGAAGGAGGCGGGCGCGAAGCGCCCGACCTCCGACGTGAACCTCAGCGACCTCTCCCAGACCGTCCTCCAGTCGATGAAGGCCTCTTCCGCCGTGGACGCCCTCCTGGCCGCTGGAAGCGGCGCGCCCGACCTGGCGCGCCGCCTCCAGCTCATCTATGACGTGGGAACCGTCCTCTCGGAGACGCTGGACGAGGAGCCGCTTCTCGGCCGGGTTCTCGACGAGCTCTTCGCGGTCTTCCCGAAGGCGGATCACGGTTTCATCCTCCTCGCCGATGCGGTCACCGGCACGGTGACGACCGCGGCCGTCCGGAGCCGCTCGGCCGGCGGATCGCTCGCGATGAGCCGGACGATCGTCCAGGACGTCATCCGGAACCGCCGCGGCGTCCTCTCGATCGACGCGCTTCAAGACGAACGGTTCCCGGAGGCCAAGAGCATCCAGATCCTCGGCATCCGGTCCCTCGTCTGCGTCCCGATGCTGGCACACGACGAGATCCCGGGCGTCATCACGCTCTACTCCAGCTCCGTCGCGCAGTCCTTCGACCTGGACGACATGGCCCTGCTTCTGGCCATCGCGGGCCAGGCCGGGCTGGCGCTCTCGCGCGCCCGCCTCCATGCGCGCGCCGTGAAGCAGGAAGTCTTCGAGCGCGACCTGGCGCTCGCGCGCCGGATCCAGGCCCGGTTCCTTCCCAAGGGGGTCCCCGAGGTGCCCGGGTGGAGCTTCTGCGACCATTACGCGCCCGCCCTCGAGGTGGGGGGCGACTACTTCGATTTCCTGGAGCTTCCCCGTCCCTTCGTCGGCGTGGCCATCGGCGACGTCTCGGGGAAAGGCGTCTCGGCCGCCCTCGTGATGGCGAAGGTCGGGAGCGAGGTGCGCTACCACTCCGTCGGCCGGACCGATCCCGCGGAGATCCTCGGGCGCGTCAACCGGGCTCTCGCCGAAGACCTCGAGGACGGCGTCTTCGTCACGGCCTCCCTCCTCGTCCTCAACACCGAAACCGGAGACGTCCGCGTGGCCACGGCGGGGCACCCGGGACCGCTCCTCAGACGTGCGGCGGGGAGCGTCTCGCCGCTCGCGGTCGGCGCCGGCCTTCCCCTCGGCGTCGCCGCGACGACGGTCTTTCCCATGAGCGACTTTGCGCTCGGCCCGGGCGACGTCGCTGTTCTCTACACCGACGGCGTCACGGAGGCCGCCGACCGGAGCGGCGCGCTCCTCGGCGAGGAGCGGATGAAGAAAGCCGTCGCGGCCGCCGGGGGGAAGCCCGACGCGGTCCGCCAGGCGATCCTCGACCTCGTCACCCGCTTTTCGGGCGACGAGCCGCAGGCGGACGACCTCACCCTCGTCTGTTTCGGACCGGTCGCGCGCTAGGCGGTCAGCGCCGGAACCACTTCCCCTTCTTCGGTTCCGCCTTCGGCGCGACCGGAGGCGGGGCGGGGGGAGGAGAAGCCGGGGGCTCCGGGAGCTTGACGCCGAGCGCCCGCGCGGCGCGCGCCGCCAGTTCGGCCACGGCGGGATCGACCGGCGGCGGGGCCGCCGCCCGGCGTCCTCGCCCGAGAAGGCCCGCGGCGCGCTCGGCCAGCTTCTCGCTCTTGATCTCGCCGGGCGCCGAAGCGACCGCCTCGTCGACCGTGGCGGTGATCGCGAAGAGCGACGTGAAGCCGGCGATCTCGAAGACCTCGCGGACCGATTCCCTCATGCCGCAGAGAACGAGGCGCCCCTGACCTCCCGCGAGCTTCTTCGCGAGCATCACGAGGACCCGGAGGCCGGCGCTCGACACGTAC
>DATIWM010000193.1:0-12639 GCA_035519355.1 Thermoanaerobaculia bacterium | reverse complement strand
GCGAGGCCTCCGAGGACGCAGCCGAGGATCCCGCCGAGAAGCGCGAGGAAGATCGACTCGAGGACGAAGGAGACCAGGATCGAGAATCGGCCGAAGCCGAGGGCGCGGAGCGTCGCGATCTCGCGGGTCCGGGCCGACACGGCGGCGTACATCGTGTTCATGGCGCCGAAGCAGGCGCCGATCGCCATGACGACGCCGACGAAGACACCGAGGAACTTGATCGGCGCGGCCGTCGAGGTCTGCTCGTCGTAGTACTTCCGCTCGATCTTCCCCTCGAGGGCGAGGCGCGGGTCCCCGGCGAGCCCAGCGAGGAACTGGTCCCGCCCGGCGCGGTCCGTCGTCCGCGCGAGGACGGAGGAGTAGCCGTTCCGCTTGAAGTCCGAGACCATCCCCTCCACGTCCGTCCAGATCTCGCTGTCGGGGGCGGTGCCCCCCGCGTCGAAGAGGCCGACCACCGTCCAGCGGTAGGCGCCGAACTTGATCGTCTGGCCGACGTCGCAGCTGGCGAACCGGCTCGCGACGCTTTTCGAGACGATGACCTCCGACTGCCCGGGCGTGAACATCCGTCCCTTTTCGAGATCGAGAGACGAGCGGAGCTTCGCCGCCTTCTGGCCGACGCCGCGGATCGTCACGTTCGAGGAGCCGCCCCCCTGCTTCTCGAGGTTCAGGACGACGACCAGCTCCGGCGACGCGAGCGGCTTGCCGTCGGTGTCCTTCGCGATCCCCGGGAGCGTCTCGATCAGGGGCACCTGGTCCCGCGAGATCCCGGATTGCAGCTCGGACTGTGAGTTCTGCCTCAGGACGAGCACGTTCTGGTCCGACCCCGACGCCGTGAAGACGCGCGTGAGTCCCTCGCCGAGCGCCATGACGCAGAGGAAGACCGCCACGACCAGGCCGATCCCGAGGATCGTGAGCCCCGTCGTGATCTTCCGGACGAAGAGGTTGCGCCAGTTGTACTTCAGCGGGATGGAGAGCATGGGACCTCCCTCAGGCCACCTGTCTCAGGCCGTCGACGATGGAGCGCTGGGCCGAGCGGATGGCGGGCACGAGGCCGGCGAGGATGCCGACGAGGAGCGTGGTGACGAAAGCGGCGGCGACGACCCCCGGGAAGAGCCTCATCCCGGCCGCGAAGCCCGCGAGCGGGGAATAGAGAAGGAAGGCCCGGAGCCGCGGGAGGAGCGCCGCGTAGACGAGAACGCCGGCGACGCCCCCCGTCAGGGCGAGGAGGAGGCTCTCCCCGAGCAGCAGGCCGAAGACCGTCTTCTTCGGGTAGCCGATGGCGCGGAGCACGGCGATCTCGGTGATGCGCTCGCGGGCCGCCATCGCCATCGTGTTCCCGGCGATCAGGAGGATGACGAGCGCGATGATGACCGCGAGCGATTTCACGAGGAGCTTCACGTTCCCGAGGAGCCCGATGAAGCTGTTCTGGAACTCCTTCTCCGTCTCGGCCCGGACGGGCCACGGCGAGTTCTCGAAGGTGGCGTTGATCTGCGGGATCAGGCGCACGACGTCGGCCGCCGAATCGGCCTTGATCCAGATGTTCGTCGTCAGCCCCGCTCGCCGGGGCCAGCGCTCGTCGAGCACCTTCTGGTGGAAGAAGAGGATCGACTCGTCCTGCCCTTTGTAGATGGCGCGGATCGTGAACTCGTACGTCCCCGGCCAGATGTCTCCCTTGAGAGTCACCTTCTGGCCGAGCCGCCAGCCGTACTTCCGCGTCAGGAGCCGCCCCACGAGGGCGCCGCTCCGGTCGCGCTTCCAGTCGTCGGCCGAGCCCTCGACGATCTTCGCCTCGTCGAAGACGTCGAGGAGCACCTCGGGGTCGACCCCGAAGCGCTGGAAGATGTTGAAGGCCGAGAAGTCGACGTACTGTCCGCCGAACCAGTTGAACGGCGTGACGGCCTTCACGCCGGCGAGCTGGCGGATCTTCTCGACGTGCGTCGCCGGGAGGAAGTTCGCGATCGAGACCTTGTGCCGGACGGCGATCCGGTACATCCCGGCCCCCTCGGACGGATCGGCGTCCAGGGTGGCGAGGAGCGTCCCGAGGATGCAGATGACGAAGAACGGGAGAAGGATCGACCCGATCGTCAACGAGGAGCGCGTCCTCTTCCGGAAGAGGTTCTTGACGACGAGGGGGAGGTACTTCATCAGACGACTCGCCGCAGCCCGTCCACGATGGACCGGCGGGCCGACTGCACGGCCGGGACGACGCCCGCCACGACGCCGACGGAAATCGTGATGAAGAGGCCCATCGCGAGGACCTCCGGGAACAGGTCGAACGACGCCGCGAACCCGGACATCGGCGAGGCCATGAGCCCCGCCTTCAGGGCCGGCTCCGCGAGGACGAAGAGGAGGATCCCGAGCCCGCCGCCGATCAGGGCGAGGACGAGGCTCTCGGCGAGGACCATCCCGAGGATCGCCGGCTTCCCGAAGCCCAGCGCCCGGAGGACGGCGACCTCGGTCACCCGCTCGCGCGCCGCCATCGACATCGTGTTGGCCGCGATCAGGAAGATGACGAAGACGATGATCGTCGCGATCCCGTTGATCAGGAGCTTGACGTTCCCGAGCATCTGGACGAAACCCATCTGGAAGGCCTTCTCGCTCTCGGTCTTCGTCGGCGCCGAGGCGTTCTCGAACAGGGTGTCGATCTCGCGCGTCAGCCGCTCGGCCGCGGGGCCGTCCGCCGCCTTGACCCACACCGTGCCGACCTGTCCGGCGACGGAGGGGAGGGCCTCCTCGAGGTACTTCCGGTTGAAGAAGACCGAGCTGGCGTTCCCGTCCGGGAGCTGGTAGATCCCCCGGACCGTCAGCTCCAGCGTCACCGGGAAGATGTCGCCGACCAGGACGATCTTGTCGCCCAGCTTCCAGCCGAACTTCTTCACGAGGTTCTCGCCGACGACGGCGCCGGTCCGGTCGGCCAGCCATTCCTCCGTCGAGCCGGCGAGGATCTTCGCGTCGTCGAAGACCTGGAGGAAGGTCTCGGGCTCGACCGCGAAGCGGGGGAAGAAGTTCTTCGCCGACTGGTCGACGTACTTGCCGCCGAACCAGGTGAACTTCGTCGCGGCGACGACGCCCGGGAGCTGTCGGATCTTCTCGAAGTAGGCGACCGGGAGCGGGTTCCCGAGCGACACCTTGTGCCGCGTCACGGTCCGGAACATTCCGCGCGTGGCGCCCGGGTCGGGACGGTCGAGAGCCCGGAGAAACGTCCCCATCAGGTTGATGACGAGGAGCGGCAGGACGATCGAGACGACCGTCAGCGCCGTCCGCGTCTTCTTCCGGAAGACGTTCTTGAGAACGAGTGGAAGGAACTTCACCCCGGAAGCTCGGTGCCGGCCGCGGCCGCGATCGCGGCGGCCATCCCGACCTCCTTCTGACCGGCCGACGCCCGGATGTCCTCCTTGAGGACCCCCTTGTCGAGGTGGACGAGGCGGTGGGCCCGGGCCGCGGCGCGTGGGTCGTGCGTGACCATGACGATCGTCTTGCCGAACTCGTTGTTGAGCCGCTCGAGGAGGACGAGGATCTCCTCGGCGCTTTTCGAGTCGAGGTCGCCGGTCGGCTCGTCGGCCACGAGGAGCTTCGGGTCGGTGGCGAAAGCGCGTGCGATCGCGACGCGCTGTTCCTGGCCCCCGGAGAGCTGCCGCGGGTAGTGGTCCATCCGGTCGGCGAGGCCCACGATGGAAAGGGCCAGCTCCACCTGCTTGCGACGCCGCGCGCGGGAGAGATCCGTCAGGAGGAGCGGCAGCTCCACGTTCTCGAACGCCGTCAGGACGGGGACGAGGTTGTAGAGCTGGAAGATGAACCCGATGTTCCGGCTCCGCCACTTCGCGAGGGCCGCTTCGCCCATCCCGTGGATCTCCAGACCACCCACGACGATCCGGCCCGAGGTGGGCCGGTCGATTCCGGCGATCAGGTTCAGGAGGGTCGTCTTGCCGGAACCCGACGGCCCCATGAGGGCGATGAACTCTCCCTCGTCGACCGCGAGGTTCAGTCCCGTCAGGACGGTCAGCGACTGCGTGTCGCGCTGGTACGCCTTCACGAGGCTTTCGATCCGGATGAACGGCTCGGCCATGGGTTCTCCTTCGTCAGTCCTTCTTGACGCGGACCTTCTGGTCCGCGCGCCACGCCCGGACGCCGGCGGCGTCGGCGACGATCTCCTCGCCCCCGGCCGCGCCGGAGACGACCTCGATCTGGGAGCCCGCGGCCGCCCCGAGGCCGAGCGGCCTGAAGAGCGCCCGGTCGCCCTGGAGGAAGAGCGCTCCCTTCCGGCCGTCCACCTCGACGACGGAGGCCGCGGGGACCATGACCTTCGCCTTCTCCCCTTCGGCCGGCGCGGCCTTCGGGTCGAGGAAGACGACGCGGCACGACATTTCCGGAAGGACGCGCGCGTCACGGTCGAGGATCTCCACCTTGACCTTCACCGACCCCTTCTGCCGGTCGGCGGTCGGGACGATCTGCCGGAGTCGCGCCTTGTACGGGCGGTCGGGGTAGGCGTCGAGCGTCACCTGCGCGGACTGCCCGAGGGAGAGCTTGCCGAGGTTCTGCTCGTTGATGTCGGCTTCCATCTCCAGCGAGGCGAGATCGACGATGACGGCGAAGGTGGCGCCGGCCGAGCCGGCTCCACCGAAGCCCTGCGGGGCGACCGTTTCGCCGAGGAACGCCTTCTTCACCGTGACGACGCCGTCGATCGGCGCGTAGATCTCGGCGTTCTTGATCAGCTCCTCGGTGTACCGGACCTGCTGCTCGATGGAGACGATCTGCGCCGCCAGGGACCGGACCTGCGCGTCGGCGGTGTCGTACGCCTGCTGCGTCCCGATCTGGTCCTTGAGGAGCGCCTGGGCCCGGTCGCGGTCGCGCCCCGCGTTGTCCAGCTGGGCGAGGATCTGCTCCCGCGTGGCGATGTACTGCTTCTTCTGGGCCTCCAGCTCCTGCGACTCGAGCCGGGCCACGAGCTCGCCCTTCTTCACGCGCTGCCCTTCCTCCAGGTTCAGCCACGCGATCCGCCCGACCGACTTGGGGGAGATCTCGGCCTTCGACCGGGCCACGATGTAGCCCGAGGCGGTCAGGACGGTGGAGGCCTGCGTCGGCGTGACGAGGGCGATGCGCGTCGTCGTCACCTCCGTGGGGCGGAGGGTGACGCCGCCGCTCCGGCGCCCCCAGATCAGGAGGAGGGCGACGCCGGCCGCGAGGGCGGTGGCGACGGCGGCCCAGAGAAGGCGCCGGCCACGGGGAGGCTCGTCGCGGTCGATCCGGAGCGCGGAGAGATCGGCTGTCTTGTTGAGAGGTTCCATGCGGGAAAACGAGTCTACAGCGACACCCCGGGGGGCGGTTCAGTGCCTACTACGACGTGAAGATCGCCAGAGTTTTCAGCGGGCGCCGCGCCCGGCGGGGAGGGCGGTCTTCAGGGCGTCGAGGAACCGCTCGAGGTGCCGCCACTCCGTCCGGGCGCTTCCGATGGCCGCCCGGAGGACGATCCGGCCGCCCACGGCCGTGTGAGAGATGAAGCTCCGGCCGTCCGCATTGACCGCTTCCAGGATCCGCCGGTTCGCGGCGTCGGCCTCCTCGGGCGGGAGCCCCTCCGGGGCCCAGCGGAAGACGACGACCGAGAAGGGGGCCGGCGCGACGATCGAGATTCCGGGAATCTCCTCCAGCTCGTCCTTCAGCCGGCGGGCGAGAGCGAGGTGCTTGCGGACGATCGCCCGGACCCCTTCGGCGCCGAAGGCCCGGAGGGCCATCCACATCTTCAGGGCGCGGAAGCGCCGGCCGAGCTGGATGCCGTAGTCCATGTACTCGCGGACCTCTCCGGCCCGGTTCTCGGGCGTTTCGAGGTAGATCGGGACGACCGAGAAGGCCCGGCGGACGCGCTCCATCCGCCTGAAGAACAGCCCCGTGCATTCGAGGGGAACGAGCATCCACTTGTGCGGATTGAAGAGGAGCGAGTCGGCGCGCTCCCACCCGTCGAAGAGCGGACGCATCTCGGGAAGGGAGGCGGCCGAGCCGGCGTACGCCGCGTCGACGTGGAGCCAGATCTTCTCGCGCTCGCAGAGTCCGGCGATCGCCGCGCAGGGATCGACGCTCGTCACGCCGGTCGTGCCGACGGTTGCCACGACGGCCACCGGCACGCGCCCGGCCGCGCGGTCCTCCACGACGGCCTTCTCCAGCGCGTCCGGCCGCATCCGGAACGCCGCGTCGACGGGGATCTTCCTGAGGCCCGAGGTTCCGAAGCCGAGGACGACGCAGGCTTTGTCGATGGAAGAATGCGCCAGCTCCGAGGCATAGACGACGCCGGGCGGCCGGGCCGAAAGCCCGGTCTTCCGGAGGTCGGGGAAGGCCTGTTCGCGCGCGGCGACGAGCGCAATGAGAGAACCGCTCGAGGCCGTGTCGGCGAGCTGCCCGTCGAAGCCGTCCTTCCCGGCCGGGAGGCCGACGATCGAGAGGAGCCAGCGGACGACGACCTGCTCCAGCTCCGTGAGGACGGGGGAGGTCCGCCAGAGGATCCCGGTCTGGTTGTAGCCCGCGGCGAGGAAGTCCCCGACGACGGCCGGGGCGGAGCCGGTGTTCGCGAAGTAGGCGAGGTACCCGGGGTGCTGCCAGTGCGTCAGGTTCGGCTCGACGATCGCGTCGAGGTCGCGCTCGATCGCCTCCCATGGCTCGGGCTCCTCGGGAGGCTCGGGAGGGAGCGCGGCGATCACGGCGCCCGGCACCGTCCGCGCGAGGACCGGGCGCGACTCGAGGGTCTCGAAGTAGCGGGTCAGCCGCTCGACCGCGGCGGTCGCCATCTTCCGGAACTCGTCGGGAGCAAAGTCGCCGCTCATCCGGCCGAGTCTACGTCGGCCGCGTGCCCCTCACGGCTCGGCGACGACCGTCGCGCGGGCGATGCCGGTGTGGGTTTCGAGGAGGTCGGTGACGGAGACGGAGAGGTTCCACTTGCCGGGGGGGAGCGTCAGGGTCAGCGTCTTGACGGCCTGGCTCCCCGAGGCGGCGGCGTACTCCGCTCCGGTCATCGAGAGAAAGAGGTCCTCGGTGAAGGTGTCGCGCCCTTTTCCCTCGGCGGAGTCCGCCACGACGTCGACCCGCGTCGAGGCGACCATGGCGTCCTCCTCCGGAAGGAACCGGAGGTCGTCGTAGGGGATCAGGACGTCGAGCTTGTAGAGGTTCCGGCCCTGGATGGCCGGCGTCGGGCTCTTCCCCTTCCACGTCAGGGCGACGGCGATCGGCTTCAGGACCTGCCGGGCCGCGCCGGCTTGCTTCCCGTCGAGGTTCGATCGGAGACGCTGGCGGTCGGCCCCGGCAATGGCGGCCGGCGCCGCGGAGGCCGGGAGCTTCGGGCGGTACGCCGTGCGGGAGAGGGCGCGAGCGCCCGACCGTTTCACGCGGATCTCCACCTTGTACGACCGCCGCGGGTCGACGTCCGTCATCCGGAGGCCGAGCCGGTACGCGCCGGATGTCGATTCGGCGATCGTGGCCAGGGACGCGCCGAGATCGCCGGGCTGGAGGCGCGAGATGCCGCCGGTGACCGTGGCGAGGTTCGTGCCGGTCTCCTGCAGGTTCCTTCGCTCGCCCGACAGGGGGCGGGTCCGTTCGCCGCGCCCCTGCTCGGCCGTCGGCAGGTCGGTCGCCCGCGAGGGGTCGAGGAAATGGAGCGTGATCCCGGACGCGGCCAGCCACCTCGCGAAGTCGTCGTATTCGGCGAGGGGCGTGGCCGAGAGTCCGCCGGCGCCGGACCCCGGCAGCCCCGGCATGGCGGCGGCCGTCCGCGGGTCGCCGAAGGGGCTAGCGGTCGTTGCGGCCCGCGACGCGGCTTCGGCCGCATTGAGGAGGTTGAAGCCCGGATAGCGCTCGAACCCGCGCGAGACGAAGACGAGCGCCTTCCTGCCGTCGAGGTCGGCGAATTCCTGGCAGACGCCGCGGAGCCCCTGCAGCAGGTCGCGGACGCGGATCCGCTCCCCCTGGAGATACTGGCCGATCTGTCGCCAGGCCTCGGCGACGGGGCGCGCATCCTTCGTCGACCGATAAAGGTCGATCGCCTGGGCCAGGCCGTCGAGGAGCTGCCGCTCCACCTGCTGCCGGCCCTCGTACGAGTGCGGATTCTCGACACCCGCCGGGGACCCGGAGAGGGAAGAGCGGACCGACAGGGCCGCGTCGCGGGCCTCCTGGGCCGCGGCGGCCGCCATCGCCTCCAGCGCCGCGGTAACGCGGTCGAGCACCTCGTCCTCCCAGACGAGGGTCGCGGGACGCGCGAAGTACGACACGACCGAGAAGCGGACCGGCGCGGGGATGAGCCCCACGACCCGCTCGACGGCGGGAGCCGCCTCGCGGATCGCCGACTCCGGAAGCTGCTCGAGGTCGAAGAAGAAGAGGACGTGAGGCGCGGTCCCGATTCCGGGACGCGCGGGCGTCGTCGTTCCGCCCACGACCTCGGCGGGCGGGGCGCCGGCGGGGGGCGCGGCTGCGGCCCCGGCACGCGACGCCGCGGGCGGATCGAAGAACTCGATCGGCTGGAGGGTGCCGGCGATCCGGACCTCGAAATCCTCTTTCGTCAGGTCGGGAACGGGCCGGTCCTTCCCGTCGAGGACGAGAACGTCCAGCTCGAGGATGTCGACGTCGACCCGGGTGACGACCTGCCCGGGGCGCGCCGGGGTCGGCGTGGGCGGCGGCTGCTGCGCCGCGGCCGGGACGGCAACGAGCCCCGCGAGGAGCGCGGCCAGCGGCCGGCGAAGAGACGCGGTCAGGTCGGAATCTTCCCGCGGACCTTGGAGAGGGGACGGGTCGTTCCGGTCGGCTTGGCCCCTTCGGGAATGTTCAGCGGCCCGGTCTTCAGGTCCTCGCGGATGATCAGGTCGAGGAAGAGGGTCCGGACGCCGTCCTGTCCCTGCGCCTTGAAGGTGCGGCGGACCTCCTTCGGCGAAAGCGACACGCCGGTCATGGCCTTCAGGTACTGGCAGAAGACGATGGCCCGGGACCGGAAGGAGATGACGAGGATGAGGAACAGGACGACGGCGAAGCCGAGCGGCGCCACATCGACGAAAGTCTTCATCTCGAACAGGGAACTCACGTCGGGAAGCTTCACGCGCGCCTCCGCACCGGGGAAATCTTCGAAATAATCATACGCCCCCTCCGGGCGCGTCTGCTATTCCGGGGCGTGCGCTCCGCGCGGAATCTCCCGGAGCCGCGAAGCCCTTCCCCCCATCGACCACCGGAGCCAGTCGAGCGCGGCCCGGGCCCTCGCCGTGTCGCCGCAGGTGAAGAGGTCGACCGCCGCCTCCCCCCGCTCCGGCCACGTGTGGATCGTCAGGTGCGACTCGGAGATCACGGCCACGCCGCTGACCCCCTGCGGCTCCAGGCGGTGGAGGTGGAGGCCGAGAAGCGTCGCTCCCATCTGCTCGACGGTCGCCATCAGCAGGCGTTCCAGGAAGACGTCGTCGTCGAGGAGGGCGAACGGAACGCCGGCGATGTCGAGGAGAAGGTGGATGCCGAGCGGATGGGTCATGCGGGTTCCGGAAGGCCGAGCGCGCGGGCCGCGGCGCGGTTCTCGGGGCGGAGCCTCCAGATGAAGCCGTCGAGGACGTAATGCGTCGCCTGCGGCAGGGCGAGGAGCGGGACGATCAGGGCCAGGAGAAGCGCCCCGGGGTCGAGGCCGGGCCCCAGGAAGATCGCCCGGTTCTCGTGCCAGACGAGGCGGTCCCACCCCCACTCCTCGAGAAAGGCCACCGCGAAGAGCGGGAGGAGGAAGAACGCGGCGCTGCGGGCCCCGAAGTCGGCCAGGGACAGCGGCCTCCCTTCCGCGGCCCGCGTCGCCGCGCGCGCCCTTTCGGTGTAGAAGACGAGGCCGAAGTACGGAACGCCGTGGACGATGACGTTCGTCACGGTGAAGGCGTAGTCGGAGTTCAGGACGACGATGCCGCCGAACCACATCAGGACGGTCGAACCGACCACGAGGTGCTTCCCCCAGGAGACGGGGAGTCCGCGCCGGACGCGAGCCAGTTCCTTCACGAGCCAGCCGGCGAAGACACCCGCGTAGAGGACCATCGCGGCGAGGCTGGCCGCCGGGGGAAGCCCGCCGAGGAAGTCCCCCTTCAGGAACCATTGAAAGCGGCGCGGCTGATGCGCGTGCCAGAAGAGGAGCGGGACGAGCGTGGCGCCGTAGATCACGGCGACGTCGAGGAGGCGGGCGAGGCCGCCCTCCTCGCCGTTCTTCCGCCGATAGAGCGCCACCCAGCCGTACTGCTGCCGGACGAAGTGGAAGACGGCGACGTACGCCAGGACGCGCCAGAAGAGGAGCGGCGAGATCGAGTAGAGGACGACGCCCGCCGCGTAGCAGGCGGCCGGGACGGCGAGAAAGAGGGGAGCGCGGCTCCGGAACTCCTCGCCGTCGGCGTAGACCCGCCAGCCGGTCGACCAGACGTGCGCCACGTCGACGAAGACGACAGCCCCCACCCAGAGCCAGAGCGGCGCGTCCCCGTCCAGCTGACCCGTCCCGTGCCCGATCAGGAGGAGAAGGAGCGCGGCCGCCGTCGAGCCTCCGAAGAGGCCGAGGTCGACGCGTCGGGAGAAGAGCCACGGACCGGCCATGGGTCCGGCGATGTTATCGCCCGGACCCGCGGCGTGCCGGCGCCCCGCCCGGTTACTTGACGGGTCTCCAGCTCTTGTCCGGGTTGTAGCGCTCCATGGCGTAGAACGTCTCGAGCGTCTTCGGTCCGAGGTCCTTCTCGTAGACGATTCCGTCGTGGCTCACGATGAAGGTCATCACGCCGGTCACGAGGTAGTCGGCCGGCGCGGCGGCGAGGGCGAAGCCGCCGATCATCACGTCCTTCACGACGAAGTCGATCTCCCCGAGCGGCGCCGCGGGGCCCTGGCCCTTCAGGACCTTGAAGTAGTAGCCGTGGAACGGCGCGGACTTCTTCGTGTAGCCCTGGGCGATCGCGTCGGCGAGCTCTTCTCCCAGAGGCCCTCCCAGGGTCCCGTCCGGGTTCTTCCACACGAGGCCGTCCTGCTTGCCGGGGGTGGCGATGATCCTCTGCGCGTACTGGTTCACGCTGGAGCCGTCCCGCTTCTTCGAGGCGTACTCGTGCTGGGCCTCGACGAAGTTGCGGCAGGCCTCGATGGCGTCCAGCTCGTTCCTCCCGACCCGGCGGTAGAGGACCTCCCTCCGGCCCGCTTTCGAGTCGAAGAGCCACTTGCCACCCTTCCGGACGATCGGGATCGGCATCGGCCAGTCCCCTTCTCCGACCGAGAGGATTGCGAGGTTGGGGTTCTTCGCGTCGGGGACGACCTCGTTCTTCTCGCGGGCCTTGGCCGCGAACGTCTCGAGCTGGTTCCTGTCCTGAACCGGATCGGACGTGGCGACGAGGTCCGCGCCGTCCGGCCCGAGGATCGCCTTCAGAGCCGGCACGTCGTAGCTCGCAGCCGCCGCGATGAGCGCGTCGGCAGCCGCCTTCGGGGTGTCGAACGTCCGTTGGCGGACGGGGGCCGGGGACTTCGCGGCCGCCGGCGCTGCAGGTGCTGCAGGTTCAGTGGCGTCGAGAACGGGTGCGAAAAGAAGGGTGCAGACGATTCCTGTACCAAGCCAGCTCTTCATGACGCTCACCTCCGGCCTCCGCCGCCTCTCCCGCCGCCGCCGCCACCTCGGGAGCCCATGCTCGAGGAGCCGCGGGAGCTGCTCGCCCGGGCGCTGCCGCCGCTGTAGCCGCCGGAGCCCCCGCCGAAGGCGCCGGAGCTTCCGCCTCCGCCGCCACGACTCGCCGAGCTGGCGCTGGGGCTCGCTCCGCCTCCGCCGCCACGGCCCGCCGTGCTGGCGCCGGGGCTGGCCCCCGCTCCGGTACCGGGACTGCGGCTGCCGCTCTGGAAGGATCCCCCGCCGAGCGCCGACTGGCTTCCGGCTCCGGCCGAGCGGCTGCTGGCGCTGGGGCTGGCTCCGCGGCTCCCTTGCGAGCCGCCCTTCGACGCCCCGCCGTACTTGTTCGCCGTCGCCTGGTTCGAATAGGGCGTGCCGCCGCGGTGCTGGGAGTTGTGCTGCCAGTTGTTGCTGCCGCCTCCGCCTCGATTGATGTTCGTGTTCTTGTTGAAATTGTTGTTCACGTTGATATTGACGTTGTTCCCACCCCAGCCGCAGCCGCAGCAGGAGCCGCCCCAGACGGCCGCGCCGATCGCCATACCGACGCCGAAAGAGATCAAGGCCCCGCCTGCGGGATAGGGCGGGTAGTAGACCGGCGGGTAAGGGTAGACGGGCGGCGGGTAGACGACCGTCGGATTGTAGGAAGGAACGTAGATGACCTCGGGGTTCGAGGGCTGGACGACGATGACCGTCTTGTCCTCGACGACCTGCGTCTCGACCTTCTGCTGTTCGTTCGTCTTCAGAGCGCCTTTGTCCTGCGCCTTCTTCCGCATCCGCTGGCAGGCGTCCATCACGTCGGCCTGCTGATCGAGGAAGGCGTCCCCGAGCTGCGTGGTCCACTGGATGTCGTCGGAGAGCCGCTTCACGACCTCGGGAAACGCGGCCATCGACTGGATGCTCGGGTCCCAGGGCTGCTTGGCGACCGCGTCGGCCAGCGCCTTGTCTTTCAGGTTCTTGTTCTTCTCGAGCCACTGCTGGAGCTGGACGATCTCCAGCGGGTAGGTGGACGCGACGAGCGTCTGGGCCAGGAG
>DATIWM010000192.1:0-2221 GCA_035519355.1 Thermoanaerobaculia bacterium | reverse complement strand
CCCTGCGCGCCCTGCCCGCCTGGCCGCCCCGCCTTGGGGCGGTCGCCAGGCGCGTGCTCCTCGACTACGCCTTCATCGCCCCCCGGGAGACGACGCCTCTCGCCGCGCGGGTCGCCGGATTCCCCCGTTTTCTCCGCGACCGGTGGGCTCTCGAGTCGTTCGGGAGGATGCCGGGCTTCGTCCTGGGCTCGCTCCTCCGCCACGCCCGCCGGGTCATGGGACGCCGGCCGGCGGCGGCGCCGTCGCGAAGCTGAAGACCCGCGGGCGCCCGGCGGCGTCGCGCCCGATGAGCAGATCGCGCCGGAGGTACGGCGTGCAGGGGAGCGGCGCGTCCCAGCACCGGTTGTCGACGACGGGGACCCACACCGTCTCTCCTTCCAGCGTCGTCCGCCCTTCGACGGCGGCGTGGGGGGCGCCGGCCGGAACGAGCCACGCCGGCCGGAAGCCCGCCCCGGCTACGAGGAAGAGGATCCCCGCGCCGGCAAGGCCCGCTCCGAGCGCCGCGGCGAAGCCGACCCGGACGCGGCCCGGCCACCGGCCGAAGCCGAGTCGGGGAAGCGCGGCCGCGAGGGGGACGGCCGCGAGAACGAAGAGGGAACCGTATCCGAAGCGGGGGTCGGGGGCCGACGCGAACCAGAACAGCGTCGAAGCCAGCGCGGCCGCGAGCGTCGCGAGGACCGCTCGCGTCTCGGCCGGATCGGACGGGCGGCGCCTCGAGAGGAGAAGTCCCGCGACTCCGGCGAAGAAGAGGAGGAGGAGCGGCAGCACCGACAGCCGCCCGACGGTCGCCCGGGCCCAGATGCCGAGCCACCCCCAGCCGGAGAGGGTCACCTCCGGTCTCGTCAGAGGGATCCGGGCCCAGCTCCGCACCCACATGGCCTCTTCCCGGGCGATCGATGGCGGCGTGGCCCAGGGGAGGAAGGGAAGTCGCGTCGCGACCGCCGGGTAGAGGAGGTAGCCCGACAGGGCGATTCCGCGCATCACCCAGACGATGCCGGCGGGAACGAGCGCCCACGGGACGACGCGGACCACGAGCAGCACCGCGAGCAGGAAGACGGCCGCCGAGAGCTTCACCGTGACGGCGAAGAAGGCGAGCGTGAAGGCGGCGCACTTCTCGGCACGAGCCGGCGACGGGCGGAGGAGAAAATGCGCCGAGAGGATCGTGAGGGCCGCCGTCGGCACGTCGGTCGAGAGCGAGGGGATTCCCTCGGCCGTCGCGAGGATCGCGAGCGGGACCACGCCGAAGGCCAGGAGCAGTCCGGCCGTGCCGGCCGTCCCCGCCACGGCCTTCCGCCCGGCGGACCAGGACGCCGCGCCGAAGAAGAAGAGGGCGAGAGACGGCGCGAGGGACGCGCTCCGGTGCGCGAATCCCGGCAGCTCGAGGAGCCCGGCCGCGGGATACCAGAGCGTGTCGAAGCCGAAGCGGCGGTGGAGGTTCGCGAGGCCCGCCGGGATCGGGCCGGCCGTCGTCCACGCCACCGCCTGCAGGTGGTAGAGCCCCGTGTCGTACAGGCGGATCGGCCCCGAGGCGATGAGGGCCAGGAGAACGAGAAGCGTGCCGAGGGCGGCCGCATCGCCCGGCGTGAGCCGGCGGAGGGCTCCGGCCCGCTGGCGTGCGAAGAGCGCCAGCCCGCAGGCGGCGGCCGCCGCCGAGAGCGGAGGTCCGAGGCCCGTGAAGAGGTTCAGGGCCGCTCCGAGCGCCGCGAGGACGCCCAGTCCGGTGAAGCCGGAGAGGGCGAACCCGGCCTCGTCGTCCTCGCGGAGCCGCCCGCCGAGAAGCGCCGGGAGCGCGGCGTCGCCCCAGCCGAGAAGCGCCGGGACCCAGACGAGGAGGCCGGCCAGAACGGCGAGCATGCCGGGTTACTTCTTCTTCTTCGGCAGCACCACGACCGGCGGGATTCCCGCCTCCTCGACCGCCCTGTTGAAGGCCGCCAGGTCGTTCCCGACGATCCCGTCGAACTCCTTCGACACCGCCTCGAGCTCACCCGCCAGCTCCGCCCGCCGCGCAAACGACGAGGCGGTCGGCTTCGCGTCCGCGCTGTCCACGAACCCGGCCAGCGCCGCGATCTGGAAGTCGAGCTTCGGCGTGAAGTTGAGCGTGTCCTGGGTCGCCTTGATCTTCGGGTTGATGATCTTCTCTTCGAGGGCCGTCAGCTTCGCGGAGAGAGCCTTTTCCGGATCCGCCAGAGAGGTCTTCCCGAGCCGGTCGGCGCGCGCGGCC
>DATIWM010000191.1:0-5745 GCA_035519355.1 Thermoanaerobaculia bacterium | reverse complement strand
CGGCGCTCGTGAACGCCCTCCTCGCGCGGCACGACGTCGTCCTCCTCGGCCTCCGCGGGCAGGCCAAGACCCGGATCCTCCGTGCGCTCGTGGGCCTCCTCGACGAGGAGATGCCGATCCTCGCCGGCTCGCCCCTGAACGAGTCCCCGTTTACGCCCTTCACGGCCTACGGGCGGCGGATGGCCGCGAGCGCCGGCGACGACCTGCCGCTCGAGTGGATCCCCCGGGAGGAGCGCTACCGGGAGAAGCTCGCCACCCCCGACGTGACGATCGCCGACCTCATCGGCGACGTCGATCCCGTGAAGGCCGCCACGCTGAAGAAGTCGTTCGGCGACGAGGAGGTGATCCACTACGGGATCATCCCGCGCACGAACCGGGGGATCTTCGCCATCAACGAGCTGCCGGACCTGCAGCCGCGCATCCAGGTGGGCCTGCTCAACATCCTCGAGGAGCGCGACCTGCAGATCCGCGGCTTCCCCGTCCGGATCCCGCTCGACATCCTGATGGTCTTCTCGGCCAACCCCGAGGACTACACGAACCGCGGGAACATCATCACGCCCCTGAAGGACCGGATCGCCTCCCAGATCCTGACGCACTACCCCACGACCGTCTCCGTGGCCGCGGCCATCACGGAGCAGGAGTCCTGGACCGAGCGCGAGCTGGGGGGCGTCACGGTCCTCCTCGGCGACACGCTGAAGCTCCTCGTGGAGGAGATCGCCTTCGTGGCGCGGCGGAGCGAGCTGGTGGACCAGTCCTCCGGCGTCTCGGCGCGGATGCCGATCGCCGCGCGCGAGCTCCTCGTCTCGAATCTCGAGCGGCGCGCGCTCCGGACCGGAGAGAAGATCGTCGCCCCGCGGCTCGTCGACCTCTTCGCGACGCTGCCGGCCATCACCGGGAAGGTCGAGATGGTCTTCGAGGGAGAGCAGCAGGGGGCCGAGATCGTCGCCAAGAAGCTGATCGGCGACGCCGTGAAGGCCCTCTTCGAGGCGACCTTTCCTCCCGTGGAGGGGCCGCGCGGCCGGGCCGAGCGCGCGCGCCGGAGCCGGAACGACTTCGAAGACGACGAAGCGGGCCCCGTCTCGCTGGAAAAGGCCCAGGAGCGGCGGAGCGCGGAGAAGCCCGCGGCGCCGGGACCCTACGACCGGATCGTCGGCCACTTCTCGACGGAGAAGAAGATCGTCCTCTCCGACGAGACCCCCTTCGCCGCGCACCTGAAGGCGCTGGAGTCGGTCGACGGGCTTTCGGAGCTGGTCCTGTCGCACGCGAAACCGAAGGACCACTTCGAGAGGGCGTTCCTGATGGAGCTCGTCCTCGAAGGGCTCGTCCAGAACCTGCGGATCGCCCGCGAAGACCTCGACTCCACGGTCACCTACGCCGAGCTGGCGAAGTTCAACCTGATGCGCAGCAGGGGCTGATTCCACCCGATATCATCCCGCCGAGATGCCCCGAACGGCCGGGACCGGCACGCCTGAGCGGTGGGATTATCGCCGCGTCCTCCGCCTGCTCGGGGCTTTGCCTGGACTGCTCGCGTTTGCGGCGTCCATTCTCTTCCAGATCGGGCCTGCCCTCGACGTGGCGGGCCGGCGTCTTTGCGACGCGATTCGGAACGCACGAGAGACGGAGGAGGCCGCGCTTTCGCGCTTCCGGGGCCCCGAATATTTCGCGGCGCTCTCGAAGATTCTCGAGACGATTCCCCGGGACGCGGCGTACTACCTCCCGCAGGTCCCCTTCGGGCACAGCGAATATTTCGTCCGGTTCGACCTTGCCCCGCGTCGGCCCGTTCTCCTCGAGCGCTTCCCGAAAGGTACGCCTCCGGCCGGAGCGCCCCGGTGGGTCGTCCTGCCCCGGATGGGTCCGCCCGGACCGGAAGTCATCGAAACGGCCGCGTACTTCCGCCGGGAAGCCCGCCCGTGACACTGGCGGCGCGGCTCGTCGCGAGCTTCGGGGGGATCGGCCTGATTCTTCTCGCGGGAAACGGGATCCTTCGATTCCTCCCGTCTCTCGACAAGAGGCCTTTCTTCCGGCGACTGGCCTACGCGTGGCTCCTGGGTGCCGCCGGCGTGGTCTCCGCTGTCTTCGCCCTCGACCACGTCGCGGGATCGCCGCTGAAGCGACGGATGATCCTCCCCGTCTTCCTCGTCTTCGCGGCCTGCGCGTTCCTCCCGCGAAAGGGTTCATCCGGAGGTCGGGCGCCGTGGAGAACCCCGCGCATGCCCGGGGCCCGGATCGCGGTGGCGGCGGCGGTGATCGTCAACCTCCTCGTCACGGCCGGCCTCCTTTCGGTAGCCGTCTCCGAGGTCACGCGCGACTGGGACGGCCAGATGACGTGGGTCGCCGCGGCGCGGTGGATCCGCGCGGATCGGACGGTGGACTCTCCCGTTCTCCGCGAGGAGCGCTGGTACGTCTCTCACCCACAGTACCCGCCTCTTCTTCCGCTCATGCAGGTCAGCGTGCAGGAGACCTTCTCGACGACCGACGACACCCGAATCCTGCGGCCCCTCTACGCCACGTTCTTCCCGGCCTTTCTCCTCGTCCTCTTCGACGCGGCAGAGCGAAGAGCGGGGACTCTCGCCGCGGCCCTCGTGACGATCGCCGCCGCGACCATCCCGCTTTTCACTTCGGACACACTGTACGGCGGGGCGGGGACCGCCTTCTCGGACTTTCCGTTGTCGTGTCTCTGGGGCACGGGCGCGCTTCTTCTTCTCGAAACCAGCGTCGTGCCGTCGACAGGGATCGCGGCGGGACTCCTTCTCGGCGGGGGGGTCCTCGCGAAGAACGAGGGTCTCCCGCTGGCGATGGTGGCGATCGCCGTGGCCACGCTGACCGCCCTTCTCCGGGCACGCCATCGCGGCCAGGCGGCGGGTCGTGCCGTTCTACCTGTTGCCCTCGCCTCTCTCGTCGTGGCGGCGGCGGTTGCCCTGGTCGTCTCCTGGAAATCGGGCATCGTCAATCGCTACACCGTGAGATTCGACGAGCAGCTTCGCAATCTTCCCGTGGTCGAGGAGACGCTGAAACGTCTGCCGGTTCTTCTCGGGCCGATTTTCTGGCAGATGATCGACGGCGGTCCGTGGGCCGGATTCTGGTGGTTCTCCCCCGTCGTCCTTCTGGCCGGCGCGGGCGCCTTCCGCCGGCGCCCCGCGCGGCCGCTCCTCCTCGTGACGGCCGGAGGAATCGCCGTCTATCTCGTCGCGTACGGGATCACGCCGTGGCCCGGCGCGGTCCTCGTCCCCCCGACCTGGAACCGTTTCCTGATTCAGCTCGCTCTCCCCGTCTTCGTCCTTCTCGCGATGGCACTGGGCGACGCGATCCGCCGCGTTCGGGACCTCCGTGCGATCACCTACGCGGAACCGGCGAAGGTCAACCTGATGCGCTCGCGCGGCTGAGGCCGAACCGGGAGTGGACTCCCGCCCGTCTAGAATGCGCGCCGTGTCTGGGGAAGAGAGCGATCGGCCCGTCGCGCGGCGCGCCGCGCGCGACGCGCTCGTTTTCGCCGGCTTTCTCTTCCTCACGGTTCTGATGACGTGGCCCTGGGCGCGTCACCTACGCGACACGGCGGCGGACTGGGGAGACCCGTACCTCACCTCCTGGGTCCTCTGGTGGGACTTTCACCAGACGTTCCACGACCCGCTGAATCTCTTTCAGGGAAACATCTTCTTCCCGTACCGCTACTCCCTCGCTTTCAGCGAGCACGACTACGGCCTCGCCCTCCCTCTCTTTCCGCTCTTCGCCCTCGGTCTCCGGCCGCTCACGGCGCAGGGCATCGTCACCCTTCTCGGCTTTGCCCTGTCCGGATTCGGCTCTTTTCGGCTGGCGCGGACGCTGACCGGCTCGACCGGTGCCGGCTGGGTGGCCGGGATCGCCTTCGCCTTCGTTCCCTACCGCTTCCAGCACCTTTCGCATGCCGTCTACATCTCCGCGGGGTGGATCCCGCTGACGCTCGAGGCGATCGTTCTCTATCTCCGGAAGCCGGACCGGCGGCGAGCGGCGTGGCTGGGAGGGGCCGTCCTTCTGAGCGGCGTCTCCGTCATCCACTGGTTCATCCTCTCGCTCGTGCCGCTCGCGCTGACCGGTTTCTGGCTCTCTGCACGGTACGGCCGCGATCTCTTGCGCGACGTCGTGCCGAAAGCCGCGGCCGCCCTGGCCGTCGCCGGCCTTCTTCTCCTTCCGTTCTTCATTCCCTATGCCCGGGTCTCGAATCTCTACGGATTGATGCGGGGCGAGGACGAGGTGCTCGGCTGGTCGGCCAAACCGCACCACTGGCTGACGTCTGACCCGCGCAGCCGGCTCTGGCGCGGCCTCGGGGAGAACCCGCCTCCCGGCGAGCTGAGTCTCTTCCCCGGGCTTCTGCTGATTCTCCTTCCCGCCGCCGCGCTTCTCCTCATACGACGAGGCGAGGTGTCCCCCGCCATCAAGATCCCGCCGTCACCGTCTCCGGGCGGCCCGCCGAGGCCCGGCGTTCTCCCCGTTCTCGACGGCCTCTCCATCCTCGCCGCCACCGTCGCCCTCTTCGCCTCGAATGTCGAGCCGCTGAGGCTCACGATCCTCGGGCAGACGTTTCTCAAGGCCTCCAGCCCCGCCCGGGCGCTCGCGATTCTCTCCGTCCTTCTGGTCGTCCGCTGGTGTCTCGCGTGGCCTCGGGCCTTCCACTGGGTCCGCCACGAAAACCTCCGGGAGAGCCTCCGCCACGGCCTGCGGGGTGACCTGGTCGGCGTCGGCCTCATCTGCTTCATCACGGGCTTTCTCGGCTCGTTCGGCCTGAGGTTCTGGTTTCACCGGGCCCTCTACGAGCTGGTTCCGATCTTCCGGAGCATCCGCGTCCCGGCCCGATGGGCGATGGTGGCCGACCTCGGCCTGGCGCTTCTCGCGGGCGCCGGCACTCTGGCCCTCGCCGAGGCGTGGCGGCGGAGGCGCGGCGGGTCAGAAAGAGCCGGCGCGGCCGTCCTTGCGGCGACGTGCCTTCTCCTCCTCTTCGAGCAGCGTGTCGCGCCGCTGGCCCTCTTTCGCGGAAAGCCCGACCCCGACGGGCTGACGAAGAAGCTCGCCACCCTGCCGATGAAGGGAGGAATCGTCGAGCTTCCGTCCGGCTCGGGCTCCCACGGCAACTACGAGTACGTCCTCCGGGCGGCCGACCACGGCAAGCCCCTCGTGAACGGCGTCTCGGGCTTCAGCATCCCGATCGTCCAGAAGCTCGAGGAGCTGAGCGGCCGGCAGCCGGTCCCGGACGAGCTGCTCGATCTCCTCGAGTCGATTCCGGCGTCCTACCTGACGGTCCGCGAGAGCTGGCTCCCGCCGCCGCAGCGGACGGCGATGCACGAGTTTCTCCAGCGGGGCCTCGACACCGGGAGGCTCCGGTACGTCGGCCGGTTCGACCCGGAGACGACGGGCGACCTGTGGGCGGTCACGAAAACCGAGCCTTCGGCGGCCTCCGCCCCTTCGCCGCAGTGGCGCCAGCGAAAACCGGGCGAGCCCGTGGAGAAGATCGTCGCCGGCCGACGGCTCGACGCTCTCCTCACCGGCGGCCTCGATACGATGCCCGAAAACGGCGTCGTCCGCGGTCCGCTTGTGGTCCGGGGATGGGCGCGGATCCCCGGCGAGGACCTCGGCGTCCGGATCTTGATCGACGGCGAGGAGGTGGCCGACGTCCCGGTCAGGCGCACCGCCCGTCCCGACGTCTGCGCGGCCCTTCCGCAGATGCGCGACTGCGAAAGCGCCGGCTTCGAGGCCCGATTCGAGCCGGTGGAGGGG
>DATIWM010000190.1:0-8707 GCA_035519355.1 Thermoanaerobaculia bacterium | reverse complement strand
GGGTGCCGTTCACGACGTTCCGGTTCGAGACCGCGATTCCCGTCTTCCGCGACCTGCCGCTCCTTCTGGCCGTCCTCTCCGGAAAGCTGGCGCTGACCGGCGTGACGCCGCTTTCGCCGGCGGAAGAGGCCGCACTGTCCGAGCCGTGGGAGAAGGTCCGGCAGGAAGCGCCCGCCGGGCTCCTCTCGCTGGTCCGCCTCGCCGCGCCGGCGGCCGTTTCGGCCGAGGTGGCGCGTCTCGTCGACGCCTTCGAGGCGCGCCGCCCGTCGCCGCTGATCTTCCGGGCGCTTCGGGTCCTCTTCACGGCGCGGGCCTGGACGGCGCCGAGAACGTGGAACCCGGACCAGCTCGCCGAGGAGGAGGGCAAATGACCGAACGGATCGTCCGATCGCCCTGGGACGGCCGCGAAGCCGGCCGCGTGGCGGTCCCGTCGGCGGCCGGCGTCGAGGCGGCCGTCGCGGGGGCCGCGAGGGTCTTCGACGCGACGCGGAAGCTCCCGACGTACCGCCGTGCGGCCGTTCTCCGCGCCGTCGCCGACGGGATCCTCGGGAAGAAGGAGGCGCTCGCGCGGACGATCGCCCTCGAGGCGGGCAAGCCGCTCAAGGCGGCCCGCACCGAGGTCGACCGCGCGGCCGGGACCTTCTCGGCGGCCGCGGCGGCCGTCGAAACGGGAAGCGGAACGCATTTTCCGCTCGACATGAACCCCGCCTCGCCGGGGAAGTGGGGCATTCTCCGCCGCGTCCCGCTCGGCCCGGTCTGTGCCATCACCCCCTTCAACTTTCCCCTCAACCTGACGTCGCACAAGGTCGCCCCGGCCATCGGGGTCGGCGCGCCGGTCGTGCAGAAGCCCGCTTCGCAGACGCCGCTCTCGGCCGTCGCCCTCCGCGAGATCGTCCTCTCCGCCGGGTGGCCCGAGGAGGCCTACGCGGTCCTCTGCGTCTCCGGCGCCGACGGGGAGACGCTCGTGAGGGATCCGCGCCTCCCCGTCGTCTCGTTCACGGGCTCGGGATCGGTCGGGTGGCGGCTCCGGGAGATCGCGCCGAGAAAGCGCGTCGGCCTCGAGCTGGGCGGCAACGCGGGTCTCGTCGTCCACGAGGACGCCGACCTCCGTGACGCCGCCGCCCGCGCGGCCAGCGGCGGCTTCGTCTACGCCGGCCAGTCGTGCATCTCCGTCCAGCGGATCCTGGTTCACCGTCCCGTCTACGCCCGGTTCCGCGAGGAGCTTCTTGCCGCGACCGCGCGGATGGTGACGGGCGACCCGCTCGACGAGAGCGTCGACGTGGGGCCGATGATCAGCGAGGCCGAGGCGATCCGGGCCGAGAGCTGGGTACAGGAGGCGGTCGCGGGAGGAGCCGAGCTCCTCGCGGGCGGCTCGCGGAGCGGCGCGGTCCTTTCGCCGACGGTTCTCTCGCGAACCGCCCCGGCCATGCGGGTCGAGTGTGACGAGGTCTTCGCGCCGGTCGTCACGCTGACCCCCTACGACACGTTCGACGAGGCGCTCGCCCGCGTGAACGACTCGCGCTACGGCCTCCAGGCCGGCGTCTTCACGCGGGACCTGGGCCGGATCGAGAAGGCCTTCGAGACCCTCGAGGTGGGCGGAATCATCGTGAACGACGCGCCGACGTGGCGCGCGGACCGGATGCCCTACGGCGGCGTGAAGGACTCCGGCACGGGGCGCGAGGGGCCGCTCTATGCCATGGAGGAGTTCACCGAGCCGCGCCTCCTCGTCCTCCGCGCTCCCTGAAAGGAACACATGTCCGAAGAGCAGGTCTTCCGCATCTTCTCCTCGTGGAGTTCCGCCGAGAACGAGGGACACCTGACGTCCGCCAGCGGAACGCTCTCGACGTCCATGAGCGGCGCTCTGTCGATGGGAGGACGCGCCGACCGGACGAACCCGGAGGAGCTGCTTCTCGCCGCCCTCGTGACCTGCTTCGTCCAGACGTGGGCGATCTTCCTCGCCAAGCTGAGGGTGCCGCTCGCCAGACCGCTTCTCGACGGGCGGTGCTCTCTGGAGAAGGACCCGGCGGGCGGCTTTCGCGTGGCACGATTCGTCCTCGTCCCCCACGTTCCGAAGGCCCTCTGGGACGGGCGGCGGGCCGACATCGAGAAGACCCTCGAGCTGGCCGAAAAGTACTGCATCGTCTCGAAGGTGGTGCGCGGCTCCGGCCTCGCGATCGAGGTCAGCCCGAACGTCGAACTCGTCGGTCAGGACTGAGGCGCGACTCCGCTCCGCCGGCGCTATCGGCCACGACGCCGGATGGTGACGTCAGGCGCGGGGCTCCGGCACGCAGGCCTGAACCTCGATCTCCACGAGCATCGCCGGGTCGATCAGGGCGGCGACCTGGACCATCGTCGCGGCCGGACGGATGGCGCCGAAGAGCTCGCCGTGCGCCCGTCCGACCTCGTCCGCATGAGCGATGTCCGTGACGTACATCCGCGTGGCCACGACGTCCTGGAGCCGCGCGCCCGCCTTCGCCAGCGCGGCCTCGATCGTCCGGAACGCCTGGACGGCCTGGCGGTACGGGTCGCCGGCGCCGACGAGCCCCTCCGGCGTCATGGCCGTCGATCCCGCGACCCAGACATGTGGCCCGACGCGCACGGCGCGCGAGTACCCGATACGCCCCTCCCAGGGGCCGCCGCTCGAGACATTGAGACGGTCGGGCATATCGTCGTGGGGTCCGATAAACCGCCGCCCTCCGCCGCCTACTGCGGCCCGGCCACGGGACCGCTCGTCTTCGTGAGCGTCTCCGGCGACGGGGTCGTCACGAAGAAGGTCCCCTTGGCCTGCGGGAAGAAGGCGTCGGCGCGAAGGAAGTCGAGGAAGAGCTGGTGCCGGTGCTTCTGGAGGAGGCCGACCTGCGTCCGCATCTCCTCCTGCCCCTTCCTCAGCTCCTCGACCTGCTTCGACAGCGCGGCGACGTCGCTGCGGAGCTTGCCGATCTCCCGGTGAAGAGACGTCACCTCCGGAGCCACCCGGGGCGGCTCGGCGCTCTTCCCCTCCTGTGCGGCGGCGGTCCCGGCCACGGCGGATGAGAGACAGACGGCGAAGGCGAGGAGGGCGGTGCATTTCATGGGCAGCTCCTTCCGGTCGCGCTCATCATAGAGAGTCCTGCGAAGACGTCGCAAGGTGCCGTAACCCGAAGCCAGCGTCCTGTCCGGTGCCGCGACCGGAATCGAAATCCCGCGTCACGCCGAGTCAGTCCGCGCTCGTCTTTTTCGGAGCGCTCGCATCGGTCGAATGACTCCACTCGGCCAGGCGTTGCACGACCTCTGTCGCGGCGCCATCCTGTGGAGACAGGTTGGCCACGGCCGCCCGAATCAGGTTGGTATCGATCGTCATGCGGGGGTGCAGCAGGGCCCCCGAATTGGGGAAGGCGGTGAGCAGCTGGTGCAGGATGGCGCCGGCATCCATCTTCAGCCGCGGGACCTTTTCCTCCGTCCAGGCGATGCCGAAAGCCGCGATCACGGCGTAGGCCTGGTAAAGAGAATTCGCGGTCCATTCCGAGACGGAGCGGGCGAGCATCATCTTGGCCATGGCGATGAGAGCCCACTCGCGTACGTAGTCGGGCAGTCCCGGGATCCAGTCGGCGAGGCACTGTGGGAGTCCGGCGTCCGAGCCCGTGACCAGACGGGCGGCGTTGTTTTCGAGGACCGAGATCGCCTGGGCCTTGACGGTCTCGTCGCCTCGCCGGATCGCCTGGTCGATGACGCTCGACGCGACGCCGGCGCTCAGCTGTCCGGTGGACAGCAACGTGTCAACGAGCTGCAGAGTCAGTTCGTGCTGGCCGAAGTTGGCGAGCATGAACAGGGCCCCGTCGCGCTGGATGTCCGGTGTCAGACTGCCCGAGCTCGTGCTGAAGAGCTGGAGGGCACGGACGGCGGCTTCGAGTTTCAGCCGTTGTTCGGCCTCGAGCTGCAGCGCCGCCGTTCGACGGGATTCGATCTGCTGCCGACTCTCGGTCTGTTGATCGATCGAATACTTGAGGACGACCCCGACGATCGAGACGACCGCGCCCACGAAGGTTCCCACGAGCGCCAGCGCGGCGGCGACGACCTTGGAGCTTGGGTCCGTGCCCGTGAAGGTGAAAAGGCCGAGTTGCGACATGACGATCGTGAAGCCGACGAAGAGGACGAGGATGCCGCCGACGGCGATGGCGAGCAGCGTGGTCGATCGAAGAGTCATGACAGGTACCTCGGGAGCCCGTTCAGACGGGGATCTTCGTCTCCACCCAGCTTTCCCCCTGCTTCGTGAAGCCGGACGGAACGGAGGAGAGCCGGTCGCTTCGGACGACGGCCTTCGATTTCGCCTGGAGGGCCGCCATCAATGCCTTTTTCGGAATCAGCTTCCAGGCCGTCATCGGCCGCGTCGAGACCATCGCGGTGAACGCCCCGAGCTCCTTCTGGACGAACTCCTTCGGCGTGGCGTTGTGGCTGCCGTGGTGGCCCACCTTGCAGAAGACGGTCTTCTTCAGCAGCGCCACGGAGGCGGGGTCGGAGAGGGCGGCGTTCCAGGTTCCCCACTGGGCGTCGCCCGGGAAGAGGAGGAAGGCCTTCCCGATCTCGAAGATCAGCATCAGGCTGGTGCCGTTGACGGCGGCGTCGAGGGCGGCGGCCACGGCGAGGTCGTCGTCCTCGCCGAGGGCGTCGACGGCCTTCCGGTACGTCTCGGGGAGGCGGAGGTGGGCGAAGGCGGCCGTCGCGTCGAGTTCCTTCGGCGTGAGCGCCCAGCGGCGGCGGAAGGGGAGACGGCCGGAGCCGCCGTCCCGGTCGGTCCCGAGGTGCAGGTAGCCCTTTCCCTTGGGCGGATCCATGTCGCGGATGACATCGGGATCGCGTGAGGGGCCGAGGGGATGGACGGTGACGCCGGGGAGCGAGGCCGGGGAAAAGGCCTTCCGTTCCGCGCCCTTCCTGGGCAGGAAGAGACGTGCCGGCTTCCCCGCGAAGCCCTCGTGCAGCGTCGTCATCGCCTTCTCGTTGGTGAGGCAGTTCGCGACGAGATCGAGCAGGTGATCGGGCGCGCCGGCGAGCCGGAGCGCGGCGTGGAGCTTCGTCGCACCGCCGCTCTGCTTCTCGCGGATCTCCGTCGCATCGGGGTCGTCGGGGTCCTCCGTCCACGGCATCCAGACTTCCTTCACGTGGACGTCCTTCCAGACCGGGGCCTGGAAACCCGAGACGTGGTCCTGGTGCCGGTGGGTGGCGATGACGACGTCGATCCGCGGGACGCCGTCGGCCCCGGTGACGTCCCGGACGATCCGCCCGGCCACGTCGCCGATCGGCTCGGGGCCGGGACCGGAGACGTGCGAGCCGCAGTCGATGAGGACCCTCCGCGGCCGGTCCGCCGCCGGGAAGGTCAGGAGGAACGAGTCGCCGAATCCGACGTTGTACATCCGGACCGTCACGGCGCCGGGGCCGGTCTTCTTCCGCGCGCGGCTCATCGTCCCCTCCACGCGGCGCGGTTGACCGCGGAGAAGCTGATCTGCGCACGCCGGCGCCGGAGCGACCGCGCGGTTCCCCACGCGAGCGACGGGTCCGCGAGGTCCGCCACCCCGACGAAGCCCGCCTGAAGTCCGGCGCGCCGCTCGCCGGCCCGGTGCGCTTCCGGGCGGAGCCTCTTCGACGGGAGCGGTTTCGAGACGACGTAGCGGACCTTCCCCTCGGACGAGGCGATGACGGTCGTTCCGCCGCGCAGGGGGAGTGCGTCCTTCGCGCCCTGGATCGCCTGGACGAATCGGGCGACGAGCTCGATGAGGAGCTGGCCGTCGGGCGAGACGCGGAAGACGGTGTGGAATCCCTCCAGCGCCACCGGGAGACCCGGCACGAGGTCGAGCGGCCGGGCGTTCTCCGCGGCCCAGTGACGGAGGGCCTTCGCCCACGGCCCCGTCGGATCCTCGTCGCTCTCCCGCCCGGGCGCGTACCGGTCGAAGGCCCGGGCCGAAAGGACGAGCTGCTGCCGGAGGAGGTTGACCGGAAGGTCGGGCACCTCGCCGCTCCGGTCCTCCCAGAGGAGCGACTCCTGCGCGAGCGAGATGACGTCGTCGGGATAGACGCCGCGGATCCGGAACGCCTCGATCATCGAGGCGCGCAGGCCGCGGTCGTCGGCCGGGACGAGCTCGGTGTCCGCCGTGACGAGCGCCCGCAGGAAATCGCCGAAGGTGACGTCGACCGGCGGGAGGTAGTCGAAGGCGCGGATCGACATCGTCAGGACGTTCTGCGCGGTCTTCGAGGCCTCCTTCGCGATCCGGCCGACCAGGTCGGGATGGAGGTCGCCTTCCGGCAGGACGCCCGAGCCGCCCGTGGCGATCCGGATCAGGTCCCGGATCCGTGCCTGGTAGGTGGCGAAGAAGGCGTCGAAGATGGCGGCGACGAGGATGGAGCCCCGCTCGTGAGGCTCGGTCACGGTCTCGTACTGCTGCCGCTTCAGCCGGTCGCGCTTGCGCGCTTTCTCCCCGAACGGGTCGTCGGCGACGGAGGCGTCGTCGAGGGCCGAGCGGAGGGCCTCTCCGGATCCGGTCGCACAGCCGAACTGCTGTGCGAGCTTCACGAGCGTGTCGGCCGACGCCAGATGCGCCCGGGTCTCCTGGATGGCGCCCGTCAGGATCTCGGGAAACGAGAAGTGCTGGAAGATGGCGACGACGTCGGCGAACCCTTCGTGAAAGGCGAGAACGTCGCGGTTCGACGGCTCCAGGTAGTGCGGGCGGAGCCGGTGGACGAGGGCGTGCGTCATCTCGTGGGCGATGATGTCGTGGGAGAGACAGGTGAAGACGGTCTGTCCCGGGAGGTTCGGGCCCGGGTTCTCCTCGTCGGCGCGGAAGGTGCCGAAGAGGACGGCGAAGAGGTCGGGATCGTAGAAGGCGTTCACGCCGCGGAAGGCGTGCGGCAGAAGACGGAGGCGCGCCCCGCCCTTGAATCGGAACGTCCGTCCGAGCGCGGCGTCGAAGTTCTCGAGGACCTTCGACGCGACCGCATAGACCATCTGCTGGTGGAAGCGGGGGTCGGACTCGACCGGTTCGAGCCCCTCCTGCATCAGGAGCGCCGGCGCGTCGAGGTCGACCGGCTCGTAGTACCGCCCGCTTCCCCCGTCGTAGTCGACGACCGACAGGCGGGCTCCCTCGGGGCCGGGCTTCAGGGGCTCGTTCGCGACGGAGATCGTGATCCGGTTCCCGGCCGCGTCGCCGCGCATCGGGTCGGTCGCGAAGACCCGGAGCAGCCGCCGCGGCGGGCGCGGGTAGGCGGCTCCGGGCGCGGTCATGCTGCGGAATCTGAGCCGGTCCCCCGCGCCGTGTCAACGGGCGAAAGGTGGCTTTAGCGGCCAGAGGCCTCTACTTCAGGAGCGTCTCCTCGAAGAACTCCACGATGCGCCGGCCCGCGTAGTAGCGGGCCTCCGGATCGCGCGGGCCGTGCGGCTGGCGGGGGAGCGGCACGAAGCCGTAGTCCTTCTTCGCCTTCATCAGCTCGTCGAGGAAGACCATCGTGTTCTGCAGGTGGACGTTGTCGTCCGAGGTCCCGTGCAGGATCAGGAGCTTCGTCCCGAGCCTTCCGGCGGCCGAAAGGGGCGAGGAGGTCCTGTAACCCTCGGCGTTCTCCTTCGGACGTTTCATGTACCGCTCTGTGTAGATGGAGTCGTAGAACTTCCAGTCGGTGACCGGCGCGCCGGCCGCGGCCGACCGGAAGACATCGCCGGCGTGCGTCGCGGCAAAGAGAGTCATGTAGCCGCCGTACGACCAGCCGCGGATGCCGATCCGGCTCCCGTCGACCCCGGGACGCTTCTTCAATTCCGCAATCCCGTCGAGCTGGTCCCTGAGCTCCACGGTGCCGAGGTTCTTCAGGATCGGTGTCTCGAAGGCGTGCCCGCGCCCCCACGACCCGCGGTTGTCCATCGTCCAGACGAGGATCCCCTTGGCGGCGAGGATGGCGTCGACGGCGGGAGGCGTCCACCGGTTCCGGACCATCTGCTCGTGCGGTCCGCCGTAGACGTAGACGAGAGCCGGGTACTTACGGGCCGGATCGAAGCCGGGCGGCGTGAGGAGCGACGTGTAGAAGAGCGTACCGTCCGCGCCGGAGAAGGAGCCGAGCTCCACGGTCGGCAGCGCGTAGTCGGCCGCCGGGTTCGCCGGCTCGTCGAGGACCCGGGCCACGGTGCCGTCCGCCTTCCGGAGGGTGGTCCGGGGGGACGTCGTGACGCTGGAGAAGCTCGAGACGAACCAGTGTCCGCCCGGCGAGAGGAGGAGGCCGTGCGTCCCCTCCTCGGACGTCAGCCGGGTCAGGCCGGTCCCGTCGAGCTTCACCCGGTAGACGTGGCGCTCGCGGGGGTCCTTCTCGGTGGCGACGACGTAAGCCACGCCGGCTTTCTCGTCCAGGTCCCAGCCCCCGTCGATCATCCAGGGCCCGGAGGTGACGGCGTTCCGCGGCGACCCGTCGGCCGCGTGACGGCGGAGGTGCATGAAGCCGGAGGCCTCCGACTGGAAGAGGAAGCCCGAACCGTCCTTCAGGAAGCGGGGCGGCTCGAGGGCGTCGGCGTTGATCCAGGCCGGATCGGTCTCGGAGAAGAGGAGCCGCGGCGTCCCGCCGGCGCGTGGCAGGAGGCAGGCGTCGACGCGCGTCTGGACGCGGTCGAGCTTCAGGAACGAGACGGCGGCGGCGTCCGGCGTCCAGGAGAACTCCGGCGCGACGAGAACGTCGTCCGGGTCGGGCGTCCAGGCCGCCGTCT
>DATIWM010000189.1:0-16333 GCA_035519355.1 Thermoanaerobaculia bacterium | reverse complement strand
ATCGCCCTCGGCGGTCTCTGGTTCGTGACGAGGAGCATCGCGCTGCGCGTGGACGGCCGCTACCGCTGGCGCGTGGCCGACGACCGGGTCGGCACGTTCGGCTGCGAGCCCGAGCCGATCGGGTGCAAGCCCTTCACGACGGACCTCTTCTCGACGGGCGAGGTGACCGGGGGAGTGACTTTCCGCTTCTGAAGAAAAAGGCCGAGCAGCGCCGCGCGCTTCAGTTCTCGCCGAAGCCGCAGGCCGAGGGACCGCACATCCCCGGCATGGCGCAGGGGCCGTCGCCGCACATCGAGTCGGCGTCTCCCTTTGGGGCGGCGCCCCCGTGCGCCGAGAAGGTCGACAGGAGCCGGCTCATCTCGGGCGATCCGCACCGGGGGCAGACGGGGGCGGCGGGGCGGTCACCGGCCAGGACGAGGAACTCGGCCTTTCCTTCGCAGGTGACGCAGCGGTACTCGAGGATCGGCATCGGTTCTCTCTCCGGCGGGGGATTCTAGCCGCGCCGCCCCCGGGGCGGGAAACCGCCGGGAGTGAATAATGGACGGAAAGAGCATGGCTCGTCCCGATCTCCCCGAACGCCGCCCGGCCCGGATCGCCCTCGCCGCGGCCCTCTTCGCGGCCGCCGTCCTCGCGGCCTGGGGCGTCGTGGCCCTTCTCCACCCGCTCCCGCCGCGCCACCTCGTCATGACCACGGGCCCGGAAGGGGGCGCCTACCGCGAGCTGGGCGAGAAGTACCGCGCTTTCCTCGCGCGCGAAGGAATCGAGGTGAAGCTGCTCGTCTCCGCAGGGAACGTCGAGAACCTGAAGCGCCTGAAGGATCCGGCGTCGGGCGTAGCGGCCGGATTCGCGGCCGGGGGTCTCACGACGGCGGCGGAATCGCCGGAAATCGTCTCCCTCGGCACGATCTCCGACGACCCGGTCTGGATCTTCTGCCGGGGCCTTCCCGAGCCGGTGCAGCTCGCGGACTTCCGCGGCAAGCGCGTCTCCATCGGGCCCGAGGGGGGCGGGACGCGCGCCCTCATGCTCGAGCTGCTCCGGGCCAACGGGATGGAGGAGGCCATCACGCCGCTCCCGCTGTCGCCCGGCGCCGGCGGCGAGGCGCTCCTCCGGGGCGAGATCGACTGCGCGTGCATGCTGACGGCTTCGGACGCCCCGATCGTCAAGCGCCTCCTCGCGGACGAGAGCGTCAGCCTCGTGAGCTTCCCCCGCGCGGACGCCTACGTCGCGCTCTATCCCTATCTCCGGAAACTGCACGTCCCGATGGGAGTCGGCAACCTCGCGACGAACCGTCCGCCCCACGACGTGACGCTCGTCGGACCGATGTCGAGCCTCCTCGTCCGCGCGGACCTCCACCCGGCGCTCCAGCTCCTCCTCCTGGAGGCCGCCGAGGAGATCCACTCCGGACCGGGCGTCTTCCGGAAGCCGGGGCAGTTCCCGGCGGCCGAAGCGGTCGACGTGCCGCTCGCCCCCCAGGCCCGCCATTTCTACAGGTCCGGGCAGTCTTTCCTCCAGCGCCACCTTCCGTTCTGGCTCTGGGTCGTCGTGACGCAGCTCCTCTTCATCCTCATTCCGCTCGTCGGCGTCCTCTACCCGGCCCTCCGGATCGCCCCGGCCGCCTACCACTGGGCCGTGCAGCGGCGGATCGTCCGGCTCTACGGCGAATTGCGGATGCTCGAGGACAGACTGGAGATTCACCCGGCCGGTGAGCGCGTCGTCGACCTTCTGGCCGCGCTGGACCGGTTGGAGGAAAAGGTGAGCCACGTCCGCGTGCCGGCCTCCCACGCCAATTCGCTCTACACGCTCCGGCATCACCTCACGCTCGTCCGCGAGCGGCTCCGGAAACGAAGTTCGGATTGAATTCCGGCTCTCCCGGGAAGGCCCGAAGGTCCCGCGGCGCCGGAAGGTCGGGTAAAGTCGCCGACGGGGTGAAGAGAAAAGGACGATGAGAGCCCGATTCATCCTTGTCCTGGCCGCTGTGGGCCTCACGTCCGGTCTCGCCACCCCGGCTCACGCCGAAATGTCCGCCGAGGATCTGGCGAAGATCGCGCAGAACCCGGTCGGAAACCTCGTCAGCGTGCCGTTCCAGAACAACGCGAACTTCGGCTTCGGCCCGGAGAACGGCACGCAGAACATCCTGAACGTCCAGCCGGTCATACCGTTCCACATCGGCACGGAGTGGAACGTCATCACCCGGACGATCCTGCCGATCGTCTGGCTGCCGGAGATGACTCCGGGCGGTAGCGGGACCTTCGGCCTTTCAGACCTCCAGCTCTCGGCGTTTCTCTCCCCGGCCGACCCGAAGGGAATCATCTGGGGCGCCGGCACCGTCGTCCAGATGCCCACCCACACGGACCCCGCGCTCGGCAACGACAACTGGGGGGCGGGACCCACCTTCGTCATCCTGAGGCTCGAGCAGGGAAACCCGTGGGTCTACGGCGTCCTCCTCAACAACGTCTGGTCGCTGGGGGACCGGGGATCGCCCGCCTACAACAACGGCCTCATCCAGTGGTTCGTGAACTACAACTTCAAGGGGGGGACCTACCTCACGTCGGCGCCCATCAACACGGTCGACTGGAAGGCCGCGAGCAGCCAGCAATGGACGGTCCCCCTCGGGGCCGGCGTCGGCCACATCTTCCATCTCGGCCGGCTGCCGGTGAATTCGCAGGTTTCTGCGTATTACAACGTCGTGAAGCCGGACAATGGGCCGAACTGGCAGCTGCGCCTGCAGGTCCAGTTCATGTTCCCGAAGTGAATGGGATGGAGTCGGTGAGACCGCAGTAATGCAAGCGACAAGGGCCGAGCCAAGCCCCGGGATCTGGCGCTACTCGGCGGCGGGCTTCCTCGTCATGATCGTCCTGATGTACCTGACAGAGCCGTATGTCGAACGGCTCCCGGACGGCCGGGTCGCGAGGGGATTGATCATGTCTTTCGTCCTCTTTTCCGGCGGGCTCGCGGTCGGGGAGAGGAAGGGGATTCTCGTCTGGGCGGCGGTTCTGGGAATCCCGTCGATCATCATGACCTGGCTGTGGCATTTCCGTCCCGACCTCGTTTCCCGGGAGGTTGCTGTCGGAACCGCCCTGCTCTTCGTCCTCTTCGTCTCGGCCCGCCTCTTCCGATTCGTCCTCACGGCACGGACCGTCGACTCGGAAGTCCTCTGCGCGGCCGTAGCCACCTACCTCATGCTCGGCCTCGGGTTGACCTTGTCGTACATTCTCGTCGCGCTGGCCGACCCGCACGCTTTCGCCTGGACGGTGAGTCCCGCGACCGGCCAGGCCATGGACGGTTTCACCGCCATGTACTACAGCCTCACGACGCAGGCCACGCTGGGACCGGGGGACATCGTCCCCGTGTCGCCGACGGCGCGGCTCCTCACGATGACGCAGGCGATCGGGGGGATGTTCTACGTCACGATCCTGATCGCCCGCCTCGTCGGCGTCTACTCGTCGCAGAACAGGGAGACAGGCCGCGGATGAGTCACCGCATGAAGAGTCTGAGCGACTGCACTTTTCCCGAAGGAAGAAGCCGAGATCCGTCTCACGAGAGGAGCGTCATGCGCAGGAACGGACGCGGAGTCGCGCTCGCCGTATTCATCCTGGCCTTCGCCATGTCGGCGTTCGGACAGCAGCCCGCCGCCAGCCCGCCGCCGGCCGCGCATCCGGACCCTTGGCCCAAGACCGCCACCGCGGGCGGCACGACGTACACGCTCTACCAACCGCAGGTGGACTCGTGGGATTACGCGCTCATTCGCGTCCATGCCGCGATCTCGGTCCTCCCACCGGGGGTCAAGGAGCCGGTCTTCGGCGTTGTCGAGGTTGCGGCCAGCACGCAGGTGGACCGGCTAGCGCGGACGGTTCATTTCTCGAACATCACGATCACGAAAGCCACCTTTCCCTCGGCCCCGACGCAAACGGCGCCGTGGCAGGCGGCCATTCAGTCGATCGTCTCGAAAGGTCCGGCTCCGGTGCCGCTCGACCGGCTCGAGGCCGCGCTGAAAGTCCTCGGCGCCGAGAAGAAAGCGCGGGCGATTCCGGTGAAAAACCAGGCGCCGAAGTTCGTCTTCGCCCAGAATCCGACGGTCCTCGTCATCATCGACGGCGACCCGGTCTGGACCGCCGTTCAGGGAACGAGCCTCCAGCGGGTCCTCAACTCGCGCTCCTTGATCGTGCGCGACGCGGCGGGAAACTTCTACATTCACGTCCTCGACGGCTTCGAGCAGGCCTCCTCGCTTTCCGGCCCCTGGGCCATGGCGGTCTACGTGCCCGAGGGCCTCGATCAGGCGGCTCAGAGCCTGGCCAAACAGAACGTCGTCGACCTGATGCGGGGGCAGCCCGACGAGAAGACGGGCCAGTATCCCCTGCTGATGAACGGCGCGCCCGCCCTCGCGGTGGCCACGACGCCCACGGAGCTGGTCGTGACTCAGGGGGCGCCGGACTGGACGCCGGTCGAGGGAACGAAGCTCCTCTATGTGAAGAACACGACCGGGAACGTCTTCAAGAACCTCGTCGACCAGCAGACCTACGTCCTCGTCACCGGGCGCTGGTTCCGCGCGGTTGATTTCGGCGGGCCGTGGGAGTACGTGAAGGGGATGGACCTGCCGATCGACTTCGCGATGATCCCGGACGACAGTCCGAAGGAAAACGTGAAGGCCTCGGTGCCCGGGATGGCGCAGGCGCAGGAGGCGATGATCGCCAGCGAGATTCCACAGACGGCGACAGTGGACCGGCTGAAAGCCAAGTACACCGCCGAGATCAGCGGCACGCCACAGCTCGTCCTCATCGAGGGGACTTCGCTGTACTACGTCGCGAACAGCCCGGCGCCGATCATCAAGGTGACGGATCAGGACTGGTACGCCTGCCAGAACGGCGTCTGGTTCGCGGCGTCGTCGCTGGCCGGGCCCTGGGCCGTCGCGGCGGCAATCCCACCGGTCATCTACTCCATTCCGCCCAGCTCGCCCGTCTACTACGTGACCTACGTGACGGTTTACAACGCCACGCCGACGACCGTCCTGGTCGGGTACACCCCCGGCTACATGGGGACGTTTGTTTCTGCAGACGGCGTCGTCGTCTACGGGACGGGCTATGACTACGCCCCGTACATCGACGCGGCGGTCTGGTACCCGCCGCCGGTCACTTACGGCTACGCCGCGAACGTGACCTTCACGCCCTGGACGGGCTGGGCCGTTGGCTTCGGCTTCGGCCTCGCGATGGGCGCCGCCGTCTCGGGCGGGTACTACGGAGCCTGCTGGGGGGCCGCGCCCTACTGGGGAGCCATGCCCTATGCCTACCATGGCGCCGCCTACGGCGTCTACGGGGGTGCGGTGGCCTGGGGCCCCGGCGGCTGGGCGGCGACGAGCGGAAACGTCTATCACCAGTACGGGGCGACCTCGGGTGTCACCCGCAGCTCGGCCGGCTACAACGCCTGGACCGGAAACGCCTGGAGCAGCAATGTGGGCGCCTCCTACAACTCCACGACCGGACGCGTCTCGGCCGGGCAGACGGCCACCGTGTCGAATGCGTACACCGGTGGATACGCCTCCGGCAGCCGGGCCGCGACGTACAACCCGACCACGGGTGTCTCCGCCGAAGGGGGCCGCGCGACCGTCGGGAACGCTTACACCGGCCAGCAGGCCACGGTGGGCCATGCCGAGGTGAGCGGAGCCGGCGGGCAGACCGCCCACGTGCAGCAAGTGAACGGCAACACCTGGGCCGAGAAGGACGGCAGCGTCTACAAGAACACCGGAAGCGGCTGGCAGCAGAACAGCGGCAGCGGCTGGAGCAGCGCGAACGACGCCGCGAGGACGCAGTCCTACCAGTCCCACGACCAGGCCTACCAGTCCGGAAGCCAGCGATCGGCCGCCGCTTCCTCGTGGGGCGGTCGTGGCGGCGGCGGAGAAGGAGGCAGGAGCTGGGGAGGCGGCGGCGGTTTCGGCGGCTTCCGCGGCGGACGTCGCTGAGGCCGAATCGTGAAAGAATCGAATGGAATCGAAGGAGGTTTCCAGATGAAAGCCCTGAAGACCGTCATGTTGGTCGTCGCCGTAGCCCTGACCGCGTCGTGCGCGTCGGGCCCGACGGTCAGCTCCGACTACAACCCGTCCACGAACTTCGCCCAGTACAACTCGTTCGGCTTCCTGGCCACCGACCCGGTCGCCGACCCGATGGTCGACTCGCGGATCCGGTCCGGGGTCACGGCGGCGCTGACGTCCAAGGGCTGGACCCTGAACGAACAGAACCCGGGTGTCCTGGTCGTACCGCACGTCCAGCTCTCCGAGCAGACGCAGCTGAGCACCTACAACCAGGGCTGGGGCTACGGACGCTGGGGCGGCGGCCCCTCGACGACGACCGTCGAGAAGATCCCGATCGGCACCGTCATGATCGACCTCGTCGACGCCAGGGCGAAACAGCTGATCTGGCGCGGCACGGCCAGCAACACGATCAACCCGACCGCGACGCCCGATCAGAAGCAGGCGGCCGTGAACGAGGCGATGACGAAGCTCTTCGCGAACTTCCCGCCGGGGTCGACGCCCGCCAAGTAAGAGGTCCCGGAAACGATTTTCCCCCGGGGCCGGGGAAGCTCCGTCGCGGGCGTCCCCGGCCGTCTTCTTTCGGACCGTCCTCCGCCGCGCCTAGGCGTTTCTTGCGAGGAATTCCCGGATGGCCTCGAAGGACGCCGACGGCGCGCGGTGACCCCCGTCGAACTGGAGATGCTCGGCCGAGGCGAAGCGCGTCTCGAGGCGCCCCTTGTAGGGAGCGACCTTCTCGGAGGGGTACCACTCGTCCTGCCGCGTCGAGATGTGGAGGACGGGCGTGGCCTTCGAGAACGAGGTACCGGGCGATCCGTCCTGCTTCCACTCTCCGGGAATGCCTCCACAGAGGGCGACGACGGCGCGGAAGGGAACGTCATGAGGCGGGGCGAGAGCGATCCGGTAGTTGAACGAGCAGGAGTGGCTGAAGCCGGCCAGGGAGACGCGCCGGAGGTCGCCGCCGTGCGCCCCCGCCCATTCGATGGCGGCCGCGACGGCCGCCCGGTGGGCGGCGCGGTTGTCCTCGGCGTCGGGCGAGACGCCGAAGTGGAATCCAACCTTGTGCTCTTCGGCGGACGCCCCCAGGGCGTAGGCCGACTGCGGGCCCCGGATCGAGACGATGAGGAATGAGCGGGGCGCGAAGCGTTTGGCGAGGCCGAGCATCTGTAGGGCGTCCATCGCGTAGCCGTGCGTCGCGAGGAGAACGGGGGCGTTCCCCGTGCCCTCCTTCGCCGGCGGCTCGGAGTAGAGCCGGAGCGGAACGGAGATGGAAACGACTGCGGGATGGGGCTTTTCACTCATCGGCAGGGCCTGCGAGAGTAACAAACGGGAACCGGGGGCCCGCCCCTTCCGTATCAGGAGGCGATGCGAGCCGCCATCGAGGTGGAGGGCCTCACGAAGGTCTACCGGTCGCGCGCCTTTGCGCGCGGGATCCGGGCCCTCGACGGCCTGTCGTTCCGCGTGGAGCCGGGCCGGCTCTTCGGCCTTCTCGGGCCGAACGGAGCGGGGAAGACGACCGCGGTGAAGATCCTCCTCGGCCTGACGCATCCGACCGGAGGCGCCGCGCGGCTCCGGGGTCTCGCCGCGAGCGACCCCGCAAGCCGGCAGCGCGTCGGCTACCTGCCCGAGGGACACCGCTTCCCCGGCTATCTGACGGCCGAGGAGACGCTCCGGGTCTTCGGATCCATGTCGGGGATGTCGCGCGAAGCGCTCTCGCGGCGGGTCCCGGAGCTTCTCGCCCGGGTGAAGCTCGCCGAATGGGCCGGCGTGAAGGTGAAGAAGTTCTCGAAAGGGATGACGCAGCGCCTCGGGCTCGCCGCCGCGCTCGTCCACGACCCGGAAGTCCTCCTGCTCGACGAGCCGACCGACGGCGTCGACCCGGTCGGGCGGCGCGAGATCCGGGACCTCCTGCGCGAAGAGGCGGCCCGCGGCAGGGCGATCCTCCTGAACTCGCACCTCCTCTCCGAGATCGAGCTGACCTGTGACCGCGTGGCGGTGCTCCGGAAAGGAAGGCTCCTGGCGGAAGGGACCATCGAGGAGCTGACGAACCGGGGGAGAGAATCCGGAGATTCTTCGAAAGGTTACAGACTGGTTGCGGCTCCGCTCACCGAGGAGCTGATCGCCGACTTCCGCGAGAAGGGCGCGCGCCCGGAGCGCGTCAACGGGCACCTTCGCGTCCTCGCACGCGATGCGGAGCACCTCAACTCCCTCGTCGACTCGGCGCGATCCCGCGGCGCGCTGCTGACCGAGCTGATCCCGGAAAGATCCACCCTGGAGGACGTCTTTGTCGATCTCGTGCGCGCCGCCGAACCGCCCGGCGATTCCCCCTCTTCACCTTCCAGGAAAGGCGACGATACGGCCTGAGACAAGGTCACCGATATGCGAGCTTTGGCGGCCAACATAGAAGACGTCTTTCGCGAAGCGGCGGCTCGCTGGACGCTCGTGGCCTGGTTCATCCTCTCGTCGCTCTTCATCCTGATCTTCGCGGCTGCCCTGAACCTCGACGTCGTGAACGGCGCCCTCGCGGGCGCGAAGATCTTCGGGAGGAGCGTCCGGATCGGGCACGGCGAGGTGGACCTCGACAAGCTGGTCCTCGGCTTCGAGGCGGGTTTCTCGGGTTTTCTCTACGTCGTCGGGACGTTTCTCGCGGTCTTCGCCACGGCGCATCTGGTTCCGAGGCTCCAGGAGAAGGGGACCATCGACCTCTATCTGTCGCGGCCGGTGGGGAGGGTCCCGCTCCTCCTCTCCCGCTACTTCGCCGGGCTCCTCCTCGCCGCCGCCAACATCGTCTACCTCGTCGGCGCGATCTGGGTGGCGGTCATCCTCAAGACGAAGGTGGTTCACCCGCGCTTCCTCCTCGCCGCGGGCATCATCCTGTTCGCCATCGCGGCGCTCCTCGCCTTCGCCTTCCTCGTCGGCGTCGCCACTTCGTCCACGGGCGTCTCGATCATGGCCACCTTCGCCCTCTTCTTCCTCGGGGCGATTCTGGCCGGACACGACCGGATCGAAGCGGCGCTCTCGACCGAGTGGGCGGTGCAGACGGTGAGGGCCCTCTACTGGATCCTTCCCAAGACGGCGGAGCTGGGCCGCGCCGTCGTGGCGCTCGTCTTCGGGAACGGGGGGCCCGGGCGCCTGCGGGAGGGGCTGACGCTCGCGCCGTTCCTCACGACCGGCCTCTTCGGCCTCGGCTCGCTCTCTCTCGCCGCCTGGCTCTTTTCGAGAAAGGACTTCTGACATGAAACGACGCCTGCTCGTTTCCCTCCTCTTCGCGGCCGTGGCCTTCCCGCTGGCCGGGGCGAAGCCTTCCGACGACGCACTCGCCCTTGTCCCGGCGGACGCCGCGTCCGCCGGCCTCGTCCGGGTCCTCGACCTCCGGGCGAGTCCGCTCTTCGACAGGGTTTTCCACGAGACGGGCCGGATCTCCGGCGACGCCGACGCGGCCCGGTTCTTCGCCGAGACGGGGCTCAACCCGAAGCTGGACGTCGACCTCGTGGTCTTCGCCGGCTCCCCGGCCCGGAGCGGCAGCGGCTGGGTGCTCGTCGCCTTCGAAGGGCGCTTCGACGCGGCGAAGCTCGCCTCGGCCGCAGCGGCCCGCGGCGCCGAGAGGAAGTCGACGGCCGACGGCGACTACTTCCTTCTGAAGGACACGAAGCACGAAGGCGCATCGCACGAGAACGGCGCCATCGCGTTCGTCTCGAACCGGCTGATCGTGGCTGGAACCGAGACGGCCGTGGCGCAGGCGCTCTCCCGCCGCGCTGCGGGCGGAGGGGGCTTCGCCGCCGGCGCGGGGCTCGGCCACGAGACTTCGCGCATCGACCCGAAGGCGTCGGCGTGGGCCCTGGTCGACATGGCGAAGGTCCCGATGGCAGGGCGCCGGGGCGGCGGAAGCGGCGACGAACCGGCCGCCGCCATCGTCTCGGCGATGCAGTCGGTCACGCTGGTCGCCCTCTCGGTGACGGCCGACGGCGACTCTCTGAAGCTCTCCGCTACGGGCGTCTCCGGCGACGCCGAGACGCGCCAGAACCTCGAGGACGCAATCCGCGGCGTTCTCGCGGTCTGGCGGATGGCGGTGCAGGAGAAGCAGCCCGACCTCGTTCCGGTCCTCCGGGGATTCAGGGTGACGCAGGGGGACGACAGCGTCACCCTCGCCGGCACCCTTCCGGGCCCTGTCCTCCGGGAACTTTCGGCCCGGAAGATGAGCGCCGCCCGATAAGAAGGGTCCTGGGCGACCGGCGGGCCGGGATCCGGCGGAGCCGTTGAGGGACGGCTCCGCACGGGCTTCTGGGCTAGAATTCTGAAGGCAGACATGAGCCCCCCACCGACCCGAACGGCATCCGCCGTCGGCGTCCGCCGGTCCGGCCCCTGCGGGCCGGCCGAACCGTGAAGCCGCTCCACGTCCTCGAAGGCGTCCTGCTCTCGTCAGGTCTCGTTCTTCTCGGCTTCTGGGGGGCGATGCGACTCCACCAACGCGTCGGGGAAGGCGCGGATCTTGCCCGCTTCGCGGAGGCCCGGGAGGCCGCGCGCG
This sequence comes from Thermoanaerobaculia bacterium, assembly GCA_035519355.1. GTDB lineage: Bacteria > Acidobacteriota > Thermoanaerobaculia > UBA5066 > UBA5066 > DAOMFB01. The sequence goes on along the minus strand of DATIWM010000189.1, from coordinate 5,789 downwards.
CGGCGGTGCCGGAAGAAAAGAGCGGCGGAGAGGCGCCGGCCGCCGTCGACACGAGTCTCTGGGCGCCGGAGCGGATCCGGGCTTTCGAAGAGAGTCTTCGGAAGGAGCTCGGCGCGCCTCTCGGCGTCCTGTCCATTCCGAAGATCCGCCTCGAGGTCCCGGTCCTCGACGGAACCGACGACCTGACGCTGAACCGGGCCGTGGGGCGGATCGAGGAGACCGCGCGGCCGGGCGAGGCGGGAAACCTCGGGATCGCCGGCCACCGCGACGGCTTCTTCCGGGGCCTGAAGGACGTCGCGGTGGGCGACGAGATTCATCTGAAGACGCTGACCCGTGACTATCTGTACGTCATCGAGTCGATCCGGGTCGTATCGCCGGAGGACGTCCATGTCCTCGACGCGACGCCGAAGCCCGTCCTCACTCTCGTGTCGTGCTTTCCGTTCTACTACGTCGGCAGCGCACCGCGCCGGTACGTCGTCCGGGCGGTCCTCGTCGGCGACGCCCCCGCCGCGGATCGCAGCCCCCCGGAAACGCCTGCAAACCTCTGAATGGAGGCTCTCTCGAGCACCCCGAACCGCCGAGCTCTCTTCCGTTATATGCTTTCTACGTGGATCGACAGAACCCGAGTCGAACCGGACAAACAACAGGAGTAAGGAGAAGAAGGAATGAGTAAGTCGTTGAAGTTCGCCCTCGTGGCGATCGCTGTCGTGGCGCTCTGCGCTGCGGGAACGGGCTTCGCCCAGACCACCAAGACCGAGCTGAGGACCGTCACCATCGTCGGGGTCTCGGGTAACACCGTCTACTTCACGAACGCGAAGGGCGAATCGAAGGAGTACGCGGTTCCCCCGGGAATGAAGCTCATGCAGGACGGCAAGGAGATCACGGTCGCCGAGCTCAAGCCGGGAATGAAAGTGACGGCCGTCGTCGAGATGACGACGAAAGCCGTGCCGGTCAAGACGACCACGATCAAAGAGGGGACAGTGAGGGCCGTCTCGGGCTCGACGATCATTGTCGACGAGAAGGGCAAGGGGATGAAGTCGTACATGATTCCCGGCGACTTCAAGATGCTCGTGAATGACCAGGAGATGACGGTCCACGACCTCAAGCCGGGAATGGTCCTGAACGCGACGATCGTCTCGCGGGAGACGAAGATGGTCACGGAGCAGGAGCTCAAGGGCGCGTATGCCGCGGCCCCGCCGGCTCCCAAGGCGGCCGCCCCGCCGCCGCCGCCCGCTCCGAAGGCGGCTGCTCCGCCGCCGCCCCCGCCGCCGGCTCCGGCCCCAGCCCCGGAGAAGAAGAAGCTCCCGAAGACTGCGAGCCCGGTTCCTCTGGCGGGTCTCGCCGGCGCTCTGTCGCTCCTCGCGGGCCTCGGCGTCCGGTCGCTCCGGCGCTCGAAGTAACCATTCATCGATCCGGTTTCCTCGTGGCGGCCTCCTCGGAGGCCGCCACTCTTTTCGCTCCTTCGGTAGAATCCGCCTCGTTCGCCAGTCTGCAAAGCAGCGCGAATCAAGGAGAAGACACGATGCGCAAGATCCTGACGCTCTCCCTCGTCGCGGCCCTCGTGGCCGTGGCCGCCCTGCCGGCCGTCGCGGCCGACAAGGCGCCGGAGCCCAAGAAGATCACGAACGTCCAGTCCGTGACCGCCACGATCACGGCGATCGACGCCGCGAAGCGCCTCATCACCCTCAAGGGGCCGAAGGGAGAGTCCCTGACCTTCGAGGCCTCCCAGGAGGTCAAGCGCTTCAACGAGCTGAAGGTCGGGGACGAGGTGACGATCAAGTACACCGAATCGCTCGTCGCCCGGATCGCGAAGCCCGGCGAGATGTCCTCCGCCGGCGTCACGGGCGGGCGGCACGAAGGCAAGCCCGGCGGCGCCGTGAAGAGCGAGACCACGATCGTCGTGACCCTCATGAACATCGACATGGAGACCCCGTCCGTCACCTTCAAGACGGCCGACGGCGACGTCATTTCGCGTCACGTCAAGGACAAGAAGAATCTCGAGGGGTTCAAGGTCGGCGACAAGGTGGCCCTGACCTACTCGGAGTCGCTCGCCATCGACGTGGCGACGCCGGCGAAGAAGTAGCCCCGGGAACGCCTTCCAAAAAAACGAGAGGGGGCGCCGAACGGCGCCTCCTTTTCTCTTTCTTCGGCGGCACGGCCGTTACTGTTTCTTTCCTCCGCCGCCTTGCGGACGGCTGGCCGGCGGCTTGGCCGGTTGCGGACGGCTGGTCGCCGGCTTGCTCGATTGCGGACGGCTCGGCGCCTGGGGACGGCTCTGCTGAAAACTCTGGGTCTTCTGGTTGCCTCGGTCGCGGGCCGCCGCGTCACGCTGGAGCTTCTGGCTTGCCGCCGGGTCGCTCTGCCAGCCCCCCTTGTCGCGCTTCTGCCACTGGTCGGCGCTCTTCCGGTAGACGTTGCCATTCCGGTCCGCGAAGACGTCGTCAGGCCGGGCCGCCGGCCGGGCCGCGTCACGCGTGGCCGGGCGTTTCACGTCGCGCGTGCCCGCAGACGAGCCGGCTCCCGGCTTCGCGTCGCCGGGGGCCGGGGCGCGGTCGCGGGCGAGCGGGGCCTCTCGGCCTGAACGGCGCTGGGGAAGCTTCGCTTCGGGGGCGTTGCGCTGCTTGTTCGCCGGCCGGCTGTAGAGATTGTTCGAAGCGTAGGGCGTCGGCCTCGCCGTTCCGGCGGGGGGAGGGCGGTATCCGGGCGGGCGATAGCCTGCGTAGCCGTGTCCGTAATAAGGGGGCCTGTAGCCGCCGGGGCCGTACCAGCCTCCGTGCCAGCCGCTGTAAGTGCCGCCGTGCCCGTACCAGCCGCCCCCCACGTTCCAGCCCAACCCGAAGCTCAGGAAGCCGTACGACCAGCCGAACCCCATCGACCAGCCGGTCCATGGGTTGTAGTGGACGGCGAGGCCGTAGGTGTAGGGGCGGGGGTAGTAGTGGACGCCGTACCACGGCCGGTACCAGTAACCGGTCCCCCAGACGACGGTCGGGCCCCACGGGTAGCAGCCGACGTAGCCGGGGGTGTAGCCGACGTAGACGACGGACGGCGTCGAGTCGTAGACGTAGACGTACTTCACGTTGTAGACGGGGCTCGAGGGCGGGATCGCTTCGACCTCGTCGGGCCGGCTGTCGCTGACGGCCCAGGGACCCGTCGGGCTCGAGGAGACGTACCAGACGGCCTGGTCGCAGGCGTAGTACCTCCCCCTCACCTTCAGCACCGACGTCGGCGTGTTGATCGCGTATTCGATGCCGGCGCCCGGGATGGCCTCGAACCTCGGCTCGCCGTCGTACGTGACCTCCAGCCTCGCGCTCTCCCGGTCGATGGCCGTCGTCTGGGGGATTTGCGCGTCGAGGAGGGCGTCCTCGGCTTCGTCGGTGCCGGCCACGCTCGCGCGGGCGTCGGATTTGGCCGACTCCGGCGGGATCCTCGAGAAGTCCTTCGGTAGCTTGTCGGCGGGGACCCAGGCCCAGGGGCCGCCGAATGATCTCGACGAGTACCAGCGGCCGGCGGCGAGGACGAAGGTTTCCTGCGAGTCGATGTCCTTGAAGACGTCGCTCGCGGTGTTCTCGGCGAAGAGGAGGTTCGTCCCGGTGATCGGCTTCCAGTTCGGCGCGCCCTCGAAGCTGATCAGCTCGGCCGGTTCCGTGGAAACGACGATCTCCGGGGGAGAGTCCGGCCGGGACTCCGGCTCCGCATTCGGATCCTTCGGCGCCTTCGCGAGCGCTTCCCTGACGGCGTTCTCCACGTCGGCCGGCGGCTTCGGGATGGTCGTGAACGGGCCGGTCGCCGCGGGCGCGGCGTACCAGAACGTCCCGTTCGACGTGTAGAACTGCCGGCCGTCCGTCAGGATCGCGGCCGGCGTGTTGACGACGCGCTGAAGCCTGGTCTGGGGGATCTCCTGGGTCTTCGGCTCGCCGTCGATCAGGATGAGAACCGCGGGCTCGTTCCTGACGATGATCTTCGGCGGATCGGCCTTCAGCCCCTGTGCCGACTTCTGCTCCTTCTCGGCGGACGAGAGGGCCGCCGTGAAGCGGTCGAGCGACATCGTGAAGATCCAGGGCGAAATCCGGGGGCCGACGAGGTCCGCGAACTTCTTCTCCCGCTCGGGCGTGATGTTCGGGAAGCGCGTCCGCTCGACGAGCGGATCGGAGAGAGTGACCGTGCGGGAGTCGCGATCGGTCCTCACCTTGGCCAGGAACCACGTGACGCCGAAGACCGGCTCTTTCTTGTCGTTCCCCTGATACGAGACGGCGGAGCGGGCCCGGACGACGTCGCCCGTCATCGACTCGATCTGGGGCTGGTAGATCGTGACCGTCCCTTTCTTCAGCGGGATCTCGCGGGGCCAGCCCGGGTCGTCGTCGGCGGACGCCCTGCCGACGAAGAAGGCGAGCAGGACGAGGAGGGGAAGACGGAGAATCGAGACGCTTCGAACGTTTCTCATCGGGGGTCACCTCGGGCCGTCGGGTCTCTGGCCGCCCGGCCTGAAGGAGTTTAGGACAGGGCCCGGGGAAGCAGGCGGCTCGTGCCGGTCACGAGCCGAAGACGCGCCGTCTCGCTCTTTGGATCCGCAAGCGAGGGCTAGAATCCTGCTCGACGGAATGCCAACAGAGAGGAAACCCATGAGGAGAATCCTGATTGCAACGGCCGCCGCCCTGGTGCTCGTCTCCTTCGCCGCGCCCGCGCAGACGCCGCCGAAGCCCGCGGCCGGAACGGCCAAGTCGCTCGGCCTCGTCGTCTTTCCGGCGAAGAACCAGACGCCCGACCAGCAGCAGAAGGACGATTACGACTGCTACGTCTGGGCCAAGGGACAGACGAACTACGACCCGGCGGCTCCGCCGCCGACTCCCACGGCCGTCGCCCCCGAAAAACAGAAAGGCGGGGCGGTCAAGGGCGCCGCGAAGGGCGCCGCGGGCGGCGCGGCCGTCGGCGCCATCGCGGGAGATGCCGGGGAGGGGGCGGCGATCGGCGCGACAGCTGGCGCGGTCAGAGGACGCCGCCAGCAGAAGGCGGCCGACAAGCAGGCCGACGAGAAAGCCAAGTCCAGTCAGGCCGCGGCCGCCGCGGGGCCGAAGGACCAGTACAAGAAAGCCTTCCAGACCTGTCTTCAGGGAAAGGGCTACACCGTCAACTGAGTTCGCTCTCGCGTTCCCCCGCGAGATCGTCCGGCGGTTGATTGCCCGGTGCTCTCGAGCGCAAGCGGTGTTCGTGTCCCGTATCCTGAAAGGAGAATCTCCGTAATGAAGAAGACCCTCCTGGCCGCGGCCTTCGCGCTCGCGGCCCTTCCCGGATCGGCCCTGGCCCAGTTCGGGTACCAGCCGCACTGGGAGATCACGCCGATGGCCGGCTACCGGACCTACGGCAGCCTCACCAACACCGACGCCGCCCGATACTCCGAGCTGACCTTCAGATCGGCCTTCAGCTGGGGGGCGGCGCTCGGCTACAGCGTCCAGTCCAACCTCGACGCGGACGTCACCTTCAACTACACGTCGACGGACGCCACGGCCGTTGGACGGGTCGGGAACCCGGACCGGACGATCGGCCTGAAGCAGTACGACACGCTGTTCAACGCCTACTACCTGTTCGGGGACCCGGGGGCCGGCTTTCGTCCGTACCTCGGCGGGGGGATCGGATTCACGATCCTGAGCCCGGACCAGCCCCTCAACTCTCTCACGCGGTTCTCGTTCAGCCTCGCAGGCGGCGCGAAGTGGTATTTCGGCGAGCACGTCGGCCTCCGTTTCGAGGCGCGGTGGATCCCCCTCTACCTCTACTCGACGGCGGGCGGCACGTGG
>DATIWM010000188.1:0-8126 GCA_035519355.1 Thermoanaerobaculia bacterium | reverse complement strand
TCGGAGACGTGGACGATGACCGGGTTGTCGGCCGGCCGTCCCTTCGCCGAGAAGATCTTCTCGACCGCCCGCGCGTCGAGGGCGTTCGCGCCGAGGCCGTAGACGGTCTCGGTCGGGAAGGCCACGATGCCGCCGCGGCGGAGCCGCGCCGCGGCCGCGCGAATCGTGGCGGGAGTGGCCCGGCGGACGCCGGGCGGCAAGGAGCCGTTCCGTTTCACGCCGCCATCGTAGACCGGTCCCCACGGGGAGTGCGGGAGAATCCGGTTCGTTTGGAGGTTTCCATGTCGCAGCGCCTCGCCACCGGGCTTTTCGTTCTGTCGGTTTCGCTTCCCGCCCTTCTCGCCGCGGCGCCCGGGGAGCGAAGGTACAGCGTTCTCATGATGGGACAGAAGGCGGGGACCGAAACGTGCACGACGACGGGGGCGGAGACGCGATGCGCCTTCTCGTTCAACGACCGGGGGCGCGGCCCGAAGCTGGAGGCGGCGTTCACGGCCGGGAAGGACGGAATCCCGGTCCGGATCGCGATCACCGGACACAACTACCTCAAAGACCGCGTGGACGAGCGATTCACGCTGGATCGGGGGACGGCGAGCTGGAAGAGCACCGTGGAATCGGGAGAGCGGCGCCTCACGGTGCCGGCGCTCTACCTTCCATTCGAGGGCGTCCCCGAGAGCGACGTCGTCCTCGTCCGCGCCCTTCGCGCCGCGAAGAACAACATGCTGCCGCTTCTTCCGGCCGGGGAGGCGCGTCTCGCCGGGACCGCATCGCTCGACGTCAAGGCGCCGGCCGGGACGAAGAAAGTCACCCGGTACGACGTGGCGGGGCTCGGCCTCGAGCCCGTTCGCGTCTTTCTGGACGGGAAGGGGGAGCTCTTCGCCTCGGGCGGCGCCTGGCTGATGACGATTCGCGAAGGATGGGAAGCCGCGGCGCCCGCGCTTCTTGCGTCACAGGAAGCCGCCGAGTCGGAGGAGAGCGGGCGGCGGGCTCGCGACCTGGCCCGAAGGCCGACGGGTCCGCTCGTCTTTCGCGGCGTGGACCTTTTCGATGCCGACGCCGCGGCGATCCGCCCGGGGACCACCGTCGTCGTCTCGGGAGGCCGGATCACGGCCGTCGGGCCCGACGGATCGGTCGCCCTTCCCGAGGGGGCGGAAATCGTCGAGGGGAGGGGGAAAACGCTTCTCCCGGGCCTCTGGGACATGCACGTCCACGTCGGAAGCGACGTGGACGGGATCCTCTATCTCGCGTCGGGGGTCACGAGCGTCCGCGATCTCGGAAACGACCTGCCCAAGGTGACAGACCGCCGGGACCGGTTCGAGTCGGGGACCGCCCTCGGCCCGCGCGTCCTGACGTCGGTTCTCATCGATGGGCCGGGACCCTTTGCCGGGCCGACGAAGTTCCTCGTCGCGACGGAGGACGAGGGGCGCGCCGCCATCGACGCCTGCGTCCGGGCCGGCTGCACGGGGCTGAAGATCTACAGCTCGATCAAGCCCGAGCTGGTGCCGGCGCTCGTCCGCGACGCGCACGCGAAGGGGATCCGGGCGAGCGGACACGTCCCGGCCTTCATGACGGCCGATCAGGCGGTCCGCGCGGGCTACGACGAGATCCATCACGCGAACTTCCTCTTCCTGAACTTCCTCTTCGACAAGGTCCAGGACACCCGGACGCCGGCGCGATTCACGGCCGTCGCGGAAAACGCGGCATCGATGGATCTCGGCTCGCCGGCCGTCCGCGAGTTCGTCCGGCTGCTCCAGGTCCGCGGTGTCGTCGTCGATCCGACGGTCGGCGTCTTCGAGGAATTGTTTCTCGCACGGCCTGGCCTGGTTCCCGAGGCCTGGGCCACGGTAGCCGACCGGCTCCCGCCTCAAGTGCGTCGCGGCCTGCTTGCCGGAGGGCTCCCCGTTCCGGAAGGGGGCGACGCGCGCGTGCGCGCCTCGTTTGATGCGCTCCTCCGGATGGTCCGCGTTCTTCACCTCGCGGGCGTCCGGATCGTCGCCGGAACCGACGGCTTCGCGGGGTTCACGCTGCCGCGGGAGCTGGAGCTCTACGTCCGGGCGGGGATCCCGCCGGCGGAAGTTCTTCAGATCGCGACGCTCGGCGCGGCCAGCGTGGCGCGCCGCGCGGACGAGCTCGGGACGGTCGCGCCGGGGAAGCGGGCGGACCTCGTCCTCGTCGACGGCCGGCCGGCCGAGCGGATCTCCGACGTCCGGAACGTCACGCTGGTGGTCAAGGACGGCGTCGTCTACGACCCGGCGGCGCTGCTGAAGTCGGTCGGAATCAAGCCCTGACGGCGTCCTCGAGCGAGACGGCGATCTGGGGGAAGGCCCGGAGGATCTGACGGTCCGAGGTGACGAGCGGGACAGCGAGCTCTTCGGCGAGGACGACGTACTCACTGTCGTAGGCCGTGCAGCGCGACGAGATGGCTCGGCGAAGGACGTTCACGGACGGAACGTCGAAGGTCCGCGCGCCGATGAGGCCGACGGCCGACTCGACGATCTTCTCGGCGTCCTCCGGCGAGACGCGTCCTTTTCGAACCTGCTCCACGGCGACGTTCCGGAACTCCGACAACCAGAGACGCGGAGCCGCCCAGGCCGGATCTTTCCGGACGAGCGCTTCGCAGAGCGGCGTCCGCTCCGATCGGAACCAGACCGGAACGAGGACGTTCGTGTCGACGACGATCACGCGCGTCCGGCGTTCTTCATCTCGCGGATCTCCTCGTCGGTCACGACCCCCTTGACCCCGGCTCGCAGCTTCCGCACCCGAGCGAGGAATGCCTCGACGTCGACGCGCTCCCCCGCCGTCGCCACGCGGAGGGCCGCGATCGCCTCGCTGTTCAGGCTCCGACCGTGCTCGGCGGCGCGGCGTTTGAGCTTCCGGTGGAGGTCCGGGGGAATGTTCTTGAGCGTCAGGCTCGCCATGCAACCATTTTACAACCGAAATGGTTGCGGTCGCAATCTACCGCATCGCCTCCATCGGCGTGAGGCGCGACGCGCGGACAGCGGGGTAGAGGCCGAAGACGAGCGCGAGGGAGAGCGCGACGCACCACGCGACGACGAGGCCGACGGGGTTCACGACGAGCCCCCAGGGGAACATCGGCGAGAGGGCCTCGCAGAGGATCGCCCCGGCGACCGTGCCGACGAAGGCCCCGAGCGAGGCGAGGACGGCGGCCTCGAGGAGGAACTGGAGGAGGATCTCGCTGTCGGAGGCCCCGAGCGACTTCCGGAGGCCGATCTCGAACCGCCGGTCGGAGAAGGAGATCAGCATGACGGAGAGGACGCCGACGCCGCCGACGAGGAGGACCGTCGCCGCGAGCGACAGAAGGACGATCCGCCAGCCGCGCATCTCGTTCAGGAACTGCTGGTACCACTTGGCCGCTTCGGCCTCGAGGTCCTTGATCTCCACGTCCTCGATCCCGTGGTGCGCCTGCTTGACGCGCCCGATCACGATGGACGAGACCTCCGAGAGGTCGCGCTTCCTCGCCAGCTTGACGGCCACGCTCGTCAGCTTGTGCGAGGGGTCCACCCGGTCCATGTAAGTCTCGAGCGGAATCTGGATGCCGTTGGCGTCGAAGTACATCTCGTCGTTGAAGATCTGGATCTTCTCCTGCAGTCCGACGATCCGGTAGGGCACCCCCTCCACGACGATGTCGCGCCCGACGGGATCGGCGCCGCCGAAGAGCTTGGCGCCCAGCGTCGCGCCGACGACGGCCACCGTGCTCCGGCGCTTCTGGTCGTCCTCGGCGAGACCGCGCCCCGACTGGATGGGGCGGTTCATCCAGCGGGCGTACTCGGGCGTCAGACCCGTGACGAACATCCGCTCGATGCCCCCCGGCGTTTTCACGAACGAACGCTTCGTCGCCCGCGGAAGGAACGCGAGCACTTTCTCGTGAGAAGCGGTGAGCCGCGGGAGGTCCTCGAACCGGAAGCCGGGCGACATCGCGAAGCGCTTCTGCTCCTCGGTCGTCTCCGCCGCCTTGGCCTGGATGACGGCCGTCCCGTCCCACGCCATTCCCTCGAAACCGGTCCCGACCTTGTCGAGGATGCCGTCCAGGACGGACGTCATGACGACGAGGGCGAAGACGCCGAGCATCAGAAGGGTCAGCGTCAGGATCGAGCGGAGCTTGTGGGCCCAGAGCTCGATGAAGCCCCCCTTGATGACCTCCCAGACGAGCCCCAGCTGCGCGGCGGCCGAAAGACGTCGCACGGCCGGCTTCGGAGCAGCGACGGCCGGGGCCTCGAGGACGGCGCTACTCATACCGGAGCGCCTCCATCGGGGAGAGCCGCGCCGCCTTCCACGCCGGGTAGATGGCGAAGACGAAGCCGAAGACGAGGGCGAGGGCGAAGGCCCAGAGGAAGCTGAGCGGGTCCATCCAGAGCGGGACCTCGAGGAGCTTCGTGATGACTTTCGAGAAGGCGGCGCCGAGGACGAAGCCGACCACGCCGCCGAGGCTCGTCAGGAGGAGCGCCTCCGTCATGAACTCCTTGAAGACCTCGCGCCCCGAGGCGCCGATGGCCATCTTCACGCCCACCTCGCGGACCCGCTCCTTCAGCGACGCGAGCTGGATGTTGACGTTCACCATCCCGCCGCCGATGAGGGAGAGGATTCCCGAGAGCATGAAGACCATGTTGTAGATCTCCCCCTGGCTCCGGTTCTTCTTCACGCGCGCGGCGAGGTCGTCGAGCCGGAAGTCCTCCTGCTGCCGGTGGTTTCCCTTCAGGACCGACGTGAGCCCTTTCGCGAAGAGGTCCATCAGGCCGAGGTTCGGCACCTTGAAGACGACGCGGTCGACGCGCTGGTGCGGATCCCCCTGCATCCGTTTCGAGACGAGCGTCGCGGGGAGGGCGATGATCCGGTTCCGCCAGGCGAAGACGTTCGGCTCGCTCTCGCGCCAGCGGAAGACCTTCTCCTTGAGGACCCCGATGACCGTGACGGGCGTGTCGCCGACCCGGATGACCTGCCCGACCGCCTCGCCGGTCGGGAAGAAGACGCTGACGGCCTCGGCGCCCAGGATGGCCACGGGCGCGGCTTTCTCGATGTCCTCGGCCCCGAAGGCGCGCCCCTTCTCGACCTCGTATCCGTTCATCGGGAGATAGTCCGCCGCGATCCCGCGGATGTCGCGGTCGCGGTCGGCGAACGGGGACCGGACCCGGACCTTCGCGAACCGCTCGACGCTGAAGGCCTGGACGGTCTTGTCGCTCGTCTGCTCTCCGTCGGTCGCATCCAGCTTCCGGAGGCCGAGGTTCGCGTTCTGGAGCGCCGTCGGCGTCGTGCCGTCCCGGATGGCGCCGGCCTGCTGGACGTTCAGCTTGTCGAAGCCTCCCCGCTTCAGCCAGGCGTCTTCCGAGTGGCGCCGCATGCTGTCGGAGATGGAGAAGCCGCCGAGGACCGACGCCACCCCGAGCATCACGCCGAGCGCCTGCAGGACCGAGCGTCCGAGGTTTTCGCGGATCTCGGTCCAGGCGCTCCGGAGGCGCTCGCGGAAAGCGCCGGAGAGGATCACGCCGCTCTTTCTTCCGGCGTCACGACGAGGCCGTCGGACAGCTCGACGCGGCGGGAGGCCAAGGAGGCGATCTTCGGGTCGTGCGTGACGAGGACGACCGTGTTCCCCTGCCGGTTCAATTCGGCGAAGAGCTCGAGCACTTCGCCGCCGGTCCTGGAATCGAGGGCGCCGGTCGGCTCGTCGGCGAGAAGGAGCGCCGGCCGGTTCGCCAGGGCCCGCGCGACGGCCACCCGCTGCCGCTGTCCCCCCGAGAGCTTGGCCGGGAGGACGTTCGCCTTCTCCGGGATCCCGACCTTTTCGAGCATCTCGAGGGCGCGCGCCTTCCGCTCCTTCCGGGGGAGGCCGGCATAGAGGAGCGGCAGCTCGACGTTCCGGAGGACGTTCGCCTTGGGGAGGAGGTTGTAGTTCTGGAAGACGAAGCCGACCTTCTCGTTCCGGATCCGGGCCAGCGCCGCTCCGGAAAGCCCCTGAACCGCCTCGCCGTCGAGGAGGTAGCTCCCGTCGGTGGGGGAGTCGAGGCAGCCGAGGATCGACATGAGCGTCGACTTCCCCGACCCCGACGGTCCGACGAGGGCCACGAACTCCCCGCGGCCGACGGTCAGATCGATGCCGCGCAGGGCGTGGACGGCCATGCCGTTTCCGCCGAAGACCTTCGTGAGGCCCGCGGTCTCGATGATCCTAGTTGTCATCGTCCTTCTCCACCTTGCGCCGCGTCGGGTCTTCCAGCGCCACCTGCTCGGCGGCCGCGACCCCCGAGAGGATCTCGACGCGCTCGAGGGTGGCGATGCCGGCCTTGACCGGAACGACGTCGAAGTAGTCCTTCCAGTTCTCGGAAAGCCAGGTGAACTTGCCGCGACCCGAGAGACCCTGCTTCGCCTTCTCGATCTCCGGCTTCTTCAGGTTCGCCTTGAGGCGGTAGACGACCGTGTCGCCCTCCTTCCGCTGAAGGGCCTCGAGCGGGATGGAGACGGCCTTGTCGCGTTTCTGACCGAGGATCTCGACGTTCGCGCTCATCCCGGTCCGGTAGGCGTCCGAGAGGTCGTCCAGGGCGATCTCCACGAGGAAGACCTTGATCTTCTCGATGAGCTTGGCGGACGGGGCGACGAAGCGGACTTTCCCGCTGAAGACCTTCTGCGGGTAGGCGTCGAGGGTGATCCGGACCGGCTGACCGACGGCGACCTTGGCGATGTCGACCTCGTTGAGGTTCACCTTGATGAGGAGAGACTTCAGGTCGGCCACCGTGAAGAGGACGGTCCCGGCGTTGAACGAGGAGACGCCGGAGGTGACCGTCTCGCCCAGCTCGACCCCCTTCGTGATGACGACGCCGTCCATCGGGCTCGTGACGCGCGCCTTCTGGGTCGAAGCCTCGCCGGAGATCGGGATGCCGCGGTCCTGGACGATCTGGTAGCGGGTCCGCGCGGCCTTGAGGGAGTCGGCGGCGAGGTCGCGCTTGATCTGGAAGTCCTTGAGGGTCTCCCGTCCGATGAGCCCGTCCTTGAAGAGCCGCTCCTGCGCGGCGTATTGCCGCTCGGCGTCCCTGAGGGTCAGTTCGGCCGTGACCACGCTGGCCTGGACGTCGGAGAGCGACTGCGCCTGGTTCACGTCGGGTTCGACCTCGGCGAGGAGGTCCCCGGCTTTCACCACGGCCCCTTCGCGCACCTTGAGGCTGACGACCCGCCCGGAGACGGCCGACTTCACGTCCACTTTCGTCTCGGGATCGACGACGCCCACCTCCCGGACCGAGACCTGCAGGTCCTCGGCGGAGACCTTTCCGACCCGGAAGGGGAGGGGGGCTTCCTTGGCGTCCTTCGGCTTCTCCTTGCTCCGGGAGGCGAAGACGGCGCCGGCGCCGCCCAGGATCGCGATCCCCGCGGCGATCAGGATCAACCTCTTGCGCTTCGGATTCATCGGCCCCTCCTCGGAAATGCAGTCCCGGATTTTTCGCGATCTCCGTGACGAAATGACCCACCGCTCGATCGCCGGATCCCTTTGAGCAGCTATACGGAAGCCGAACCGTGAAAGTTCGGCCGAATAGGGCTCAAATCGGGTTCTGGCCTCCGGTGCGACGTCCTGTCACACGTCGGTCCCGGCGGCTGACGGCGCAGAGGTTTAGCTCCGCTTTCGGTAGGTCGTTCGGATCATCTCGAACTCGCCGCCGTCGGGGGAGGGGACGAGGTTGCGGTAGACGAGAGAGCCGTCCGGCTGCGTCTGCGTCTCCTCCCGGTAGCGGACCTTCTGGCCGGCGTGGGTCAGCTCGACGTGGTAGGTCATCGTCTTCGTCGCCGGATCCCAGCTCCCTTCGGCGCGCGAGATGGCCGTCTGCATCGAGTCGACCCAGACGCCGGTGTACTTCTCCGTGGAAGCGTCCCAGCCGTAGATGCCGTGTCCCTCGAAGCCGCTGTCGGCGCGATAGTCGACGACCAGCCAGCGCCCTCCGCCGATCCGCTTGTTCGTCGAGACCCCCTTCATCGCGACCGGCGGCGCTCCGGGAGCCGGGCGAATCTCGGTCTCGGCGTCCCAGACTCCTTCGTCCTTGGCGAAGACCGCGGTCGCCGCGGCGATCCTCTCGGCCAGCTTCGGGTCGTTCATTCTTCTCCCCCTCGTGCTCTCCGTGATTACGAGACGGGCC
>DATIWM010000187.1:0-6810 GCA_035519355.1 Thermoanaerobaculia bacterium | reverse complement strand
CTTCTTCCCGGCGCCCGTGACGCCGCTCTTGCTGTCGCAGATGACCGGCAGCGCCGGGTCGAGGAGCGACGCCACCGGCTTCAGCGCGAGCAGAACGGAGGTCGGATAGCAGCCCGGGTTCGCCACGAGGCGCGCCCCGGCGAGCTCGCGGCCGCACCACTCCGTCAGACCGTAAACGGCCTCCGCGAGGAGCTCCGGCGCCGGATGCGTGAAGCCGTACCACGCCGGGTACGCGGCCGCGTCCCGGAGGCGGAAGGCGCCGGCGATGTCGATGACGCGGACGCCCCGCGACAGGAGCGCCGGCCCCGCCTCGGCCGACGTCTCGTTCGGCGTGGCCAGAAACGCCAGCTCGGCGCCGCTCGCGGCGAGCCGGTCGACGGAGAACGGCTCCGCGTCCGGCCCGGGGCGTCCGTGGAGGGCCGGGTGGAGCCTCCCGAAGGGAACGCCCGCCTCCTTCTTTCCGGAAGAAAAGGCCGACGCGATCTCCACGCGGGGATGCCGCGCGAGAAGGGCGCAGAGCTCGCCGCCGGAATAGCCGGTGGCGCCGACGACGGCGACCTTCCTCACGCGCGGACCCTTCGGGCGGAGCGGGGGCGTTCCAGAATCTCCGACAGGCGGGCGGCCAGCTTTCCCGCGATCTCGGGAGATTCCGTGGCGAGAAAAACCGTGTCGTCGCCGGCGATGGAGCCGACCACCCCGGGCAGCTCCGCCTTGTCGATGGCGAGGCCGACGGCGTGCGCGGCCGCGGGTGGCGTCTTGACGATGACGAGAGTGTGGGCCGTCGCCACCCTCTGGACGAAGGCCCGAAACGCGCGCTCCATCTCCGACTCCCGCTGTTCGCGCTCCCCGGCCGGCTCGGCGAACGTGCCGGCGGCGCCGGGCGCCACGTACCCCCGCGGCGACTTGGCCAGTCCGAGCTCCCGGAGGTCCCGCGAAAGCGTCGGCTGAGCCACGACGAAGCCGCGGGAGGCGAGCCGCTGCTGGAGCTCCTCCTGGGAGTGGATCGTCTCCTCCCGGATGAGCGAGAGGATTTCGTCCCGTCGCCGCAGCGCCGAGACGCCCGCATGAGTATTCACAGCAATGAATAATGATTCGCCTACGATTGCTTGTCAACTCTTTCTCCATGAAAGGTTTTCCCTCGAATGACCACTTCAGTACGACAACTTAACCGTATTACCTAATATTATTAGAAGAAATGACAATATCTCCAAATAAAAGAAGTGCGGCGTGGACAGAACCTGTCGATTCCAGCGTCGGGCATAGAATGACCGAAGGCCGCCCCCAGGTGGCTCCGACGCCCATGACGCTCTGGAACGATCCCGCCGACGCCGACCTCGGACGACTGCCGGAGAAGCTCCGGCGGTTCTTTCTCTCCCGCGGCGTGCGGACCGAGGACGACGCCCGGGACCTGGCCCAGGAAACGCTGCTCCGGGTCTTTCAGCGGATGAACCGGGGCGAGCTTCTCGACTCGCTCGAGGCCTATTCCCTCGGGGTGGGAAAGAACGTCTTCCTCGAGTACTGCCGTCGCGTCGCCAAGGCGAGCATTCACGACGGACTGAGCGGAGCGGTCCAGCTGGCCGCGGCCGGCGATCCGCTCTCGGACGCCCTCGTCTCGAGCCGCGCTCTCCGGTTCCGGCGGGCACTCGACCTCCTTCCCGACCGGATGAAGGCGCTCCTCGTCCGGCGATTCGTCGAAGAAGTCCCCTCGCGGGCGATCGCCCGGGAGGAGGGGATCTCCACCGATGCCGTCGACATGCGGGTCTACCGGGCCAAGCGGGAGCTCCGGAAGCGGATGAAGAAACCGGACGCCGCGCCGGACGGCGAGGGGCGAGGCGGGACCTCGTGAGCGCGACGACCCCATCTCCCGCCGAGATCCGCGACTACATCCTCCGGCGCCTTCCCGAGGCCCGGCGGGCGATGATGGAGGAACTCTACTTTCGCGACGACTCGCTTCTCGATCGCGTCGAGCAGGCCGAGGACGAGCTCGTCTCCGACTACGTTCTCGGTCGACTCTCTCCCGCGGACCGGAGGACCTTCGAGAGCTCCCTCCTCGAAACGCCCTACTACCGCGACCGGATCGAGTCGACGACGCAGATGCGCCTCCGGATCGGGCGGCTCCAGGCTTTCCGGAAGAGCCGGACGCCCGAGGGACGCCTCCTCACCGGGCGGGCGGGTTTCCTGGCCGCGATCTCTCTCCTCCTCGTCCTCTTCGTCGCGGCCCTCGCCTCGGCCCTGCGGCTGAAGGGCGAGCTCGAGACGGCCGCGCGGGCCCTCGCCGCCGGGGTGGAACCGCCGGGAGCCGCCGCGCAGGCCGTGGTGCTGCCGCTTCCGGGCGGACCGCCTCCCGCCCGGATCGTCCGGGCCGCAGGCGAATCCCTCGTCCTCGTCCTCGCGCGGCCCCTGCTTCCGCCGGCCGAACTCCCGTTCCGGCTCTCGCTCCGGGCCGGGGACCGAACCGTCTGGGAGAGCGGCGTGCTCCGCTCCGGAGCCGCCCGCGAAGGCGATCTCGCGGTCCGGCTCCCCGCGGGCGCTCCGCCCGCCGGACGGTACGAGGTGATCCTCGCCACCGAGGGGGACGCGGCCGCTCCCCGGTCCCTGGCGACGCTGGACATCGCCGGGGCCGAAGGCTAGCGGCGCCGGCGCTTCTCCGGTTTCGAATCGGAGAGAGCCGCGAGAAACAGGTCGGCGAACTCCGAGCCGAGCTCATCCGGCGTCGCCCCGCCTTCCGGGCGATACCAGCGGCCAATCCAGTTGATCGCCCCCACCACGGCGAAGGCCGCGAGCTTCGTGTCGACGGGCCGGAAGAGCCGCGCCCGGATCCCTTCCTCGATCAATTCGCGCAGGCCCCGGTCGTAACGGTCCCGGCCCGCCACGACGGCCGACCTCGAGGCGGGACGGAGGGCGTCCAGTTCCAGCGCGAGAGCCGTACCGTGGAACTTGTCCACCTGGATCTTCACGTGCTGCAGGATGAGCCGCCGGAGCTTCTCGTCGGGAGGCATTGCCGAGGCCCGGACCTTCTCAAACGCCGCGAGGACCGCCTCGAGGGCCACGGCGTGACAGAGGGCGAGGATCTCCTCCTTGTCGCGGAAGTAGTAATAGAGGCTCCCCCGGGTCAGCCGGAGTTCGCCGGCGATCTCCTCCATCGACGTGCCGTGGAATCCGCGGGCGGCAAAAGCGCGGACGGCGCTCTCGAGGATCTGCAGGCGCTTGGCGTCGCGCTTCTTCTGGACGTGGAGCGACGGAGGGCGCGACGACGCCGCGCGTCCGCTCCGGGGTCCCGACGCGAGGATCACGCCGCCGATCGTCTCACGAGGCGATGCCCGGGGAAGTGGAAGGCAAGATGGTCGGGGCGAGAGGATTTGAACCTCCGACCCCACGGTCCCGAACCGTGTGCGCTACCAGGCTGCGCTACGCCCCGACCAGAAACGCGGACGCGGAAGATACCATCCGGCGCCTCCCGGCGCCACTTCAGGGCCGCGAGGCGCCGCGCAGCTCCTCGACGGAGACGGCCCGGCCGTACCCGCGCGGATCGGCCACGCCGAGAAGCGTCCCGTCCCTCTCGAATGAAATCGCGTGAACCAGGCCAATGCGCCCCCATCTGTTCGTCCGGACGTCGTCGCCCCGCTTCCGGAGCTCCTCGAGGACGGCGGCAGGCCAGGCGTCGCGCTCCACGTCGAGCCTGTCGGGAAGGTGCTGGTGGTGGAAGCGCGGGGCCGCCACGGCCTCCGGCAGCGACTGGCCGAGCGGACCGACGCGGAGGAAGACCTCGAGGACGGTGGAGGGGATCGTCGAGCCTCCCGGCGATCCGAGGACGAAACGCGGCTGTCCGTTCTCGAACACGACGGTCGGACAGATCGACGAGACCGGCCGGGCGCCCGCCCGGACGGCGTTCGCCGTCCCCTGGATCAGGCCGTAGAGATTGGGCCGCCCGGGCTGGGTGGCGAAGTCGTCCATCTCGTTGTTCAGAAGGACGCCGACTGCGGGAACGACGTCGCCGTTTCCGAAGGCATCGTTCAGGGTGTACGTGACCGCCACGGCCTCGCCGTCGGCGGTCGCCACGGAAAAGTGCGTCGTCTGGTTGCCCTCGCGAGGGACCGCTCCGGCCCGGATCGCCGCCGAAGGCGTGGCGCGGTCGAGGCGGAGGGACGCGCCGAGCGCCGCGAGGCGCGCCGGCGCGAGCAGGGCCGCGAGCGGCATCGAAACGCAGTCCGGGTCGCCGACGTACTCGTTCCGGTCGGCGAACGCCCTCTTCATCGCCTCGGCGACGAGGTGGACACGGCCCGCCTCGTCGAGGCGCCGGAGATCGACGGGCGCGGCCGCGAGCTGTCCGAGGATCGACATCAGGACGACGCCCCCCGCCGACGGTGGCGGCATCGTCACGAGTCGCCATCGGTCGAAATCGACGACGAGGGGGGGACGCCAGACCGGGCGGTAGGACGCGAGGTCCTCCTCGGTCAGAACGCCTCCCGTCGCCCGGACGTGCTCCGCGACGAGCCGCGCCATCGCGCCGCGGTGGAAGGCGTCCGCCCCGCCGCGCGCGATCGCCTCGAGCGACCCGGCCAGCTCCGGCTGCACGAGAAGCTCGCCCGCCGGGACGGGCTCCCCGCCCCGGAAGAAGATCCGCCGCGTTTCGAGAGAGGTTCTGAGCCGGGCCGCCTGCTGCGCGAGGTCGGCGCGCATCGGCTCCGGAACCCGGAACCCGTCGCGGGCGAGCCCGACCGACGGCGCCACGAGCCGCGCCCACGACAGGCGTCCCAGCCGTCGATGAAGCTCCTCGAGCCCCCGCACCGTTCCGGGCGTCGCGACGGAGAGCCCTCCCTGGCGAGAGGTATTTCCCCGGGGCGATCCGTCGGGGAGGAGAAAGGTCCGTTCCCAGGTTCCGGCCGGTGCGGTCTCCCGGAAATCGAGCGCGAAGAGCTCCCCGTCGCGAGTCCTCCCGACGGCAAAGCCGCCCCCCGCGAGGTTCCCGGCCTGGGGATAGGTGACCGCGAGGGCGAACGCCGTGGCGACCGCCGCGTCCACGGCGTTCCCGCCGTCGGCCAGAACGGCCGCGCCGGCGCGGGACGCGCCGATTTCCGCCGACGACACGACGCCCCGGCGGGAGGTCACCGTGCGAGACGGACCGAACGGGCGGGGGCCCGGGGAGCCGGCGTCTCCCGGGAGGACCCGGTCGGCCCCGAAGAGGAGAAGCGCGGCGAGACCGAGGCCGGCCGGGACGATCCAACGCGTCCCCGCCCGTCGCGGGGTCTCGAGAGCCCTCACGCGAGGCGGCTCCTACTCCAGCCCGACCGACAGTTTCTGCGCGCGGTCGAGTCCGAGCACCACCGAGCGGGAGTCGCCCTCCGCGAGGTCCACGCGCGTCGCCGCGTAGCCCCGGACGCTGCCGTCCGCGGAGAAGACCCAGGCGCGGATCTCGCCGGATCGGGCCGGAAGGTCGACGTTCGCCTCGAGAACGCCGCCCGTCTTCCCGCCGAAGTCGAAGGACCGGCGGAGGATTTCCGTCCCGTTCATCCGGACGAAGACCGTGCCGGCGACGAAAGGGCTCCGGAAGGCGAGACGGAGCGGGGATCCGGCTGAAGCCTCCCGCGGGGCCACGGCCGCGGGAGCGGCCGGCGCCGGCGGAGGAAGCGGACGGGCCTCGGCCCGGAGAGTCCGGAGGCGAGCCTCCGCTCGTCGTTGCTCCGATTTCGGGAGCCGCCGGATCTCCTCGACCGCCGCCCGACGCAGGGCCAGCGCTTCGGCCTGGTCCGGCTCGAGCGACAGGACGGCGTCGGCGGCCACGACGGCTGCGGCCGGGTCCGCGGCCGCCCGAGCGGCCCGCGCGGCGGAGAGCTCCCGGGCCACGTCGGCGCTCCGGCGGTCCTGCTCCGCCTTCTTGGCGAGCAGACGGTCCGTCTTCCGAAGGGCGTCGCGCGCCGCCGCGGATTCCGGGGCGACCCGCGCCAGCTCGAGGAAGCGCTGCCGGGCTTCCTCGATCTTCCCGTCCGAAAGGAGCTGGTTTCCGTCGTCGAGGAGACGTCTTTTCTCGGCCACCGCCGCCTCGGCGGCCGAGCCGTCGCTCTCGCTCCCCGGAACGATCTGCCGGCTTCGAGAGAACAGGAGAAGGATGACGAAAAGGGCTGGAGCCAGGACGAGACCGACGACCGCCCAGGCCCACTTCCGGCTGACCTCGCGGCGCAGGACGCCTTCGAGCGGATCGACTCCGGCCCCCGCTTCGGAGCCGGGTTCGAGCCGGACGGGCGACGTCTTCTCCTTCGGCGGAGCGGCCGGCGCCGGCTCCGTCCTGAACGGAGCCGTTCTCTCCCGGATCAGAGGCGAAACCGGAGCCTCGACCTTCAGGGGGGCGGTCCGATCCTTCGGGGCCGGCGCCACGGCCCCGTCAAGCCTCGTCGCCGCCGCTGGGTCCCGGGGCGGGGGCGAGGGCGGAGGCGAGCCGAGCGTCGTCTCGTCGGCCGTCCGGACGGCTTTCTCCGGCGCGCCGGACGGAACTCCCGGAGGCCCGGGCGAGGGAATCGCAGGGCGCGCGGGAAAGGCCTTCACGGCGGGGGGCGTGACGGGGCTGCCCGTTCGCCGGATCGAACCGGTCGCGTCGAGAGGGAGTGCGGGCGGGCGCGGGCCCGGGCCCGCTCCGTCCGGGAGCGCCGGCGGCGTGACGGGGGCGCCGCGCCGTGCCGCGCCGCCTCCGTCTCCCGTCCGGGAGAGGTTCGAAACGTCGAGGGACGGCACCGGTCGGATGGAGGGACGCGGTTCGGTCCTCGGCGGCTCCGCGGGCCGGGGCGCCCCCTTTTCGTCGAGCTTCAGCGCCGGGAT
>DATIWM010000186.1:0-19744 GCA_035519355.1 Thermoanaerobaculia bacterium | reverse complement strand
CGACGAGCGACAAGAGCGGAAGCGGGGGGGCGCTGACGAAGTCTCCGACGCTGACGGCGCGGGCCACGGCGGCAGGGATGATTCTCGGCACGGCGGCCTACATGAGCCCCGAGCAGGCCCGGGGGAAGACGGTCGACAAGCGGGCGGACGTCTGGGCCTTCGGCTGCGTCCTCTACGAGATGCTGACGGGGATGCGGGCCTTCGACGGGGAGACCGTCAGCGACACGCTCGCGGCCGTCCTGAAGGAAGACCCCGACTGGTCAAGGCTGCCGGATCAAACTCCGGGCTCTGTCCGGAAGGTCCTTCGACGGTGCCTGCAGCGGGATGCGAAGCTGCGACTCCACGACATCGCCGACGCGCGGCTGGACCTGGAGGAACTGAGCGGTCCCGGTGCTACGGGTTCATTTCCCTCCGAAGAAAGACAAGCGGGTCCAGGTCCCACTCTGGGTCGCAGCGCACAGACGGTGTCCACGCGAGGGAGCAGAAAGTCTCTCTATCTTTCCTGGGCCCTTGCGGCCGCCTTCGCCGCGGCTGCCGGAGTGCTCGCGCTGCGCGCTCGCGCCCCGCGACCGGCGCCGGCTTCCCTCGGGCTCGTCCGTTTCGACGTTCCGATGCCCGAAAAGACGACGCTGGGTCTCTCGCTCGCCGTTTCGCCCGACGGACGGCAAGTCGCCTTCACGGCGCTCGGCGCCGACGAGGCCGGCGGCATCTGGGTGCGGGCTCTTTCCGAGGGCGGAGCGAAGCGGGTCCGGGGCGCCGAAAACGGACGTTTCCCGTTCTGGTCGCCGGACGGCCGGTCGCTCGGCTTCTTCTCGGGCGGAAAGCTCGTCGTCGTCGAGGTCGCGACGGGGATCCTTCAGACCCTCTGCGACGCGACGGAGGCGCGCGGCGGCACGTGGGGCGCGGACGACGTCATCCTCTTTTCTCCGTCGACACGCGATCCGGTCTTCCGCATATCGGCGCGAGGGGGGACGCCCGCTCCGATGACCAGACTTTCCGAGGATCTGAAGCAGACGAGCCACCGGTGGCCGTCCTTCCTGCCCGACGGAAAGCGCTTCATCTTCGTGGCCATGGCCGCGAGCGACGAGGGGAAAGGTGTGTTCCTCTCGGAGACGGGGGCGTCGAAGCCGCGCCGGCTGACGGGAGGCGTTGGCCTCTCTCAGTGGGTCGAGCCGGGCGGGCTCCTCAGCGTCCGGAACAACCGCCTCGTCTTCATGCCGATGGACCTGAAGAGCGATCGGCCTCCCGGAAGCCCGGTCGCCGTCGCGGAGGGTCTCGACAACGTCGGAAACTCGGGACCGACGGCCTATGCGCCGTTTTCCGCTTCGTCGGGCGGCGTCCTGGCGTATCGCGATTACGACGAGGCGGCCGGGCGGCTGGCCTTCAGGGACCGATCCGGCCGGTTCATCGACACCGTCCTTCCCCCGGGATCATTCGACGAGTTCTCTCTCTCCCCCGACGGGAAGCGCGTCGTCGCGGGCGCCACGTCCACGGGCGGTGCGGGCGATCAGAACGTCTGGATGCTCGACCTCGAGCGCAACACCGTCTCACGCCTGACCTTCGGAAAGGGAGAGGACGGGAGTCCGGCCTTCTCCCCGGACGGTACGCGCGTTGCTTATGGCTCGGATCGGGAAGGCAATTCGGACATCTACGTGAGAGCCGCCTCGGGCGTCGGGTCCGAGGAGCTGGTCTGGAAATCCGACGAGGCCAAGTGGCCGGACGACTGGACGAGGGACGGGAAGGCGCTCCTCGTTGAGAGCCAGAGCCCACGGAACCAGATGGATCTCTGGCTGCTGCCCCTCGGCGGCGACAGAAAGCCGGTTCCGCTCCTGACCTCGCCGGTCAACGAGTCCCACAGCGCGGTCTCTCCCGACGGGAGGTACTTCTCGTACTCGTCGGACGAGACAGGCCGTTCCGAGGTCTACGTCCAGTCGTTCCCGCCGGGGGGCGGCAAGTGGCAGGTCTCGACGGGGGGCGGCGACCAGGCGCTCTGGCGGCGGGACGGGAAGGAGCTCTTCTACCTCGCGGCGGACGGACAGCTGATGGCGGTTCCCGTCTCCACGTCGCCGACGTTCTCGGCCGGATCGCCCCAGGCCCTGTTCGACGCAGCGACGGGGGAGATGACGCCGAGCGGAATCCGGAACTTCTACCTCCCCTCCCCGGACGGCTCGAAGTTCCTGGTTCTCACCTACGCCCGTACCGCGAAGACGAACGCGATCCACGTCGTCCTGGACTGGAAAGCCGAGCCGGGATCGAAGTGATGCGCCCCGCCGGAAGACACCCTTGCAGCAGGTTCGGGTGGCGATCGTGACCATTTCCGCCGGAAGTCGTGCCGGGCCGTATGAGTTCGTCGCGCCTGTCGGCGCCGGAGGAATGGGGGAGGTCTGGCGCGCCAGGGACACTCGGCTCGGGAGGGACGTCGCGATCAAGGTCGTGCCGGAGAAGTTCTTCGAGGACGAGGAGAGACGGCAGCGCTTCGAGCGCGAGGCGAAAGTTCTCGCGAGCCTGAACCATCCCGGCATCGCCGCCGTCTATTCCTTCGATGAGGTCCCCGGCTCCCCGGCGTCGTCGACGCGCCATCTGCTCGTCATGGAGCTGGTCGAAGGTGAAGACCTCGCGCAGAAGCTGCTCTCGGGCCCCCTGTCTTCCGAAGAGGTTCTTTCGGTCGCCCGCCAGGTCGCCGACGCGCTGGGGCAGGCGCACGAGAAGGGGATCGTCCACCGGGACCTGAAGCCGGCGAACGTCAAGGTGACGGGCGACGGGCACGTGAAGCTCCTGGACTTCGGCCTGGCGAAGATCGTCGCGAACGATGCGGCGAGCGGCGACACGAGGGCCGCCACGGCCACGGCCTCGCCGACCCTGGCGGGCTCGGTCCTCGGGACGCCCGCGTACATGAGCCCGGAGCAGGCGCGTGGCGAGGCGGTGGACCCCCGCACGGACGTCTGGGCCTTCGGTTGCCTGCTGTACGAGGCGGTCTCCGGGCGCTCACCGTTCCTCCGTCCGAGCACGGCCGAGACGCTGGGAGCGCTCTTCGGCGCGGCCCCTCCCTTCGACGAGCGGCGATGGGCCGGCGCGCCGGCAGAGTTGCGCGCGCTCGTGGCCCGCTGTCTCGAGAAGGAACCCGCGCGGCGTCCCGCCTCCGGCCGAGAGCTCGCCGCGGCCCTCGCCGCCGTCCGGCCGAGGCCGTCGCGTCCCAAGGGACTCGTCCCGGCTACCGTGGCGGTGCTCGCCGCGGCCGTCGTCCTGGCGGCCTGGCTTTCCCGCCGGGGACCGGGGCCCGGCTCGGCCGGACGCGCCGGCGGCACGGACTCCGCAGCGGCTCCTTCGGCTCCCGTAGCGGCGGCGTCCGCCTTCGACCTCTACGAGCGGGCGCGGGCGGCCTATCAGGCCAACACGAAGGCGGACAACGCGCGCGCGATCGCTCTTTACGAGGAGGCCCTCCGCGTCGACCCGAAATACGCTCCCGCGTGGGCGGGTCTGGCGTTCGCATGCGCGCGATACAGCTTCCAGTACTTCGACGCCGACCCGGCCTGGGCCGGCCGTGCGGAAGAAGCGGCGGCACGGGCCCTCGAGCTGGGACCGTACCTTGCCGAGGCACATCAGGCCCGGGCACAGGTGCTCTCGTCGCAGCACCAGAACTTCGATTTCCGGAGGGCGCTGCCGGAGGCGCGGCGCGCGCTCGAGCTCTCCCCGAACCTCGACGTCGCGCACTACTGGATGGGGGTGGGCTACGGCCTACACCTCGGTCTCTTCGAGGAAGGCGTCCGCGCGCACGAACGCGCTTCGGAGATCAATCCGAAGTGGGCAGCTCCGGTCGCGTCGACGGGCTGGATCCGGCTTCAGCAGGGGAGGTACGAGGAGGCGCTCGCGCTGGCGCGGAAGGCCGTCGCCATGGCCCCCGGATTCAGCGTGGCGTACGTCACGGCCGCGGACGCCCTCCTCCGGCTGGGCCGCGACGCGGAGGCGGACGTGGAGATCTCCCAGGCGCTGGAGAGGGAGCCGCGGAACACCTGGGCGCTGAGCCTTCGGGCCGTCCTGGCGGCGCGGCGCGGGGCACGAGCGGAAGCGGACGGGCTCATCGAGAAGGCCGCCGGCCTCTACGACGACCACCACGTCCAGTACAACGCCGCGCTGGTGGCCGCGGCGCGGAAGGACGCCGCCGAGGCGCTGGTCCGGCTTCGAAAGGTCACGGCTGGGAACTTCAATCCCTATCCCTGGTTCGCTCGCGACCCGCTTCTCGAGCCCGTCCGGGGCGACGCCGCGGTCCGGGCCTTTCTCGAGGAGTCGAAGCGGACGTTCGAAGCCGACCGCCGGGCCTACGTTTCCGGCTCGTCCCGCTAAGCGCCGAGGCCGTCCTTTCGGCCGATACGGCTCCTGCCTGATGCGTTCGCCCCATTAAAGCGGCGGTGTCCGGGGGCCATTCTGAGAGCGGGGAGGTGCAGCGATGCGCCCGATCGTCGACGTGGCCGCCTCTCTCGGCATCCCGCACCACCAGCTGACGCTCTTCGGGGACGACAAGGCGAAGGTCTCGCTCGCGGCCCGCGACTCCGGCCGGGCGCCGGGCAAGCTGATCCTCGTCTCGGCGATCACGCCGACGGACGCCGGCGAGGGGAAGACGACGATCTCCGTCGGACTCGCCCAGGGTCTAACGCGGATCGGGAAGAGAGCCTGCCTCGCCCTTCGCGAACCGTCTCTCGGCCCCACGTTCGGGTTGAAGGGGGGCGCGACCGGCGGGGGGCTCGCCCGGGTCGTTCCGGAAGCCGACATCAACCTCCATTTCACGGGCGATTTCCACGCCGTCTCGGCGGCCCACAACCTCCTCGCCGCCCTCCTCGACAACCACATCCAGCACGGCGACGCGCTCGGGATCGACCCGAGGCGCGTCCTCTGGCGGCGGGTCATCGACATGAACGACCGGTCGCTCCGCCACGTCGTCATCGGCCTCGGCGGCGCCATGGAAGGGGTGCCTCGTGAGACCGGCTTCGACATCACGCCCGCCTCGGAGGTGATGGCGGCCCTCTGCCTCGCCGAGGACGCGGAAGACCTCCGGGTGCGCCTGTCGCGAATCGTCGTGGCGCTGACCCGCGAGAAGAACCCGGTCACGGCGGCGGATCTGAAGGCCGCCGGCTCGATGATGGTCCTTCTCAAGGACGCCCTGAAACCGAACCTCGTCCAGGCGCTCGAGGGGGTCCCGGCCTTCGTCCACGGTGGCCCCTTCGCGAACATCGCGCACGGCTGCAACTCGGTGCTCGCGACGAAGATGGCGATGGCGTACGCCGATTACACGGTGACGGAGGCCGGCTTCGGCCTCGACCTCGGCGCCGAGAAGTTCTTCGACATCAAGTGCGTCTCGGCCGGCCTCGATACGGCGGCCGTGGTCCTCGTCGCGACGGTCCGCGCGCTGAAGATGCACGGCGGAGCTCCCAGAGAATCCCTGACTGTGCCCGACCCGAAAGCCGTGCAGCGGGGCCTGCCGAACCTGGTGAAGCACGTCGAGAGCATCCGGACCTTCGGCGAGGGGCCCGTCATCGCCCTCAACCGGTTCGCGGCCGACACCGAGGAGGAGATCGCGGTGGTCCGGGCGGAGTGTGCGCGGCTGAAGGTTCCCTTTGCCGTCGCCGACGTCTTCATGAAGGGGGGAGAGGGCGGGACGGCTCTCGCCGAGGCCGTCGTCGGGGTCGCCGCGCGCGACCCCGGCCGGTTCAGGCCCCTGTACGACCGGACCGACCCGCCGAAAGTGAAGCTCTCGAAGATCGCGCACCTGATGTACGGCGCGAAGGACGTGACGTGGAGCCACGAGGCCGAGAGCGACCTCGAGATGGCGAAGCGTTTCGGGTACGAGTTCCTTCCGGTCTGCGTCGCCAAGACCCAGAAGTCGCTTTCCGACGACCCGAAGCTCCTCGGGCGCCCCGAGGACTTCGGGATCACCGTGCACGGCGTCATCCTCGCGGCGGGGGCGGGCTACCTCGTGCCGATCCTCGGCGACATCCTCCGGATGCCGGGCCTTCCGGCGGTCCCCGCCGCCGAACGGATCGATCTCGTGGACGGCAAGGTCGTCGGGCTGACGTCGTAGCTCCCTGCGATCTCCGCGCTCCTCAGCTCAGTTCGTCCCGGGGACCCTCCGCTTCACCTCCTCGAACCAGTTCAGGACGACGTTGACGTGGGCGGGGCCCAGCTCGGCGGGGTCTTCCTTGATCATGAGGAAGCGCGAACCATCGGGCGCAACGTCGTAGCAGTTGATTCCGAAGTCGTAGAACTGTCCTTCGAAGAGCACCCGTGGCCGCCCGGCTCGGAACGTCGGCGCCGTCTCGACCTCGACGACCATCATTTTGTCGTTCTGGCGGTTGATCTTGTCGTCCTGCCGGTAGAACAGCTCGCGGCCGCTCCGGGACCAGCGCGGCTCGCTCCCGCCTTCGGTCGAGATCTGCCACTTGGGTCCCGGTCCCGGGAACGGCTGGACGAATATCTCCAGCTGGCCCGACTCGTCCGACCGATACGCGACCCAGTGGCCGTCGGGCGAAAACCGCGCAAGCTCCTCCTTGGCCCGCGACTTCAGGAAGGGACGCATCGGCTTCTCCCCGCCGAGCGGGAGGACGAAGATGTCCCAGCGGGTATTGGCCGGGCTCGAATCCGCGTAGTCCATCACCTGAACGAGCGTCAGGCTGCCGTCCGGCGAGATGGACGTCGGCAGCTCCATCCGGAGCCGCGTCTCGGGCGTCAGCCGTTCCGGGGGGGCGCTTTCGTCGGCGTTTTGCCAGAAGACGCTGAAGAGTCCTCGTCCTCCGGCGGGCTTGAAGCCGAAGGCCACTCGTTTCCCGTCCGGTGCCCAGGCGAGGCACTGAAAGGACCCTTCGGCCGTTGAACGGGTGAGAGTCCCCCGCGCGAGGTCTCCGAAAAGAAGCGACATCTTCTCGCTCTTGTCGATGGCTCTCGTGGCGAGCCGCTTCCCGTCCGGCGCGAGGACGACCTCCTCGTAGCCTCCGGGCGGGAACGGGATCCGCTCCACGGCCCCTTTCCGGTCCACCCAGACGAACGTCCGCTGAAACGGCCGGGTCGGGACATAGACGAGCGTTCCGTCCTGCGAGAAAGCGTACTCGGCCGTCCTCAGGAAACTGAGATTCGTCACGAGATCGGTGAGAAGCGGGACGGGAGGCCCGGACGCCTCGAGCTTCCTCAGGTCGAACGGGACGGCGAAGAGCGAGCCGGGGCGCGTGAAGACGAGGTGCCCCGTCGGAAGAAACCGGGGGTACGAGGCATTCTCCGAGACGATCTTCTGCTCGCCGGTCCGGAGCGAGACGACGGCGGCACCTCCCGCCCGATCGCGGTCCGAGAGGTCGAAGAGGACGTGCTCTCGGTCCGGGAGGATCTGTGGGTAGAGGTGCCGTTCGCCCTTGGCCGCGTCCGGAGTCGTCACACTGCGAGGCTCTCCGCCCGAAGACGAGATGCGCCAAAGGCCGGACATCGCGCTCGGCGTGAAGACGATCGTGCCGTCCGGTCCCCAGCTGCCGCCGCGGGGAATCCGGGCATCGCAGAGAGTGATCGGCGACCCGCCGTCGAGCGTCACCTTCTTCAGCTTTCCTTCGGCGAAGAACCCGACCTCCCGACCGTCCGGGGAGAGGAAGGGGAGCGCCGCCCCGTCCGTCCCCGGGATTGGCCGGATCTCGTCGCGGTCGAGCCGGCGGACGAAGAGCATCGGCCTCGTGTCCCTCATTCCCACATAGACGAGGGTCTTCCCGTCGGGCGTCAGGGCGAGCGGGTTCGTGTTGAAGATGTCCGGCGAGGCGTCGACCGGGAAAGAGAGCGAAAGGCTCAGGGGGGGAATCCCGACAGATCTGGTTCGCACGAGTCGGAAGACGAGCAGGAGGCCAAGCACGGCGGCGAGTGCGCCGACAGCCAGGAGCAGGCGGAGGGAGTCTCGCCGGCGGAGCCGGTGCGATTCGCCGGTCGAGACCTCCGTCGCGCTGACGGCCTCGGAGAGGTGCGTCCGGAGGTTCTGCAGCTCCTTGGCGAGGTCCTTCGTCGAGGAATAGCGCCCTTCCGGGTCCTTCGAGAGACAGCGCTGGACAATCCATCCGAGGAGCGGCGGAAGCTTCGGCGCGAGCGTCGTCAGCGGCTCCGGCTCGTCCCGAATGGTGGCGGCGAGCGACTCGGCGGCCGATGTTCCCGTGAAGGGGCGCTTTCCGGACAGCATCTCGTAGAGGACGACGCCGAGCGAGAACTGGTCGCTCCGGAAGTCGACGGCCTCGCCACGAGCCTGCTCCGGCGACATGTAAGCTGTGGTTCCGAGGACGACCCCCTTCTCGGTAATGGCCGCGAGCGTCGGAGACCGGGTGTCGGCCGGATCGTGGCGCGTGGCCTCCCGGCGGGCGAGGCCGAAGTCGAGGAGCTTGGCGTGCCCGTCCCGTGTCAGGAAGACGTTGTCCGGCTTGACGTCGCGGTGGACGATCCCTTTGCCGTGCGCCGCCGCCAGCCCTTCCGCCACCTGGAGCCCGACATCGAGGGCCTTCGTCAGCGGCAGCGGTCCCCTGGCCAGGGCCTCGCGCAACGTCCCACCTTCCAGAAACTCCGTGACGACGAACGAGACGGCACCCTCTTTCCCGACGTCAAAGAGGGCGAGGATGTTTGGATGGGACAGGGCGGCGACGGCACGAGCTTCCGACTCGAAACGCGCCAGGGCACGGGAATCGGCCGCCACGTCTTCGGGTAGCACCTTGATCGCCACGTCGCGGCCAAGACGTGTGTCACGGGCCCGGTACACCTCACCCATGCCTCCCGCGCCGATGGGGGCGAGAACTTCGTAAGGCCCTAGCGTTGCTCCTGCGGAAAGGCCCATTGCCGTCACATTCCGGGTCGAAGGAAGCAGCCGCCGCCGCCCTCCGGCGCATCGACGCTTGTTCCGGCGGCCCGTCAGGTATTTGCTACTGCGGGGATTCTAGTCCCGGCGGAACCGCACGATCAGTGCGTGTTAGGCTCCGGATCACTGAAGCCTCGGGGACCCGGCTGGGCAATTACTAGAACCACGAAAAGGGGGGACTCTATGAAGCGCATCCACTCTTTCCTCGGATTCGTGTTGGTCGTGAGCGTTGCGTCAGGCGTGTTTGGCAGCAGGATGTCGAGCGCCGAGGAGCCATTGAAAGCCGGGACCATCCTGTCCCGGACGGACCTGGCAACCGCGAAGGGAATGGAAGCCATCCTGGTGCTCCGCGTCCTGCCGCCTGGCGTCGCGAGCGGAAAGCACACCCAGTCGGGCTCGGAGATCGTCTACATCCAGGAGGGCTCGGTCACCCTGGAGGTGCAGGGGAAGCCGCCCGTCAAGGTCAACGCCGGGGAGGCGTTTCACACCTCGGCGGGTGAAGTGCACAACGTGAAGAACGAGAGCGCCAGCGCTCCCGCCAAGGCGCTCGCCTTCTACGTCGCCAAGAAGGGTGCCAAGCTCGAAGACCTCTCCGTTCCCGCGAAATAGGCCGTCTGTCCCGCCGGATCGGCCCGGCTGACCCATCGATGAGAGGGCGCGGGAGGGAAGGCCCCTCTCTATCGGGCGCGCTTCGTCCCGGCGACGCCTTCCCACCGCGCGAGTGCTGCGTCCAGAGCGTCTTCGAGGCTTGCCGTCGCGGCGACGGCCTGCGTCGTCGGGGCGGCGTCGGTCGACTCGACGACGTCGAGGAGCCAGAGCAGCTCGCCGGCAATCCGCCCGAAATCCTTCTCGGCCGGGGGGCGGCCGCGGCGGCCGCGACGCCTTCTCTCCGCTCCCTGCAGATCGGCCGCCTTCTGGTCGAGCGCGGCGAGCTTCTCCTTCTCCGCCGTACTTGTCGTCTTCGAGATCCGCTCCTTCAGATTCGCGCGGAAGGCCGCGACTCCTTGAAGCGCCTCGTCGTTCTTCCGGAGAGCGGCGCTGATCCTCATGGCGAGAGCGAATTGCTCGGCGAGACCCTCGGGTGAGGTCGGGACGCGCGGGTCCATCCGGACCGTGAGCGGCTGCGTGAAGGATTGGCCGTCGACCGTCAGCTTCACGGTGAAGGTTCCCGGCGGAACGAGAGGACCTTGCGGGCCGCGAGGCGTGTCGCGGTAGATGGCGGACATCGGGTATTCGGGCTCGGCCGCCGGCGGGTCGGGATAGCGGAGGTCCCAGACGAACCTGTGAAGGCCGGGATGGTCGCCAAGGACGCGCGGCGGCCGGGCCCAGTAGGTCGGGACGTTGAGATCCTTCTCGACCGGCTCGGGGACGTCGGCGCTGGAGGTGCGGCGGATCGTCAAGCCCTTCGCGTCGAGGATCTCCAGCGTCACCGGTCCGGCCGGCTTCGATTTCAGGAGGTAGTGGACGATCGCGCCGTCGGGCGGATTCTCTCCGGCGGGCTCTTCGGGCGGGAGGGGCGTGTCGGTGTTCCGGTTCCGGCGGACCCGCGTCGCGGCCTGCGGGGCGAAGAGATGGACCGGCGTCGCCAGGGTGTCGGGATCGAGCTGCCGGAGGGGGGTGACGTCGTCGAGGATCCAGAACGATCTTCCATGCGTCCCGACGACGAGGTCGTTCTCGTGGACGACGAGATCTCGCGCGGAGGTGGCCGGGAGGTTGAGCTGGAGAGACTGCCAGCTCTCGCCGTCGTTGAAGGAGACGCTGACGCCCCGTTCGGTCGCCGCGTAAAGAAGCCCTTTCCGGACGGGGTCCTCGCGGACGGAGTTGACGGGGGCGTTTCGGGGAAGCCCCGCGACGATCTCGGTCCAGGTCGCTCCGTAGTCGCCGGTCCGGAGGACGTGCGGCGAGAGGTCGTCGAGGCGCAGCCGGTTGATCGCGGCATAGGCAGTCCCCGCGGCGAACCGCGAGGCCTCGAGCATCGAGACCTTGCTCCACGACGTGAGGGCTGGCGGCGTGACGTTCCTCCAGCTCTTCCCGCCGTCCTTCGTGACGTGGACGAGGCCGTCGTCCGTCCCGGCCCAGATCAGGTTGACGTCGAGAGGGGAGGGGGCGACGGCGTAGATGACGCCCCGGCGATTCTCCTTCAGCCCCTTCTCGACTTCGGGCGTCCGGTAAACGCCGACGCACGGCGGAGCCTCGGGGGCCTCGCGCGAGAGGTCGGGGGAGATCACCTCCCAGCTCTTCCCGCCGGTCGTCGTCCGGAAGAGGACGTTTCCCGCGTAATAGAGGATGCGCGGATCGGCCGGAGAGAAGAGGACGGGGGCGGTCCGGAGGAACCGGAATTTTCCCGACCGGACCGGCTCGGGGCTGACGTCCTGCACGTCCCGCGTCGCGTGGGAAAACCGGGTGAGCTTCCCGCCGTAGACGATGTCCGGGTTCAGCGGATCCGGCGCGACGTAGCCGTACTCCTCGGCGCCGACGGGATACCAGTCGCGGAACGTGATGGCGCCGTAGTCGCCGCGGCTCGCGATGCCGACGGAGCCGCTCTCCTGCTGTCCGCCGTAGACCCGGTACGGGAAGCGGTTGTCCGTCGAGACGTGGTAGAGCTGCGCCGTCGGCTGGTTGTACCAGCTGCTCCAGCTCTCGCCGCCGTTCACCGTCAGCGTCGCTCCCTGGTCGCTCGCGAGGAGGATCGTCTTCGGGTCGTCGGGGTCGATCCAGATCGAGTGGTAGTCGTCCCCGCCGGGAGCCCCTTTCACCGCCGTGAAGCTCTTCCCGCCGTCGGTCGAGCGGTACGTCGTGGTGTTCGCCACCCAGACGACGTCCGGGTTCTTCGGGTCGACCTTGACCTCGGCGAAGTCGTTGGCGCGATCCCAGACGCGCGGTTCGCCGTTGACCCGCCGCCAGCTCTCCCCGCCGTCGTCCGACCGGAAGACGCCCCCGTGCTCCCGGCCCGCCTCGACGACGGCGTAGAGCCGCTTCGGGTCGCTCGGGGCGACGGTCAGCCCGATCCGCCCGAGCCCCTCTGTGTAGGTGGGCAGCCCCTTCCCGAAAGGAGACCAGGTTTTCCCTCCGTCGGTCGACCGGAAGAGGCCGCTCCCGGGCCCGCGGAACTCACCGTTCTCCCACGGCGCCTGACGCGACTCCCAGAGCGCGGCGTAGACGACGTGGGGGTTCCCGGGGTCCGCCGCGAGGGCGATCGCGCCGGTGTCCTCGTCCCTGTAGAGGACCTTCGTGAACGTCTGGCCGCCGTCCGTCGAGCGGAAGACGCCCCGCTCCTCGTTCGGGCCGTACGGGTGGCCGAGGACGGCGACGAGAATCGTCTTCGCGTCGCGCGGGTCGACGAGAATCGCCGGGATCTGCTGCCCGTCTCGAAGCCCGCCGTGCGTCCAGCTCTTCCCGGCGTCCGTCGAGCGGTAGATCCCGTCCCCGACGGAGAGGTCGGGGCGCTGCAGCCCCTCGCCGCTCCCGACGTAGAGGACGTTCGGGTCTGAGGGGGCGACCGCGACGGTTCCGATCGACTGCGTCGGCTGGCCATCGAAGACCGGCGTCCAGGTCTGACCGTAGTCGGTCGTCTTCCAGACGCCGCCGTTGTTCACGCCGATGTAGAAGAGGCCGCGCTGGCCCGGGACCCCGGCGGCCCCGACCGTCCGTCCCCCACGGAAGGGGCCGATCATCCGCCAATGCATCTCCCGGAATAAGTCGGGCGGATAAGTTCCGGCCCCGGCGGCCGGAGCGAGAGCCCCGAAAAGCAGGAGCCCGGCCATGATTCGCAGGTTGGACAATTCTCACCTCCACCCGTCGGCGGGTCCGCGTGTCGAGCACCCCGATGATGCCCTCAACGGGGAGCGGGCCGCATCCAATCGGGAACTTGATACTCTTTCTCAGCAGATGCCGCTGAAGCCGGGAGAGAGGCTCGGCCCATACGAAGCGGTCTCGCTCCTCGGCGCGGGCGGGATGGGGGAGGTCTACAAGGCCCTCGACACGCGACTTGCGAGAGAGGTTGCGGTCAAGGTCTTACCGGGGGATTTCCTGGAAAGTGAAGAGAGGAAGACGCGCTTCGAGAGGGAAGCTCGCGCCCTCGCCGCGCTGAATCACCCGAATATTGCCGCCATCTACTCATTCGAAGAAGTTCCCGGCTCTCCCGGCGCTCCGGCTTCCGCCGGGCGACACCTTCTCGTGATGGAGCTCGTGGAAGGCGAAGGTCTCGACGTGAAGATCGCCCGCGGCGCTCTGTCACTCGAAGAGTCTCTTTCCATCGCCGGTCAGATCGCCGAGGCGCTGGAGGCGGCGCACGCGAAGGGAATCGTCCACCGGGACCTGAAGCCGGCGAACGTGAGAGTCTCACCGAAGGGAAAGGTGAAACTACTCGACTTCGGTCTGGCGAAGGCGTTCGAAAGGAGCCGGTCGAAGGAAGGCGCGGGACCCGGGACGACGCAGTCGGCGACGCTGACGGCGGGTGCGACGGCGGCCGGCGTGGTCCTCGGAACGCCGGCCTACATGTCGCCCGAGCAGGCGCGCGGGGCGGACGTCGACGCGCGGACGGACATCTGGGCGTTCGGCTGCGTCCTGTACGAGCTGGTGACCGGGAGGAAGGCATTTCCCGGCGCGTCCGTCGCGGACGCGCTGGCCGCCGTCCTCCTGAGTGACGTGGACCTCTCGCTCCTTCCCCCCGGCACGCCGCCGCGGCTCGTTTCCCTCCTTCGGGAGGCTCTGCAGAAGGATCCCGAAGCGCGTCTTCGAGAGATGTCGATCGCCGTTCGGGAGCTGCAGGCCGCCCGACTCGCACCGGAGCGGCCCGCTCCCCGGCCCGGCCGACTCGCCCAGGCGACCTTCGCCGAGGAGATCGAGGAATTTCCGTCATGGTCGCCGGACGGGGAGAGGCTCGCCTTCAGCCGTGACGTCGGTCCCGTCCGGAAGATCTTCGCCCGGGTCCTGACGACGGGCGAGGAGTCGCCGCTCACCCACGGAGAGTTCGACGACATCCAGCCCGCATGGTCCTTCGACGGCGCGTTGCTCCTTTTCGTACGTGGTCGGGAGAGGCAGCGGCGGCTCGAGCCGGGGGACGTCTTCGGCCAGTATGGCGGCGCCGACGTCTGGGCTCTCGACCTCGCCACGGGACGAGAGTCCCTGATCCTCCGGGACGCGGCCAACCCGGCCTGCGCACCGGACGGTCGAATGGCGTTCGACGCCTCCTGGGCGGGCCCGCACCGCCTCTGGGTGGCGGACGGGCGGGGGCGCAACCCCCAGCAGGTGACCTCGGACGTCTCGGAGGCGGTCGTCCACGTCCGTCCCCGCTTCTCGCCCGACGGCCGCCGAATCGTCTTCCAGAACATCGAACGGACGAAATTCGACGTGAGGGTCGTGGACGTCACGTCGCGGACGCTGACCTTCATCACGAATGACGTCTCCCCGGACGTCTGCCCGGTCTGGTCTCCGTCCGGCGA
Source organism: Thermoanaerobaculia bacterium (assembly GCA_035519355.1). Lineage (GTDB taxonomy): Bacteria > Acidobacteriota > Thermoanaerobaculia > UBA5066 > UBA5066 > DAOMFB01. The sequence continues at coordinate 5,446 of DATIWM010000186.1, read as the reverse complement.
CTTCATCTACTTTTCGTCGCAGCGAAGCGGCGGGCTCAATGTGTGGAGAGTACCCGTGGCACCCGACGGGACGCCCGCCGGGCCGCTCCAACAGCTGACGACCGGCGCCGGACAGGACGTCGAGGTGACGCTCTCGCCGGACGGACGGCGTCTCGCCTTCACGATCCTGAAACAGAACGCGAGCCTCTGGCGCCTGCCCGTCGACCCGACGTCGGGCCGTCCGACGGGCCCGCCCGAGAAGGTCGTCGCGACGACCCGGGAGGACAGCCGGGGCTCCTGGTCCCCGGACGGCCGCACGATCGCCTTCAACTCCGACCGGTCGGGAGACATGAACATCTGGACCTTCGGGCTCGAGGACGGCAGCGCGCGCCCGGTCACGAAAGGGCCCGGTGGCGACTTCCAGCCTCGCTTCTCTCCCGACGGAGAACGGCTGGTCTTCTTCTCCTGCCGCAGCGGGAGCCCGGACGTCTGGAGCGTGGAGACCGCGACCGGGCGGATCGAACGCCTGACCCGGACCGACTCGATCGACGTCAACCCCGTCTTCTCTCCCGACGGCGAACAGGTCGCCTGGCAGTCCGACCGGAGCGGACGCCTGGAAGTCTGGATCATGAGGGCCGACGGCAGCGATCCCCGGCGGCTGACGGACGTCGGCGTGATGGGGCACTTCCTCGTCTTCGAGCCCGGCGGCCGGTCCGTTCTCTTCCGGTGCGCCGCGGGAGCGCAAGGGGTGATGAGAATTTCCACCTCGGGCGGCGAACCCGAGCCCCTTCCACGAGTGGCCGGCGGCTCGCACATCTCACTCTCTCCGGGCGGCTCACACGTCATGGATGTCGTGGCGCACAAGGCGCTCTGGGTGTCGCGGCTCGAAGGCTGCGAGCCCGAGCGGATCTTCGAGTTCGACGACCCGGACGTCAGGATCGACTATCCCGTCTGGTCGCCGGACGGCCGCTTCGTCCTGTTCGACCGCTTCCGGCCGCGCGGCGGCGACATCTGGGTGCTGGAGGCCGGATGACGCCGATCCGGCCCACCCGAGGAGTGCGGTACCGGGAGGAGTCCCTGCTGTAGCCTCTCGTCGCGTGCTCACGACCCTTCTCTGGATCCTCCTCGCGCTCTGGATCCTCCGCGTCGTCAACGTCGCTCTCTTCTGGCGTCTCGTGCCGCTCCTCTCTTCCGGCGATCGAAGGGCGCCCGGCGGCGCGTTCGTCTCGGTCATCGTCCCGGCCCGCGACGAGGAACGGGAGGTCGGGCCAGCCACGGAGTCGAAGCTGTCCCTCGACGACCCGGACTTCGAGGTCGTCGTCGTGGACGACCGGTCGCGAGACCGGACGCGGGAGATCCTCCGCGGCCTCGAGGCGCGGTTTCCGGGGCGGCTCCGGGTCGTGGAAGGGGGGGAGCCGCCACCGGGCTGGCTCGGGAAGCCCCACGCCGTTCACGAGGGGGCGGCGGCCGCACGGGCGACGCGGCCCGACGACTGGCTCCTCTTCTCCGACGCCGACGTGTTCTACGAGCCGGATCTCCTCGCCCGGGCCCTCACGCACGCCGGGACGCGAGAACTCGACTTCCTGACCCTTTTTCCGAAGATGGAGATGAGAGGCGCGGCCGAGTGGCTCCTGGCGCCCGCGGTCGCGAACACCGGGTTCGTTTACGGCCCCGGGTGGCTTGCCAACGTCCAGTGGGCGACGTTCGTCGCGGGGGGCGGAGGCGTCTTCAACCTGATCCGCCGGCGGGCCTACGACGCCCTCGGCGGCCACGAGGCGCAGAGGACATCCGTCGTCGACGACCTGAAGCTGGGATACCGGGCGAAGCGCGCCGGGTTGCGCTGCGGAATTGCCCTGGCACTCGACGCGATCTCGGTCCGGATGTACCGCGGGCTCGGCGAGACGATCGACGGGTTCACGAAGAACCTCTTCTACGGTATGGGTGCCTCGGTCGCGATCGCCGTCCCGATACTCGCCCTGACGGTCCTCGACGGACTCCTGCCGGCCGCGGTCGTCTTCGGGGGCCTCGCGGGCTTCTCGCCCGGCCCCGGCTCGGAGTCGTTCGCCCTCGCCCTCGCCGTCGCGCTGCTGACCGCGGCGGCCCGCGGGGCCGCGCATCGCCGGCTCGGGTACCCGCTCGCCAGCATCCTCCTCCACCCTGTCTTCGTCCTCGCCATCGGCCTGATCGGCGCGCGCTCGACCTGGGTGAACGGCGTCCTCGGACGGCACACCTGGCGCGGTCGAGAGACGGACGCCCGGTCGCTCCGCTTCTGACAGGCGCCTCGGAGCGGCATGAAAAGGGCTCCTCAGGCTCGGGGCGGGCGTTTCGCGGCACCGGTCCTATGATCCCGTCCCATGAAGGTCCTGAACATGAGGCATTTCGTGAGGTGTGTCCTGGCGGTCGCGGTGGTGCTCGCCGGGAGGTTGGCGGCCGCGGACGGCGACGACGCGTTCGCCTGGCTCGAAGACGTCCAGGGCGAAAAGGCCCTGGAATGGGTGAAGCAGCACAACGCGAAGACGACGGCGATCCTGGAGGCCCGTCCGGAGTACAAGCCGGTCTTTGCGCGAACGCTGGAGATCCTCGACTCGAAGGAGAAGATCCCGTCGCCGGAGCTCCTGGGCGAGACCGTCTACAACTTCTGGCGGGACGACGCCCACGAACGGGGGATCTGGCGACGGACGTCCCTCGCCTCCTACCGCACGGCCAGCCCGCAATGGGAGACGGTGCTCGACGTGGACGCGCTCGCGAAGGCCGAGGGCAAGGCCTGGGTCTTCCATGGTGCGACCTGCCTCGCGCCGAAGTACGTACGCTGCATGATCAGCCTGTCGGCCGGCGGCTCGGATGCCGCGGTCGAGCGCGAGTTCGACACGGGAACGAGGCAGTTCGTCCCGGGCGGCTTCGCTCTCCCCGAGGCGAAGTCGAGCGTGAACTGGCGTGACGAGGAGACGCTCTGGGTCGGAACGGACTTCGGCGCCGGCTCGCTCACCACGTCGGGGTATCCGCGCGTCGTGAAGCTCTGGAAGCGGGGGACGCCGCTTTCCGCGGCGCGGACCGTGTTCGAAGGCAGGCCCGAGGACGTCGCGTCGGCCGGGTCCAGCGAGATCCTCTCCGACGGGCGCTACGACCTCGTCACGCGGGTGCCGGCGTTCTTCCGGCACGAATCGTTCCTTCTCCTCGGCGACCGACTGGTCAAGGTCGACGTGCCGGAGGACGCCTGGCTGCGGACTTTCTTCCGGGATCGACTTCTCTTCTCGCTCCGAAGCGACTGGACGGCGGGGGGCCGGACGTACCGCGCCGGCTCGCTCCTCGCCTCGACCATCGACGATCTCCTGCGCGGGATCGGTCGCTTCGACGTGCTCTTCGAGCCGTCCGAGAGAGTCTCCCTGGCGAGCGTGGAGCGGACGAAGGACCGCGTCCTGGTGCAGACGCTGGACAACGTCAGGAGCCGCATCACGGCCCTCTCCCTCAACGGGGAGACCTGGAAGCGGACCGAGATCCCGGTACCCGGAATCGGCACGGCGACGATCTCGGCCACGAACGACCTCGCCGAGCCGTTCTTCTTCACGTACCAGGACTTCACGACGCCCTCGTCCCTCTGGCTCGTGGAAGCTGGCGGCCGGCCCGGGAAGGTCAAGACGATGCCGGCTTTCTTCGATTCGGCCGGCGTGACGACCGAGCAGCTCGAGGCCACGTCGAAGGACGGGACGCGGATCCCGTACTTCGTCGTGAGGCCGAAGGGGGTGAGGTCCGACGGCGCCGCGCCGACTCTCCTCTACGGGTACGGCGGTTTCGAGTCGTCCGAGGTCCCGCGCTACAGCGGCGTCCTCGGCTCCGCCTGGCTCGAGCGGGGCGGCGTCTACGTTCTCGCGAACATCCGGGGGGGCGGCGAGTTCGGCCCGGCCTGGCACAAGGCGGCCGTGAAGGAGCAGCACATCCACAACTTCGAGGACTTCTCCGCGGTCGCCCGCGACCTGATCGCGCGGAAGATCACCTCCCCTCGTCACCTCGGGATCATGGGCGGCTCGCAGGGGGGGCTCCTCGTCGGCGGGACCTTCACGCTCTACCCGGAACTCTTTGGCGCCGTGGTGGCCCAGGTGCCGCTGGCGGACATGCGCCGGTTCAGCCACCTCCTGGCGGGCGCGAGCTGGATGGCCGAGTACGGCGACCCGGACAAGCCCGAAGACTGGGCGTACATCCAGACCTGGTCGCCCTATCACCTCCTCAAGGCCGACGCGAAGTACCCGACGCCGTTCTACTGGACGAACACGCGCGACGACCGCGTGCACCCCGCGCACGCCCGGAAGATGGTGGCCAAGCTGGAGGCCCAGGGGCATCCGGTCTACTACTTCGAAAACACCGAGGGCGGACACGGAAGCGGCGCGGTGAACCGGCAGACCGCGACGGTCACGGCGCTTCAGTACGCGTATCTCTGGATGATGCTGCGCTGACGCGCCGGGTTATCCTTCGCCGTTCCCCTTCCATCCTGCCAAGGAGGAGAGCTTGGATCGTCTCACGGGGCTCATCGGGCTGGCCGTCATCCTCGGGGTGGCGGTGCTTCTCTCGAAGAACCGGTCGAGGATCCGCTGGTCCACGGTGGCGTGGGGCGTCGTGCTGCAGTTCGCCCTCGGCGGGCTCGTCATCGCCTGGCCGGCCGGCGCCGAGGCCCTGAAGGGCTTCTCCGACGGGATCACCGGGGCAATCGCCTTCTCGGACAAGGGGGCCGAGTTCGTCTTCGGATGGATCTCGCAGCCCGCGATCGGCGCGCAGATCGCGAAGGCGACGGGGGTCGACTTCGCGCCGTTCATCTTCGCCTTCAAGGTGATGCCCATCGTCATCTTCATCGCCTCGTTCTTCACGGTCCTCTACTACCTCGGGATCATGCAGCGCGTCGTGCAGCTCTTCGCGATCGTCATGACCAAGCTCCTCAAGGTCTCGGGCGCCGAGTCGCTGGCCGTCGCGGCCAATATCTTCATCGGCCAGACCGAGGCGCCCATCATCGTCGCCCCGTACATCCCGAAGATGACGAATTCCGAGCTGCTGACGATGATGACGGGCGGAATGGCGCACATCTCGGGCGCCGTCCTCCTCGCCTACGCGGCCATGGGGATTCCGGCCAACTACCTGATCACGGCGTCGGTCATGGCGGCGCCCGCCACGATCGTCCTTGCGAAGATCCTCCGGCCCGAGGTGGACCAGCCGCAGACCGCGGGCCACGTGACGGTGAAGATCGAGCACCAGCAAGCGAACGTGATCGAGGCGGCCGCCTCGGGCGCCTCGCAGGGCGTCGCGCTCGCCATCAACATCTGCGGGATGCTGATCGCCTTCATCGCGCTCATCTCGCTCTTCAACGGGGGCCTCACGTGGCTCGGCGGGAGGATCGGCTTCCCCGAGCTGTCGCTCCAGTGGATCTTCTCGAAGGTCCTCTGGCCGCTCGCGTGGGTCATGGGCGTCCCGGCGGTCGACTGCG
>DATIWM010000185.1:0-16159 GCA_035519355.1 Thermoanaerobaculia bacterium | reverse complement strand
CTCGGCCGGCTGGGGCGCGTTCCTCGTCGGCGAAACGCTCCTGAAGTCGGGCGACGGGGCGAAGGCGATCCGGTACCTCCTCGGGCGCGGGACGACGGAGGTGAAGGTCTGCGGCGTGACCCGCGAGGAGGACGTGGAGAGCTGCCTCGCGCACGGGGTCGACTGGATCGGCCTCGTCTTCGCGCCGCACTCGCCGCGCCGCCTCACGCTCGAGAAGGGCCGGGCTCTCGCGGAAAAGGCCCGGGGGGCCAAGGGGGTCGTGGCGGTCTTCTCCGGAAACACGAGCGAGGAGATCCGGGCCGCAGCGGCCTTCGTCCGCCCCGACACGGTCCAGCTCTCCGATCCGCCGGGGACGGTCGAACCTCCCGCGGGCCCCGCCGTCTGGCAGACCGTCGGCGTCGGCCGGGACGACCTGGAAGCGGCCCTCTCCTGGCCCGGCGACGCCCTCCACTTCGACTCGGCCGTGGCCGGCCGGACGGGGGGGACCGGGACGCCGTTCGACTGGTCGAGGATCCGGACTCTGGGCGTCCGCCGCCCCTTCGTCCTCGCCGGAGGGCTTCGCGCCGAAAACGTCCAGGGCGCCATCCGGGCCGCCCATCCGTTCGCCGTGGACACCGCGTCGGGGGTCGAGTCGTCCCCCGGAATCAAGAGCGCCGCGAAGATCGCGGCCTTCGTGGAGGAGGTGCGGCGTGCCTGACGCCCCGCCCGGCCGCTTCCGGTCCCCCGAGCCCGACGCCGGAGGGCGGTTCGGCGCTTTCGGCGGGCGCTTCGTCCCGGAGACGCTGATGGCGCCGCTTCAGGAGCTCGACGCGGCGTGGCGCTCGTCGCGCCGGGATCGCACTTTCCGCGCGGAGCTCGACCACCTGCTCCGGACCTACGCCGGACGGCCGACGCCCGTCACGTTCGCGAGGCGCCTCACGACGTCGCTCGGCGGGGCCCGCGTCTACCTGAAGCGCGAGGACCTCCTCCATACGGGCGCTCACAAGATCAACAACGCCCTCGGGCAGGCGCTCCTCGCGAAGAGAATGGGCAAGACGCGGATCATCGCGGAGACCGGCGCGGGCCAGCACGGCGTGGCGGCGGCGACCGCCGGGGCCCTCCTCGGTCTGACGTGCGTCGTCTACATGGGAGAGGTGGACGTCGAGAGGCAGGCGCTGAACGTCTACCGGATGCGGCTCCTCGGCGCGACGGTCGTCCCGGTCTCGGGCGGGAGCCGGACGCTGAAGGACGCCATCAACGAATCGCTCCGCGACTGGGTGGCGAGCGTCGCAACGACGCACTACGTGCTCGGTTCGGTCCTCGGCCCGCACCCCTACCCGGCGATGGTCCGGGACTTTCAATCCGTCATCGGGCGCGAGGCGATCCGGCAGATGCGAAAGGAGCTCTCGGGGAAGCTCCCGGACGTCTGCGTCGCCTGCGTCGGCGGCGGCTCGAACGCCATCGGCCTCTTCCGCGCCTTCCTTCCGCACCCGGCCGTGGAGCTCGTCGGCGTGGAGGCCGGCGGGCGGAGCCTGGCGCCCGGCGAGCACGCGACGCGGTTCGGGCCGGGGAGGCCCGGGGTCCTCCATGGAACGCGGACGCTCCTCCTCCAGGACGCGGGCGGGCAGATCCTGCCGACGCACTCGGTCTCGGCGGGCCTCGACTACCCGGCCGTCGGCCCCGAGCATGCGCGCCTCGCCGAGCTGGGGCGGACGCGGTACGTCTCGATCCCGGACGCCGATGCGCTTTCGGCCTTCCACCGTCTGGCCGAGACCGAGGGGATCATCCCGGCTCTCGAGACGGCGCACGCGGTCGCCTGGGCGATCGCCGAGGCGCCGAAGCGCTCCGGCGCGGCGATCCTCGTGAACCTCTCCGGTCGCGGCGACAAGGACGTGCAGGCGGTCGCCCGGCTCGAGGGGGAGACGGCGTGACGACGCGGATCGGGAAGGCCTTCGCGCGCGCCGCGGGGGAGCGCCGCGCCGCTCTCGTCGTCTTCGTCGAGGCGGGGGATCCCGATCTGGCCACGACCGGGCGGCTCCTCCCGGCGCTCGCCACGGCCGGCGCCGACGTCATCGAGCTGGGGATCCCCTTCAGCGACCCGATCGCGGACGGACCGGTCATCCAGCGGGCGAGCGAGCGGGGGCTCGCCTCGGGGGCGACGCTGCCGGCGACGCTGGATCTCCTCGCGCGTCTCCGGCGGGAGGGCTTCGAGACCGCGATCGTCCTGTTCGGCTACGCGAACCCGATCCTCGCGATGGGCGAGGAGACCTTCGCCGCGCGGGCGAAGGCCGCGGGCGCCGACGGCGTCCTCGTCACCGACCTGCCCGCCGAAGAGGCGGGGGACTTCTCGAAGCGTCTTCGCCGGACGGGGCTCGACCTCGTCTCCCTCGTCGCGCCGACCTCGCCGGACGGACGCCTCCGGAAAGCGGCCGCCCTTTCCCGCGGCTTCCTCTATCTCGTCTCGCGCACCGGAGTGACCGGGGTCCGGACGGAGCTCGCGGAGGGGCTCGACGGCCTCGTGGGCCGGGTCAAGCGGCAGGCGCCCCGCCTTCCGCTCGCCGTCGGCTTCGGCATCTCGAGCCCGGAGCAGGCCGCCGCCGTGGCCCGACTGGCCGAGGGGGTCGTCGTCGGGAGTGCGCTAGTCTCGGCGATGGAGGACGCGGTGCGGGAGAATCGCGACCCCGTCGAAGCCGCCGCCGGACGGGTCCGGGCGCTCGCCGCCGCCGTTCGGCGGGCTTGACGGCATCCGGAGGAAAGCAGACTCCGGTTCCGTGGGCCGTCCGGATCGGCGAGGCCGACCGCGACTCGCTCGCCGCGCTCGTCGCCGAGAACCTCGAAAGCTTCAGCGAGCGCGAGGTCCTTCAGATCCTCGCCCACCCCTACGTCACGACGGCGATCGTCGAACAGGTCGTCCGGGCGCGCTCCTTCCTCCGGATCCGGTCGGTCCGGCGGGTCCTCGCCGCGCACCCCGCCTCGCCGCGCGCCGAGGCCCTCCGGATGCTGGAGGATCTCGGGTGGCGGGACCTCGCGGCCGTGGCCCGGGACGTGCGCGCCCCCGGTCCCGTGCGACAGGTCGCCAACCGCCGGCTGCTGGAGGTTCTGCGGCGGCTCTCGAGAGGAGAGAAGGCCGCCCTGGCCCGGCTGGCGGACCGGGACCTCTTCCAGCCGCTCCTCGAGGAGAACGAGCCGATGGTTCTCGAAGCCATCTGCCAGAACTCCCGTCTCACGGCCGAGGACCTCGTCCGCTGGCTGACCGTGGGTCGGGCCACGCGCGACGCCGTGGAGGCACTGGCCGCGGCGGCGCGCTGGTCGAGGCGCCCCGCGGTGCGCGAGGCGCTGATCCGGCACCGCCTGACGCCGCGGGCGGTGGCCCTCGCCCTGCTCGTCTCGGGGACCCGGCCGGAGTGGCTGCGGCTGGCCCGCGACGAGACGCTCCCGGCCCTCGTCCGGGCCTGGGCGGCGCGCCTGGTCGATTCCCCCAACGGGTTCATTGACAGGGGGCGGAAGCGGGTCTTAACGTAGCTTGGGGTGATTCCGGTCGAAACGCCTCGCGAATTCGGCGAGGAGCTCCGGCGCGAGCGGGAGCTCAGGGACGTGACGCGCGAGCAGCTCGCGCTCGTGACGAAAGTCTCCGTGCGTCAGATCGAGGCGCTGGAGACGGGACGCTTCGAGATCCTCCCGGCGCTCGTCTTCTCGCGGGGCTTCGTCCGCTCCATCGCCCTCCACCTCGGGCTCGACGCCGACCGGACCGTCGCGGGCTACCGGCACGTCTTCGAGCACTGGGACGCCGAGCGCGCGAAGGAGATGACGCCCGAGGCCCCCATCCGCCCGACGACCGCGACCCTCCGGACGAGAGTCCCGCGGCGGACCGTCGCCGCGAGCACGACCATCCGCGTCGTCGCGGTGGCCGCGACCCTCGCGATCGTGACGGCGCTGGCGGTCGTCCTGAAGTCCCGGCCCTCCGAGCCGCGCCGCGGAGCGGCGGCTGCGGCTCCCGCGCGTCCGGAGACGGGCCCGGCGTCGCTCGCCCTTCCGCCCTCGGTCGCTGCGGCGACGGTGGCCCTGCCCGCGGGCGCCCCGGCCTCCGCGCGAACGGCCGTCGGCGCACCCCCGGCCGGTGCGGCCGGGACGAGCACGCTCATGCTGACCTTCCGGGACGATTGCTGGACGGAGGTCGAGGTGGACGGGAAGGTCGTGGTGCGGGCGCTGTTTCCGAAGGGGACGACGCGGGAGTTCGCGGGAGGCCGGACCTTCACGATTTCGCTCGGGAACGCGGGCGTCGTCGAGCTGACGATCGACGGGCGGTCGCTCCGGCCGATCGGAGGGCCGGGACAGGTCGTGAAGAACTACGTCATCGAGCCCTCGGCGGTCCGGACGGAGGGTTGAGCCCACTCCGGTAACCTAGCGTCATGGCCGTCGGCGAGCCGGAACGCGACCTTTTGACCCAGATCGAGGACGGGACGGCGCCGGCGCAGGTTCTCGAGTTCGCGGCGAGGGGTCTCGTCCCGCTCGCGCCGAGCGAACTGGCGCGGGCGCTCGGCACGCTGCTGAACCGGGGTGAGCCGACCCTCCGCGCCCTGGCGGAGGAGAGCTTCCAGGCGCTCCGGGCCGATGCGCTGAAGGAAGCCGTGCTCTCCCCGGGCGTCAAGCCGTTGCAGCTCGACGCCATCGCGCGGCGGACGCGGGACGTCTCGGTTCTCGAGCCGCTGATCCGGCACAAGGGAGTCCCCGACGGGACGCTGGCCTGGCTCGCCGACCGGATCGAACCGTATCTTCAGGACGTCCTCGTGACGAACCAGGTCCGGCTCCTCGCCGCACCGGTCATCGTCGAGCGGCTCTTCGAAAACCCCCACCTCTCGGCGGACATCCGCCGGCGGGCGGACGAGTTCCTCGAGGAGTTCTTCCTGAAGAAGGAGCGCGAGGAGGACGCCCGGGCGGCCGCCGAGGGGGCCGCCGAGGTGGGCGAGGAGACGGTTCCCACGGCCGCCGCGATCACGCCGGCGGCGGCGGCGGCGGCGGCGGAGTCGGATGAGATGCACCAGAACCTCTTCGCCCGCCTCGCCCACTACACCGTTTCGCAGAAGATCCGCCTGGCGTGGCGGGGCAGCCGGGAGGAGCGGCTGTTCCTCGTGCGCGACTCGAACCGCCTCGTCGCCACGGCGGTGCTGAAGTCCCCCAAGACGCGCGAGTCCGACGTCGAGACGATCGCGAACATGAAGAGCGTCTCCGAGGACGTCCTCCGTTACATCGCCATCCGGCGGGAGTGGATGAGGAAATACTCGATCCTGCTCGCGCTCGTCAGGAACGCGCGGTCGCCCATCGACGCCACGCTCCCGCTCGTCATCCGGCTGAACCACGGCGACCAGAAGAAGCTGTCCCTCGACCGGAACATTCCCGAGCCGATCCGAGCGCTGGCCCGCCGCGAGATTTCGCGCCGGGAGGGCTGAGAGGGGCGAGGCGCTTCCCGCGGCCGGCCTCCCTGTGTGAGAATCGGGCAAGAACAGTGAAAAGGGCCGGGCGACGGGGAGCGCCCGCCATCGAGGGAGTGTTGATCAACTATTACGACCTGCTCGCGGTCTCGCGCCAGGCGACGGAGGACGAGATCCGGGGCCGTTTCCGGATTCTCGCGCGCGAGGCTCACCCGGACCGGCAGCGCGACGCCGAGAAGAAGAGGCAGGCCGAAGAGCGGTTCCAGATCCTGACGGAGGCCCTGAACGTCCTGACGAACCCGGCCCGCCGGAAGCTGCACGATACCGAGCTCGACAAGCACAAGCCGGCGGTGAGCGATGCGCAGTCCATCTCGCGGGCCTACCTGGCCCGCGGCGTGAAGGCCTACAAGGAAGGGCTCTTCCCGCAGGCCCTCGAGGAGTTCGACCTCGCGGTGAAGCACTGGGACAAGGACGCGAAGGCGTTTCACTTCCTGGCGCTCGCCTGCCAGCGCGTCGTCGGCCAGGTGCGCCGCGGCATCGAAGCGGTCGAGAACGCCATTCGGCTCGACCCGAACAACCCGACCTACCGGAAGGACGCCGGCCGCCTCTACGTCATGGCGGGCCTGAACGCGAAAGCCGAGCGCCATCTCTCCGAGGCGCTCAAGTGGTTCCCCGAAGATGCCGAGACCCTGACCCTGCTGCACAAGGCGCGCGGGGGCGAGTCGCAGCGCCCGACGAGCGGCGGCTTCGGACGGAAGGGCTAGGCGCCGATGACGTTTCACGCCTTCGGGCTGACCGACGTCGGGCGGAAGCGGAAACACAACGAGGACGCCTATCTCGTGGACGCCGAGCGCGGCCTCTTCGTCGTGGCCGACGGGATGGGCGGGCACGCGGCGGGCGAGGTGGCCTCCCGGATCACCGTCGAGTCGATGCAGGAGTTCATCGCCGCGAGCGACGATTCGACCGACAGCTCGTGGCCTTTCGGCCACGGGAACCGCGCGTCGTCGGGAGGAAACCGGCTGACGGCCGCCGTCGAGAAGGCGAACGAGAAGGTGATGCGGGCGGTCGCGAGCCGTCCCGAGCTGAAGGGGATGGGGACGACCGTCGTCGCGGCCCTCGTCGAACCGGAGCGCGCGACGCTCGTCCACGTGGGCGACAGCCGGGCCTACCTCTTCCGCGACGGGGAGCTCCGGCGCCTCACGGACGATCATTCCTGGGTCCAGGAGCAGGTCAACGCGGGAATCCTCTCGGAGGACGAGGCGAAGAGCCATCCGCTCAAGAACGTCGTGACGAGGGCTCTCGGCGGTTCGCCGCACGTTTCGGTCGACCTCATCGAGGTGCCGCTCCGCCCCGGAGACCGCTTCCTGCTCTGCTCGGACGGACTGACGGGGATGGTGGTCGACGAGGAGATCCACGAGTTCTTTCTGGCCGAACCCGTGCCGGAAGCGGCCGTCCGGCGGCTCGTCGAGCTCGCGAACGAACGGGGCGGCGTGGACAACATCACCGCCATCGTCATCGACGTCCTCATGGACGCGGAGCCCGAAGTCGGAGAGAAGACGCATGCCACGCGCCGGACCGAGGACGAGAAGACGACCGTCGCGCTTCCGAAGGACGGCAAGCCGAAGGACGACTTCGACGACTGACGGCCCGACACCCGCCGGCCCCGGGGCCGGGATTTCCACTTCTAGCGTCCGGATCTCGCGAAGAAGGCGGCCGTGTCGGCTCCCACCGCGGTGGAGAGAAGTTCCGACGGGTCCTCGCCGTACCAGTCCGCCGGGAGGTAGCGCCGGTACGGCTCGCGAAGGAACCGGCGGCAGGCGAGGACGACGACGCCCGTGTCGGACTCCGAGCGGATGAGGCGCCCCGCGCTCTGGACGACGCGCGTCATCCCCGGGACGACGTAGGCGTATTCGAAGCCCTTTTCGAACCGATCCTCGAAATACTGCCGCATCCGCTCCTGCTCGAAGCGGACCTGCGGGAGCGCCGGCGAGACCACGACGACGGCGCTCAGCATCTCGCCGGGGTAGTCGACCCCTTCCGCGAACGCGCCGCCCGAGACGGCGAGAAGGAGGACGGGAGGGCCGCCGTCCCGGAGCGCGGCGAGGGCGGCGATCCGTTCCAGCTCCGTGGAACGGTCCGACGGGCGGAGAACGCGCCGCCCGGCGAGCACCGGGAGGCGAGCGCGCACGTCGTCCAGGAACCGGTAGGAGGGGAAGAGGGCGAGGACGTTGCCCGGACAGGCGGCGGCCACCTCGGCGACGACCGCGGCGAGGCGCGGAACGTCGCGGGTCCGGGCGGAGTACGAGGTGTCGACGTCGGCCGCGATGAGGACGGCGCGGTTCTCGCGCGGGAAGGGAGACGGCAGCCGGAGGACGTCGGTCCGGTCGCGGTCGAGACCGAGGAGGTCACGATAGAACTCGGACGGGGTCAGCGTGGCCGACATCTCGACCGTGGCGGCCGCGGCGTTCAGGACCGCGCCCAGGGGGCGCGACGGATCCTTGCAGAGGATGAAAAGCCGTGAGCCGGACGGCGTGCGCGACGCGATGACGTCGAAGGCCGGGTCGGGAGCCTCCGCCCCGGGAGGCTGAGCCATCCGGGCCACGTCGTGGAAGCGGGCGAAGGTGAAGTAGAGCTCGAGGACGGGATCGTCGGGGACCCGCTCCGCGCCGGCGCGGAGGTCCGCGAGGTGGCGGACCAGGAGCGCCTCGAGGTCGAGGCGCAGGTCGTCGAGTCGCGCGCCGTCGAGCGGAACGAGATCGGCGGCCTCCATCCCTTCGCCGGGGAGGCGGGCGGCCGCGTCGGCGACGAGCCGCCGCACGCGGCGCGCCGCCTCCGCGGCGTCCCAGGCCGCCCGGGCGGAGAAGGAGCCGATCCGGTCCTCGAGGGCGGAGAGCTCCGCGTCGGAGAGAGACGGCGAGTAATAGCCGCGACCCCGGTCGACGAGGTTGTGCGCCTCGTCCACGAGGAGGAGCGCGTCGCCGAGAGCGGCTCCGTCCCGGGCCCCGGCGAGAGCCACCACCGGATCGAAGACGTAGTTGTAGTCGCCCACCACGACGTCGGCCCGCTCGGCGAGCTCGAGCGAGACCTCGAAGGGGCAGACCTCCTCGCGCCGCGCCTCCTCGAAGACGTCGTCCGGCCCGAGGTGCCGCCGCGTGTCCAGGAGCCGCTCGACGAGGCCGGAGGACTCCATCTTGGCCGCGTAGTCCTTCGCGAAGCGGCAGTGGTCCTCGTGGCAGAGGACGACGTCGTTCGCGCACATCCGCTCCTTCGCGCGGAGGCGGACGGAGCGGAAGGACTCGCCGTCGATCGCGTCGAGCGTCCTCACGAACATCTCCTGCTGCGTCGTCTTCGCGGTCAGCACGTAGAGCTTCCGGCCGCGCGAGAGGGCGTCGACGAGGAGCGGGTGGAGGGCCGCCACCGTCTTGCCGATGCCCGTCGGCGCCTCGACGAGCAGGTGCGCTCCCGTCGTCGCCGCGCGCGCCACCTCCGCGGCCATGGCGAGCTGGCCGGGGCGGTAGTCGTCGAAGGGGAAGGGGAGCGTCCGGGCCTCGGCCCGCTTGGCGTCCGAGAGGGCGTGGGCCGCGTGGAACTCCGAGAGCAGCCACCGGACGCGCTCCGTCAGGTCGGCGAGAACGGCGGCCGGGTCGAACGTCACGCTCCGGATTCGGGTGGCGCCCGTCTCGATGTCGGCCAGGACGAGCCGGCCTGCCACGTCTCGCCCCTCGGATCGGGACACGGCGAGGAGGTACCAGCGGAGCTGGGTCTCGAAACGGGCGAGCCGGGGCGAACCGGCGAGCTTTCCGAGGTCCTCGGCGAAATGGAGCGACTTGACCTCGTCGACGACGACGCGCCCCTCCTCCTCGAAGCGCCCGTCGAGGCGTCCCTCGAGGACGGCCGTGAAGTCGTCGACCGGAAAGGAGAGCCTCACCCCGCGCTCCGTCTCGTAGCCCCGGACGCTCGCGAGGAACTCCCCGAGGACACGCCGGTGGACGGCCTGGCCGATCCAGAGCCGCTCGAACCCCTCCCCCCGGTCGAATCCGATCCGCCGGAACGCGCCGGCCAAGAGCGTGGCCGGAGAGACGGTGACGATCTTCCGGGTCGGATCGACGGAGAGGCCCACGGCCCATTCTATTCGGCCCGAAACGGCCGTCCTTTGCGTAAAATGGAGGCGTGACTCCCGCCGGGACCTCCTCGCGCCGCCGGCGCGTCCGGGCCGCTGCGATCGCGATCGCCCTGTTCGTCGTCCCGTCGCCGGCGGTCCGCGCGGCTGCTACGAAGTCCGCGAAGGCCGCGAAAGCCCCGAAGAAGCCGGCGGCGCCCCAGACCCTCGAGCAGCGCCTCACATGGCTCGCCAAGCGCCGCCCGGTCGCCTCCAGGGAGTACGCGGTCGTCGTCGCGCGGGTCGGCGAAACGGAGCCCCTCGTGGCGGTCAACGCCGACCGGCCCCTGATCCTCGCCTCCACGACGAAGCTCTTCACCTCCGCCGCCGCGCTGGACCGTCTCGGAGAAGCGTACCGTTTCCGGACACGCCTCTACCGCGACGCGGAGATCGGGCCGGACGGCACGCTCGCGGGCCGGCTCATCGTCGTCGGCGGCGGGGATCCGGCGATCTCCGGCCGCCTCTACGACGACGACCCGCTGGCCGTGTTCCGCCCCTGGGCCGAGTCGCTCTCCCGGCAGGGCCTCCACGCCGTGAGGGACGGTCTGCTCCTCGACACGACGTTCTTCGACGACGTGAAGCTCCACCCCGACTGGCCGGAGGAGCAGGAAGGGCGCTGGTACCAGGCCCCCGTGTCGGCCCTCTCGTACAACGACAACGTGGTGATCGTCCGGGCCTCGGGCGGCCTCCGCCCGGGGCGCCCCGCGGTGCTCGGCTTCCATCCGGCCGGTCCGTATCTCTTGTCCCTCATCGGCCGGGTCTCGACGACGAACTCCTCGACGTGGATGGGGGTGAGGCGCTCCGCGGGGAGCCGGACGGTCGTGGCGGCCGGGAGCGTGGGCCGGAACCGGATCTGGCTGGGCGACGTGACCGTGCCCGACCCGCCGCTCTACTTCGCGGCCGCTTTCACCCGGGTCCTCGCCGACGCGGGGATCCGGGTCGAGGCGCCGCCGGTCGAACAGGGGCCGTCGGCGACGGGAGAGACGATCTCGGCCGGCCGGACTCTGCTCCACACGCACGAGACGCCGATCCTCACGGTCCTCTCCGTCGCCAACAAGCGGTCCCAGTCCTTCTTCTCCGAGCAGATCCTGAAGACGCTCGGCGCCGAGCGGCGGCATGTCGGCTCGTGGGAGAACGGGCTCGCCGAAGTCTCCGATTTCCTCCGCTCGCTCGGGCTCGACCCGGAGGCCTACCAGCTCGCCGACGGGTCCGGCCGCTCGCGGAACAACCGGACGAGCGCTCGCGCCTACGTCGACTTCCTGCAGGCGCGCGCGACGCGCTGGCCGCCGTTCGCCGCCTTCGAGAAGACGATGGCCGTCTCCGGCGACCCCGACGGAACGCTTCGGAACCGTCTGCAGGGCGCCGCGACGTACGGCCAGGTCGTGGCGAAGACCGGGAACATCAGCGGCGTCGTCACGCTCTGCGGCTACGTCACGGCGAAGAGCGGCCAGCGGTACGTCTTCTCGATCCTCATCAACGGCGGGATCTCCGAGAAGCGCGGCCACGCCTGGCAGGACCGCTTCCTGAACGAGCTCGCGACCTTCGGCTAGTCGGACACGCGGCGTGGCCACCAGCCGCGAACCGGAATCCAGCGGCCTCGACTCAGGTCCCTGGCTCCACATCGGACCGGCGCGCGATCCGGCAGCTCCGCCGAAAGGATATGAACATGCGCCCAAGAGTGGTTTCCCTCGCAATGGCGATCTTCGGAACGTTGACGTCGATTTCCTTGGCAGCGGATGGCCCTGTCTCACAAAAAGGAAAGACTTCGGCGACGGTTGCAGCCATTGTTTACTCAATCGACACGATTCAGGCCGTTACCGAACAGTGGCCGCAGCGGGACGGCGCGATAGGCTTCGAAATCTCGGACTTTTTTTGCGATGCCCTTCTGAACAATCCCGACGCCTTCTTCTTTGTGATGCGCGGAAATCAAGCCGTATTTTCTGAGTGGCTCGAGAGCATGGCGGACTTGTCGTTCGTCGATTTCGGAGCGTGCACGAACCGGGAGTGCGTTCGAAAATCAATGATCAGCGTCTTGAAGCATGTCGATTTCGAGGGGCCCGGTTCCTTGCGGAAACGGCTACTGGCGAAGCTTGAGGCCACCAAGGTCAGAAAGGTCGACTGACAGGTGCCCCTTGGGGCCAGATCTTCCCGGTTGCGATCTGAGGATCGGCCCGTCGATGTCCCTTTCAGGGACGCCGGGGGCGGGGGCGGCGGGGGAAGGGCTTCGGGATGAGAAGCGCGTGTCCCGTGGCGAGGAAGTCGCGGTCGAGGGTGAGGATGGGGGCATCTTCGGCCACCGCGAGGGCGTAGGCGAAGCAGTCGCCGAGGTTGAGAGGGAATCGGAGACGCGCCGCCGCGGCCGCCTGGGCCTGTGCGGCGTCGGGGGGGACGAAGCGGATGGCTCCGGAGGAGACGACCTGCTCCTCCACCGCCCGGAGCGCTCCCGGGCGGCGATCCGCCACGAGGATGAGCGTCTCGGCAAGGTTGACGGTGCTCATGACGACGTCCCCCCCCGCGGCCTCGGCCATCTGCTCGGCGCACCAAGGACCGTGACGCTCCTCGAAGAGGATGGCGAGGAGGGCCGAGGTATCGACGACCACGGCTCAGCGCCAGAGGTCGTCGTGGGAGGCGAAGCGGCGCCGCTTCGGACGCCCTCTCTTCCCGATGCCCACCCAGGAACGGAAGTCGGCCTGGACCGCGGACGCGGTCCGCTCGCACCCTTCGTGGACGGCCGTCCGGATCGCCGCGGACTTCGTCGGGATCCGCCGGGCGCGCATGAAGCGTTTCAGCTCCTTCTGGAAGCGGTCCGTGACGTGGAGGTTGATCTGCGGCACGGCGGAACCTCACCGTTAATGTATCACATACAGAAGAAGCCGCAGAGGGTGCCGTCGCGCCCCGCGCGCGTGCCCGTTAGACTCCGGCGCGGATGAACTACCGCACGCTTCTTCGAAACGTCGACCGGACTCTGGCCGCGATCGAGAGCACGGCCGACGCCACCGAGACGATCGCCCGCCTCTGCGAGGCGGTGCTCCGTAACTTTCGCAATGAGCTGGGGATCTTCGGGGGACGCCTCTACGTCCGCCGTGACCGGGAGTACGTCCTCACGCGCGGCTTCGGCCGCTCGAAGTCGATGACACCCGGGCTCGCCGTCTCCGCGGACTACGCCCCGATCCGACGGGCCGAGGAGGAGGGGATCGACGTGACCGACCTCTCGGACCCGACCGTGGATCGCGAACTGGAGGCCCGGCTCGGCGTCCGGCGGTTCGCGGCGATCTCGGTCGGGGACGGGGCTTACCTTCTCTCCTTCGATGTCTCGCCCCGCGTCCCGGCCGAGGACCTCCACCTGGCCCTCGGGATCGTCCGCGCCGCCGTGGACGGGAAGGTCCGAAGCGAGAAACTGGAGGGGCTGATCCAGGAGGCGCGCCGAATCCAGCAGTCGATCCTCCCGCGGACGCTCCCGTCCCCGGGGGACTTCGATCTGGCGGCCGTCTCCCGCCCGGCGGAACTCGTGGGGGGGGATTTCTACGACTTCATTCCGTTGGGAGGCGAGAGCTTCGGGGCGGCGATCGCCGATGCCTCCGGGCACGGCCTTCTCGCGGCCCTCCTCGTCCGGGACGTCTACGTCGGCCTCCGGATGGGGATCGGGAACGACCTGAAGGTGACCCGGACGATCGAGCGGATCAACCGGATCCTGAACAAGAGCCGGCTGACGACGAAGTTCGTCTCGCTCTTCTATGCGGAGTTCGAGACGAACGGGGAGGTCCTCTACGTGAATGCGGGGCACAACGCGCCGCTCTTCCTCCGGGCCCGGGGCGGCGGCTTCGAGGAGCTGTCGCCCACGGGGATGGTCCTCGGCCCGTCGGCCGACGCGCGCTACGGACGGCGCGGCTTCCAGATGGAGCCGGGAGATCTCGTCTGCCTCTACACCGACGGGATCACGGAGGCGACGGACCGGCGGGGGCGCGAGTTCGGGATGGGGCGCCTGAGGAGGATCCTCACCGAGATGCGGCGGCGCCCGGCACGCGAGACGGTGGAGCGGATTCTCCTCGCCACGGGTCTCTTCACGGGTGAACCGACCCCGACCGACGACCAGACGGTCGTCGTGATCCGGCGGCGGACGCCCGACGAGAAGAAAGGCGCTCCGGTCAGCGCGGCGACGCCGGGCCCCGGAACCAGGCCGCCGTCCGGCGGAGCCCCTCCGGCAGGGTCACCGCCGGGTTGAAGCCCAGCTCCCGGGCCGCCCGGCCGACGGCGAGAACGCTCCGCCGCTGCTCGCCGGGCTTTCCGGCCTCGCGCCGGGCGGGCCGCGCCGAGCCGCACGCGGCGGCGACGTGCCGGTAGAGGTCGTTCACGGTCGTCTCGACCCCGGTTCCGATGTTGAAGACTCCGGCGGCCCGCCGCCCGAAGGCGAGGAGGTTCGCTGCGACGACGTCGCCGACGTAGACGAAGTCGCGACTCTGACCGCCGTCCCCGAAGATGACGGCGTCTTCGCCATCGAGAAGGCGTTTCATCCAGATCCCGACGACTCCCGCCTCTCCCGAGCCGTCCTGCCGCGGGCCGTAGACGTTCGCGTACCGGAGGACGGCGACGACGAGCGGCGTCCCGTGAGCAAGGCACTGGAGGTACTTTTCCCCCGCGAGCTTGGCCGTTCCATAAGGGGAGACCGGGTTCATCGGGTGGTCTTCGTCGGCCGCGAAGCCCTGCGGGTCGCCGTAGATGGCGCCGCCGCTCGAGGCGAACAGAAGCTGGGGGACGCCCGCGGCGACGCACGCCTGGGCGAGACGGATGGTCCCGATCACGTTGACCTCCGCGTCGAAAACCGGGTCCTCCACCGACTTCCTCACGTCGATCTGGGCGGCATGGTGGAAGACGGCGGCGATGCGCTCCTCGCGGAGAAGCCGCTCGAGATCGAAGGTCCGGAGGTCCCCTTCGACGAATCGGGCGGCGGCGGGGACGCGCCCGCGCTGTCCGGTCGAGAGGTCGTCGAGGACGACGAGGCGGCACCCGGAGGCGAGGAGGGCGTCCGCGAGGTGAGAGCCGATGAAGCCCGCGCCGCCGGTCACGAGAACGGGGGGAGCGGTCTGATTCATGATCGGGGCGGAGGATAACCCGCTGAAACCGCTTCCGCTCTCCTTCTACCGGCGTGACACGGGGACCGTCGCGCGGGACCTCCTCGGCTGCCGGCTCGTCCGGCGGCTCCCGGACGGGAGCGAGAGGAGCGTCGTGATCGTGGAGACCGAGGCGTACCTGGGCGTCCGGGACCGCGCGGCGCACACCTGGAACGGGCGGAAGACTCCCCGCGTGGCGCCCATGTGGGGCCCGGGGGGACACGCCTACGTCTACTTCGTCTACGGCATGCACCACTGCCTGAACGTCGTGACGAGGAAGGAAGGCGAGCCCGAGGCCGTCCTGATCAGGGCGGGCGCGCCCGACGGGATGTGGTGCGATCCGGGAGAGGGGGAAGGGGGCCGGCCATCGAGGATGAAGATCGCGTCCGGGCCCGCCCGGCTCTGTCGCTATCTCGACATCACGACGACCCTTTCGGGGGCGTCGCTCTTGGGTCCCGATCTCTTTGTCGTTTCCCCTCCAAGAAAATCTCTCTCTCGGTCTCTTCCCCTTCTCGTCGGGCCGCGGGTCGGCGTCGCCTACGCGGGGGAGGCCGCCCGCTGGCCGCTCCGCTTTGCTCTCGGGGGCTGCCCGGCGGTGACGCACGCCGCCTCGCTCCGTCCGCTCTAGAAAGTCTTCAGGTCCGCGAGGGAAGAGGCCGTGACGAGGCAGTTCTTGCCGCTCCGCTTGGCCTGGTAGAGCGCCTGGTCGGCCCGCTCGACGAGAACGCGCTTGGTCGGGGCGTCGTCGGGATAGCTCGCCAGGCCGATCGACACCGTGATGCCGAGGGGGTGGGGGAGAGAGGGAACGGAGAAGAGCCGCGAGGCGACGCGGCGCCGGAGACGGTCGGCCACGAGGAGGGCCTGCTCGTTCGTCGTCTCGGGGAAGATGAGCGCGAACTCCTCGCCGCCGTAACGGGCCACGGTGTCCATCTCGCGGACGCTCCGCGTCATCTCCTCGACCAGGCCTTTCAACACGACGTCGCCGACCGGGTGTCCGAACAGGTCGTTGATCTTCTTGAAGTCGTCGATGTCGAGCATGCCGAGCGTCAGCGGGTGCCCGCTCCGCTCGTGGCGCGTCAGCTCCTTCGAGAGCGCTTCCTGGAAGTACCGGTGGTTGAACGCCTCCGTCAGGGCGTCCCGGACGGAGAGCTCCTGCGTCGTCTCGTAGGCCCGGGCCGACTGGATCGCGGAGACCGCGTGGTTCGCGAAGATCTCCAGCGCCTGGACGTCCGCCAGCGACGGCACCTGCCCGGTGGCCGAGTCCTCGACGAGGAGGACGCCGACGAGCTGGTCCCCCGCCGTCAGGGGGACGTAGAGCCGGTCCTCCCGGTGCCACGAACCGGGGCCGGGCGTCCGTCGGCGCCGGTCGATCCGGCCGCTCGTCTCCGAGTCGCCGGCCCGGTCGAGGTGCGAGACGAAATAGCTCTTGGAGAGCCGGTATCTCTCCGAGAACCACCGCGCGATCTCCTCGCGCGGGACGCGGG
>DATIWM010000184.1:0-7880 GCA_035519355.1 Thermoanaerobaculia bacterium | reverse complement strand
GAACATCCGGAGGAGCTCCTGCGGCAGCGACCCGGGGGCGTGGATGTTCTCCGTGTGCGTCCCCACGAGGTCGGGGGCGAGGTTGTCGAGCGCGGGCGTCACGGGGACCGGAGAGACGATCAGCGCGTCCACGCCCGGGTCGTCGAGGAGCGCCTCCGCCGCCTCGACGAACGCGTGAGTGGCGGCCATCGGCGTGGCGTCGACCGGGTTGTCGGCGTGGGCGACGGACGGGAGGCCGGCCGCGAGGCGCCGCTTCGTCTCCGCCGAAAGGGCCGCCGCCGTCAGGCCGAAGAGCTGGTCGAGGACGGAGGCGCACTCGAATCCGGCGTTCGAGAGGACCGCGACCCGGCGGCCAGAGACCGCCCGGCCGTCGAGCATCGTGAAGATCTTCACGTAGTCCTCGAACATGTCGAGGGTCTCCGTCACCACGACGCCCGCCTGCTCCATCAGGGCCCGCGCCACGGCGTAGTCCCCGGCGAGGGCCGCGGTATGGCTCTGGGCCGCTTTCGCCCCGAGCGGCGTCTTCCCCCCTTTGAAGGCGATGATCCGCTTGCCGCCCTGCCGCAGCCGCCGGGCGATCCGGACGAAGCGCTCCCCGTCGAGCGGCTGGAACCCCTCGATGTAGCAGGCGAGGATGGAGACCGAATCGTCCCGCTCGAAATACTCGAGGAAGTCCGACACGGTCAGGTCCATCTGGTTCCCGAAAGAGATCGAGGCCTTCGGGAAGACGATCCCGTCCAGATTGCTCGTCAGCGAGACGAGGTAGGCGCCGCTCTGGCTGATCGCCACGAGCCGGTCGCCCGGGGCATCGTGGAACGGCAGCTTGTAGTACGGCACGAAGAAGGTGTTGTACCGGTGTTTGGAGACGATGCCGAGGCAGTTTCCGCCGACGAGGACGGGCCCCCCGTCCTCCCGCGACCGGCTCTCCACGAGCGCCCGCCGGATCTCCTCGTCGAGAGCGCGCTGGCCGGTCTCCGCGAAGCCTCCCGGGATCAGGATGACGGAGGCCGCCTTCCCCGTCGCACAGAGGTCGCGGACCGAATCGCGCGCCCCGTCCGCGGGAATCGCGATCACCGCGAGGTCGACGGCCTCCGGAAGGTCGCGCCCGCTCGTGACGCAGGGGACGCCGTCCACGGCGGGGGCCTTCGGGTGGACGGCCCAGAGCTTCCCGTAGCGGAGCCCCTCCGACGCCTTCAGGTTCCGGAGAATGATCCGCCCCGGGTTCATCGTCGTCGTGGACGCGCCGAACACCGCGGCGCTCTCCGGCTCGAGCAGATTCCGGATCTTCCGGATCGGGCGCGACGGGCGCGTCACGCGTCGATCCGAGAGCCGCGCCTTCCCGTCCGCAGCGACCCAGCGCCCGTCTGGAAGGAGGAGGAGCGGGTTGACCTCCACCTCCTCCAGCGTCACGTCGCCCGTGGCGTCCGGCGCGAAGGACGTCGCCAGGCGGCCGAGCGCCTCGAGCTTCCTCGCCACGCCGTCCAGATCCAGCGGCGCCACCGGGTGACGGCGCGACGCCGAGAAGAGCAGGTCGAGCGCCGGCGAGGCCGCGGCCGCGGCGGCCAGCCCCTCCCGGACGCGCCCCGGGGAGACGATCGCCGTCGACCGGCCGCCGCTCACCGTTCCGAACCACTCCGTCAGGACCCCCCCGAGACCGAGAACGATCACCGGGCCGAAAGCCGCGTCCTGCTTCACCGAGACCAGCGTCTCGGCCGCGGGCGTCCCCCCGAGCGGCGCGAGACGCTCGAGGAGGAGGATCCCGAGCCGGGCGGCGGAGGGAGCGCGCCGCCCCACGGCCTCCCAGATCGCCTTCGCGGCCTCGCGGACGGCGACCTCTTCGGCCGGTGCGAAGGCCACGCCGCCGACGTCGGTCTTGTGAAGGAGGTCGGGGGAGACGATCTTCAGGACGCAGGCGGCCCCGCGGAGGGAGCCGAGGAACGAGCGCGCCTCCCCGGGAAGCCGATCGCCCGGCGCTCCCTCCCAGAAAACGTGCCGCGGGACGTCGAAGCCGGCGCCCGCGAGGAGTCCGTAGACCTCGGGCTCGAGGAGAGCCGTCCGCCCGGCGGCGCGGGCCGCGGCGAAGATCTGTCCGGGAGAGGGAACGCTCGTCACGGTCATCGGCGGTCTTCAGCCCCTTCGTTTCAGCTCCTCGTCCACGTGCCGGCAGATGAGGTGGATCGCGGCGAGGTGCAGCTCCTGGACGTGCGCCGTCTCCGCCGAGGGGACGACGAGGCCCACGTCCCACTTCGGCGCCTCGGCGCGCCCTGTCTCCCCGGTCATGAGGATCGTCGCGAGGCCCCGGGCGCGCGCCGCCTCGAGGGCCTTCACCACGTTCGGGCTCGTCCCCGACGTCGAGAGCCCGACGGCCACGTCGCCCGGCCTGCCGAGCGCCTCGACCTGCCGCGAAAAGACGGTGTCGTACCCGTAGTCGTTCGCGGAGGCCGTCAGGACCGAGACGTCGGCCGCGAGGGCGACCGCGGGGAGGGCCCGCCGGTCGTCCCGGTAGCGGACCACCAGCTCGGCCGCGAAGTGCTGCGCCTGGGTGGCGCTGCCGCCGTTCCCGAAGATCAGCGTCGTCCGCCCGGCGAGCGCGGCGTCGGCGACGAGGGCCGCGGCTTTTTCGAGGGCCGGCCCGATCGTCCGCTCCGCCCCGGCGGCCAGGGAGGCGAGATCCGCGAAGTAGGCGCGCATCAGGCGTCCCCCTTCATCCGCGAGACGATCGTCGTCGTCGAGCGGCCCGGGAGGAGCGGAATCAGGGCGACCGTCCCGCCGTACGACCTCACGAAGGGCGCGCCGACCACCGTCGTCTCGGTGTAGTCACCCCCCTTGACCAGCACGTCGGGGCGTAGGGCCTCGATGAGCCTCTCGGGCGTTTCCTCCTCGAAGAGGACGACGAAGTCGACGGCGTCGAGGCCGCCCAGGACCTGCGCCCGGTCGTGCTCTCCCAGGATCGGCCGCCCCGCTCCTTTCAGCGTGCGGACCGAGGCGTCGCTGTTCAGGCCGACGACGAGGAAGTCGCCCAGCTTCCGGGCCTCGGAGAGAAGCCGGATGTGTCCCGGGTGGAGCAGGTCGAAGCAGCCGTTCGTGAAGACGACCCGGCGATGCGCCCGACGGAGGGTCGCGCAGACGGCAGCGAGGTGGGCGCGGCCGAGGAGCTTCTCCTCGGGGGCCGCCGTCAGCCCCTCGAGGAGGTCGGCCCAGTGGACGGGCGCCGTCCCGACGCGCGATACGGCGCAGCCGGCGGCCCGGTTAGCCACCTCGGCGGCGGTCGGGCGGTCGAGGCCGGCGCCCAGCGCCACGCCGAGGGCCGCGAGGACGGTGTCTCCGGCGCCCGTCACGTCGAAGACCTCGCGCGCGCGGGCCCGGATCCGGTGGGGCGCGCACCCCGTCTCGAGAAGGAGCATCCCCTCTTCCGAGAGCTTGACGAGGAGCGCGTCGGCCGCGAGCTCCTTCCGGAGACGCTCGCCGAGCGCCGCGACGGCGACGAGGTCGCGCGCCGTCTCCCCGCTCACGGCCTCCAGCTCCTTCCGGTTCGGCGTCACCATCGCGGCGCCGCGGTACCGGCCGTAGTCCCGCCCCTTCGGGTCGACGAGGGCCGGAATCCCCCGGCGCCGCGCCGCGGCGAGGACTGCCGACGTGATGCCCGGCGTCAGGGTCCCCTTGGCGTAGTCCGAGACCAGGAGGACGTCCGCCTCGGCAACCGCCGCGAGGGCGGCGGCGAGGAGAGAGGCCTCGGCCTCAAGCGAGAGTCCGGCGGCGATCTCCTGGTCGACACGGAGCAGCTGCCGGCCGTCCGAGACCATCCGGCGCTTCACGGGCGTCGTCCGCCGGCGGTCGACCACGACCGTCCCGCGCGAGCCGGGGAGGGTCGTCAGGCGACGCGCGAGCCAGGCCCCTTCCTCCTCCGGGCCGACGGCGCCCAGCGCGATGACGCGGGCGCCGAGCGCCGAGAGGTTCTCCACGACGTTTCCGGCGCCGCCCGCCCGGCGGCTCATCGCCGACAGGTTGAGGAGCGGCACGGGCGCCTCGGGCGCCACGCGCGAGACGTCCCCGGTCCAGGTCTCGTCCAGCATCAGGTCGCCGAGCACGGCGACCGTCACGCTGGCGGCGGCTTCGGCCAGCGCCGCGATCTCGCGCGGCGTCATGGCCGGTCCCCCAGGCCGAGGAGAAGCGCCTGCGCGAGGAGCGGCAGCATGATCTCGTGGTGGCCCGTCAGGGCGTACGACGAGCCGCCCGCGAGGACGGGCCGCTTCAGGACGTTTTCGACCGGGCGGTAGTGGCGGATCATGTCGAGGTCGACGGTCGTGAAGTTCCGGACGTCGTGGCCGAGGTTCCGCGAGAGCGAGAGGGCTTTCAGGAAGACCTCGGGGAGGATCACCGACGAGCCGACGTTGAGAAAGACCCCGCCCTCCCCGAGCCGCGCCACGACGCCCTGCACCGTCCGGAAGTCGCGCATCGACATCTCGCCGACGAGCGCCCCGTCCATGCCCGGGTGCTGCGCGAGCGTGTCCGTTCCGAGGGCCACGTGGACGGTGAGCGGCAGGCCCAGCTCGGCGGCCGCCGCGAAGACCGAGAGGTGCCGGTAGGGATACCGGCTCGCGAGGAGGAACTCCCCCAGCGCGCGGCCGTAGCCCCATCCCTTCCTCCGTCCCTCGCGCAGGGCGCGGAAGACGCCGGAGCCCGTCTCGCGGCTCATGCCGAACGCGCCGTCTTCGAGCACCGACCCGACGTCCTCCGAGGTCCCGCCGTGGTAGGCGAGCTCGAAGTCGTGGATGCCGCTCGCGCCGTTCGTCGCGAGCGCCGTCACGAACCGCGCGCGCATCAGGGCGATCAGCGCCGGGGAGAGCCCCGTTTTCACGACGTGCGCCCCGAACGCGAAGACGACCGGCTTGGCCTTTCGCCGCGCCTGCGCGATGGCCGTCACCACCGCCCGGAGCGAGTCGGCCGCGAGGAGGTGCGGCAGAGAGTCCCAGAACGCCGTGAAGGAGTCGACGTCCCGCGGCGGCCGCCCGAGGTCCTTCACGTGGACCTTGAATCGGCGCGTCGCGATCGGATAGGTCGTGGGGCGCCGGCGGGGGGCTCGGGCCATCGGCGCTCCGCCCTACCGGGTCGCCCCGATCGCGATGCGGATCGCGTCGGTGATCGAGGCCTCCGTCTGGGCGCCGGCGAGCCGGACGGCCACGTCGCCCTTCCGGTCGTAGACGAGCGTGTACGGGAGCGTGCCGTCCCAGCTCCTGTCCACCGCGTCGATGAAGAGCTGCGGATCGGCGCTCCGCACCTGCCAGCAGACGAAGGGAACCTTCGTCTCCGAGAGGAAGGTCGGGACCTCACGGGACGTCTTCGGCGTGTCGGTGGCCACGAGAACGACGGCGAGGTCCTTCGACGAGAAGGCCCGGGCTGCGGCGGCGAGCTTCGGCATCTCCTCTCGGCACGGGACGCACCACGTCGCCCAGAAGTTCACGAGAAGGATGCGCCCTTTCTTGGCGGCGACGATCCGCGACCGGTACTGGTCCGGCCGGAGGAGCTTCACCGGCTCGGCGGCGCCGCGCGGCGCCGCGAAGAGCGTCAGCGCGGCCGGCAGGAGGAGGCGCTGGACGGCTCTCAAACCCGTTTGATCGTGCAGCCGAACGCCTTCGTCTCCGCGACCGGGACCGGCTTGCCGGCGAGGAAGGCGTCGAGGGCGTTCTTGAAGTCGGGCGACCTGACCGCTTTGGCGTCGTCCTGGTTCTCGTCGATCCGCCCGTGGTAGATGAGCTGTCCGGCGGCGTTCAGCAGGAAGACCTCCGGGGTCTTCTGCGCCCCGTAGGCGTCGGCCACCTTGTTCCCCGGGTCCTTCACGACGACGAAGCTGAACCCGTGCTTCTTCGCGTGCTCGGCCGTCTCGGCCGCCGGCTCCGTCTTGTTCGAGTTGATCCCCACGAACGCGATCCCCTTCGCGGCGTACTCCTTCGCCAGGGCCGCCATCCGCTCGTTGTAGGCGTTCGAGACGGGGCACTTCGTGGCGATGAAGAGGACGGCCACCCCCTTGTTCGTCGTGAGCAGCCGCTGGAGAGTCACCGGCTGGCCATCGTTCGCCGCGGGGAGCGTGAAATCGGGCGCCGTCCCGCCGATCTTCAGCTCCGCGGCCCGCGCCGGAGCGGCGAGAAGGGCGGCGGCGAGCGCCGCGGCGACGACGACGGATCGGGTGGGGCTCATCGGGATCCCTCCATGAGTCTCTCGAAGGCCCCCTCCCAGGAGGCCCGGAGCTCTGCGGCCGGCAGATCGATCGCCACGGCGCCGTTCACGGAGAGGCGGAGGCCCCCGGACGCCACGCGCCCCACGAGCGCCGTCGGGACTCCGAGCCGGCGCGCGGCGGAAAGGACGGTCATCTCGCGCCCGGGCGCGAAGGAGACGAGGACGCGGGGGCCGGACTGCGAGAAGAGGGCGCGGGTCGCCGCCAGCGGCGTCTCGACGTTCAGCTCGGCGCCCCGCGTCACGGGGCCGAAGCAGGCCTCGGCGGCGGCCACGGCGAGTCCGCCGTCGGAAACGTCGTGCGCCGACGCGAGGACGCCGTCCCCGGCCAGCTCGCCGAGCAGGTCGACGACGGCCCGGTAGGCCGCGAGGTCGAGCACGGGGCAGGGCCCCTCGTCCCGCCCGAGGACGGTCGCGAGGTACTCGCTCGCCCCGAGCTCGTCGCGCGTCTCGCCGAAGAGGGCCACGACGTCCCCCTCGCGGTCGAAGTGGGACGGCAGCGCCCGGGCCACGTCCTCGAGGAGGCCGACCATCCCGACCGTCGGCGTCGGAAGGATCGACCGCCCCTCCGTCTCGTTGTAGAGCGAGACGTTTCCCGAGATGACGGGAGTCTCCAGCGCGCGGCACGCCTCCGCCATCCCGCGGATCCCGGCGGCGAACTGCCCGAGGACCTCGGGGCGCTCCGGGTTGCCGTAGTTCAGGCAGTCGGTCACCGCGAGCGGCCGCGCGCCCGCGCAGGCCAGGTTCAGGGCCGCCTCGGCCACCGCGAACGCGGCGCCTCGCGCCGGGTCGGCCGCGCAGTAGCGCGGGTTCACGTCCGTCGCGATGGCAAGCCCCTTCGACGTGCCGGGGACCCGGATCACGGCCGCGTCGCCCCCCGGGCCCGCGACCGTGTTGGTCCGGACCGTGTGGTCGTACTGCGTCCAGATCCACCGCTTGCTCGAGAGGTTCGGCGAGGAGAGGAGCCGGAGGAGCGCCGCGCTGTCGTGCGGCGCGCCGTCGAACGGGACGGAGACCGGCTTCTCCGGCGACGCCGGCGGCGGCGTCCACGGCCGCCGGTAGACGGGGGCGTCGTGGACGAGGGGCGCGATCTCGAGATCGGCGGCGAGCCGTCCCTCGAAGAGGAGCTGCATCCGCGGCTCGCGGATCACCTCGCCCATCACGACGGCGTCCACGCCCCACTTCCGGAAGACGGCCGCCACTTCCTCCGCCCGCCCCTTCCGGGTCACGAGGACCATCCGCTCCTGCGACTCGGAGAGCATCAGCTCGTACGGCGTCATGCCGGTCTCGCGCACCGGCACCCTCGACAGATCGAGACGCATCCCGACGCCTCCCCGGGAGCACATCTCGAACGTGGACGAGGTCAGGCCGGCCGCCCCCATGTCCTGGATCGCCACGACGGCGTCGCCCCGGAGCACCTCGAGCACGGCCTCGAGGAGGAGCTTCTCCACGAACGGGTCGCCCACCTGCACGGTCGGCCGCCGCTGCGACTTCTGGTCGTCGAAGACGTCGGAGGCCATCGAGGCCCCGTGGATCCCGTCGCGCCCCGTCTTCGAGCCGACGTAGAGGACCGGGTTCCCCGGCCCGGACGCCTTCGCCCGGAAGATCCGGTCGTGGCGGACGATCCCGACGGCCAGGACGTTGACGAG
>DATIWM010000183.1:0-8793 GCA_035519355.1 Thermoanaerobaculia bacterium | reverse complement strand
ACCGGCTTTCGCGGCAGCTGAAGGGAACCCTGATCGCGGTTCTCGGCACGCTCGCCTTCGCCCTCCTCGACACGTTCGGCGCCACCCTCTACGCCTCCCTGGCCCAAAACCGGTTCAACGTCGTCCGGACGTTCGGCGCATGGAAGAGCTTCTTCACCGCCTCGGGCCTCGGCGCTCTCATCGCGTTCGGTCGAAAACTGGCCACGTTCCTCTCCGACCGGGCCGCCGGAAAGCGGCTGTCCGTCCCGGCCGCCGCAGCCGCCTGGGCCGCCTCCCTCGCGCTCGTCCTCTCCCTTCTCGTCGGCTTCTCGGCTCTCTCCTACGGCGTCGCCTCCGGATTCGGGACGCTCTCGCCATCGCCCGGCGTCGGGGTCGTTTACGCGTGGACCTTTCCGCTCGGCATCGCCCTGACGCTCCTCTTCGGGCGGACCCTCCCCTTCCTGAACCAGTCGTCGCTCCAGGCCATCTACGGCGCCCGTCTCGCGCGCGCCTATCTCGGCGCGTCCAATCCCGAGCGGTGGAGGGGGCGCGGCGAGAACGTCACCGAGCCCCTGCCGGGAGACGGCCTCAGTCTCGACGACTACCGGCCGGACGCGGCGGGCGGGCCGCTTCACCTCGTCAACGTGACGCTCAACGAAACGGTCGCCGGAAAGAGCCAGGTCGAGCAGCGCGACCGGAAGGGGCTCGGGATGGCGGTCGGGCCGCTCGCCTTCGCCGCCGGGAAGAGGTCGCACGCGCTCCGCGTCCCCGACGAGTGGAGGCGCCTCGCGCTCAAGCCGCTCGAGGCGTCCCGGAGCGAGTACGCCATCTTCTCCCCGCCGGCGGAAGGCCACCTCTTCGCCGAGGTCCTCCCCATCGAAACGTGGATCTCCCTCTCCGGAGCGGCCTTCTCGACCGGCCTCGGGTCGCGGACGAGCTTCGGCCTCAGCCTCCTCTGCGGCGTCTTCAACGTCCGCCTCGGCTACTGGTGGGACTCGGGGATCGACCCGGCCACCCGCGCCGGCCGGACGATGCCGACGTGGTCCGGGCGGGCCCAACTCTTCCTCGACTGGCTCCTCCCGGTCCAGATGCACCTCCTGGACGAGTTTCTCGCCCGCTTCCCCGGACCGAACTCGCGCCGCTGGTACCTCTCGGACGGCGGACACTTCGAGAACACGGCCTGCTACGAGCTGATCCGCCGGCGCATGCCGGTCATCGTCCTCTGCGACGACGGGGCCGACCCCGATTACCAGTTCGGCGACCTCGCCAACCTCGTCCGGAAGGCGCGGATCGACTTCCGGACGGAGATCACGTTTCTCGAGGAAGCCGACTTCGCCGACGAACCGGCCGGGCGTTTCTTCGGCTCGCTCTCCCGGCTGCGGCGGGACCCGGCGGACGGCTTCGCCCGGAGGCACGCGGCCCTCGCCCGGATCAGTTATCCGGACGGGAGCCGCGGGGTTCTCGTCGTGCTGAAGCCGACGCTGACGGGCGACGAGCCGCTCGACCTTCTCGAGTACCGCGCCGGGCACGACAAGTTCCCGCAGGAGCCGACGAGCGACCAGTTCTTCGACGAGGCGCAGTGGGAGAGTTACCGGAAGCTGGGCGAGGTCGTCGGCACGCGCTTCTGCGAAGCGCTCGGCGCCCGTCCCCTCTCCCCCGAGACCCTCCTCGGACCCGTGCCCTCCGCCAAGAGGCCGCCATGAAGGACCGGGACAACGGCCTTCTGGCCGTTCTCTTCCTGGCGATCGCCGGCCTCTTCGCCGTCCCCATCGCGGGAGGCCGGGGGGCTCCGAAGGCGCAGGAGGCCGGCGCCGTCCCGTCTCCCACGCCGGCGCCGTCCCCGACCGCCGCACCGGCGGAGAGCGTCCCGGAGGTTGCCGCTCCCCTCCTGACCTGGTTTCTTCCTCCCGGGGCGAGAACCGATTCCCGATCGCTCGGGGACGTCCTCCTCCGCCTCGACGCCGCCGCCATCCCCGTCTCGGCCCTCGTCGTCACGATTCCCGATCCCGTCGACTCGATCCTCGACTACGCCTTCGACCGGACGCTCGACGCCCTGCAGCGAGCGGTCCGCGTCAACGACTACTTCCTCGACCGCTACACGCTCCCCTGGACGGACCGGGCTCCGCAGGGGGGCAGTGCGGTGGCGGCCCGGCGCCACGGGCGCGAACGCCTCCCGGGCGTCCTGATCTTCCGGCGGGTCCGTTCCCCCGTCCGCCCCGGTGACGAGCCGGACGTCCGCCTCCTCGTCGTCTACCTCGTGGGCGAGACGCCGATCTCCGGCATCCAGCGAGCCTCGCTGACCCTCGCCCTCGGTGAGGCCCGGACGATCGCCGAGCATGCGGCGGGGGGGGATGCCGATCCGCCGAAGATCTCCCTCCTCGGCCCCTTCTTCTCGGGCTCGGCCTACTCCCTCCGGCTCACGCTCCTGGCCTGGGCCCGCTCCGCGGGTCCGGCCACCGTGACGATCGTCTCCGGAAGCGCCACCCGCGCCACGAACAAGAGGCTTCTCGATTTCGCCGATCAGGCGACGGGGCTCCGCGCGACCTTCGCCGCCACGGTCATTCCGGACTCCGTCTCGACGGAGCGCTTCTACCGCCACCTCCGGGAGCGCGGCGTCGACTTCAACTTCGTGGCCCTGCTCTCCGAGTCGAACACCGCGTATGGACAGAAGACGGAGCTCGACGCTCCGGAGGCGTCTTCGTCGGCGCCTCTCCGCGAGCCGCGCACGTCGATCGTCTTCCCGATGCACATCTCGCAGCTCCGCGCCGCCTACGAGCGCGACAAGCTGCTGCAGCCGTTCGGGGACGGAAAGGGGGCGTCGGGAGGGCCACGCAGCACGCTCGACCTCTCGCTCGAGGACGCGGGGCGGCGCCGCGACGCCATCCCCTCCGTGTCGGATCTCACGAACGCCTCGGACGAGCTCTCGCTCGCCGCCATCTTCGCCACGCTCTCCCGGCTCCGGATCCAGTACCTCGGGATCGTGGCGAGCGACGTGCGGGACAAGCTCTTCCTCGCGCGTCAGATCTCCCTGAACTGCCCGGGCGTGACGCTCTTCACCGTGGACAGCGACCTCCTCCTTTCCCATCCGAAGTACATCCCCTTCCTGCGGGGAATGCTCGTCGCCTCGACCTATCCCCTCTACAACCGGAACCAGACCTGGACGCCCGACGCCACGCCGACCGAGTTCTTCCAGTTCCCGAGCGGAGCGGCCGAAGGCGTCTTCAACGCCGCCCTCGTCCTCGTCGGACGGGACGACGCGCTCGTGGAGTACGGTCCCCCCTTTCCGCAGCTCGTCAGCCCGCGAGAGGGAGACGTCGTCCGGAACCGTCCGCCGCTCTGGCTCTCGGTCGTCGGGAACGCCTCGGTCTGGCCGCTCGCCGCCCTTTCGGACTACACCGACGAGGAGGCCACCCTCTACGTCCGCTCGCGCGGGCCGGCGGCGGAACCGTTCGGAAAGGTCCTCGACCGTCACGACCCGCGTCTTTCCACCTCCCGCCTCTCGCACTTCTTCCTCGGGTGCCTCTCCCTCCTTTCGCTCGGGCTGTCCGTCGCTTTCGCCGTGGCGAACTACCGGGAAGACCCGATGCCACTCGACTCCGCGCCGCTCCGGCCCGACCTCCTCCGGAAGGAGATGCGCCTCCCCGACAACCCCGTGCTGGCGCAGCTCCGGCTCGACGACGAGAGGCGATCACGCTTCCGGAAGGACCTCTACCTCCTCCTGCTCTTCGTCCCCCTCCTCCTCGTCCAGATCCTCGCCACGAGCACGTTCCTGATTCCTTTCCGTCTCGCGCTTCGGGACGGCTCCTCTCCGCTCGTCTCGCTGGCGGGAGGCACCCTCTTCTACCTTTCCGGCGTCCTCCTCTCCCTGGCCGCCCTCACCGTCACGACCTTCCGCGTCTTCCTTCTCGCGGTCGGACGCGAGGGACGGCTCCTGACGCGCGTCGCCGAGCGCTTCGGCCACCATCCGTTCCGGCGCACCGAGCTCTCCGCCGTCTTCGGGCGGGGAGGGAACCCCTTCCTCGTGGGACGGATCCGGTCGACCTTCGAGTCGATCTCGGGGGCGGCGCTCATTCTCCTGATCGCTTTCGCGCTCGGGGTGACCGTCTGGTACGCCTGGCCGCGCGACCTTCTGTCCGGGCTCCTCCTCTTCGAGCGGCTGACGAATCCCGCGAGCGGGCTCTCGATCCTCGTGCCGGTCGTCCTGCTCCTCGCCGCCTGCGCCCTGCTCGCCTTCTGTCACCTTCGCCGGCTGACGTTCGACGAGTGGGGGGGCTTCGGGCCCGCCCTCGTCGGCCGGAAGACCTCGGACCTCGGAGGCGCCGAAGCCCTGGAGCGGCACATTCTCCGGACGCTCCGGCAGATCTGGGTCAGCCCGGTCCTGTCGGCCCTCGTCACTCTCGTCTTCGGTCTGCTCCTCGTCTGGCTCCTGACGCGACTGAGCTACGCCTCCGAAACCGAGCCGTACCAGAGCCTCTTCCGCCTCACTTTCCTCTTCGCCTGCCTCGGCACGCTCTTCACGGCCGCGCGCTACGTCGTCCTCTGGCGGCGGCTCCAGACGTTCCTCCGGTTCCTCGCCGCGCACCCGATGGTCGACGCCTTCGACCGGGTCCCGCGCCGGCTCGCCGAGGCCGTCGGCCCCAGGGCCTTCGGCCGGTTCATCTCGCTTCCCGACTTCGGCCGCCTGCTCCACCTCTGGCGCCTTCTCGAATCCGGGTTTCCCGCGGCCCGGCCGGGGCTGGCGCGGGACTTCGGACTCCGGGAGAGCGAGGCCACGCGGGTGATCCAGGCGCTCGGAAACCTCCACACCCTCCGGATCTATTTCTCGGGGCGGATGCGGCGGTTCAGCAACCGGCTCCTCTCGACCTGGAAGGCGCGCGCTCAGACCGCCGGCTGGGTCGGCTACCTCGCGCGGATGCTCCAGCCGATCCTCGACCCCTACTGGCAGACGAAGCCGCTCCCGTGGGACGCGCCCCTCCCGGGCAAGGAGAGGGCCGCGACGCCAGCCGAAAGCTCGACCGAGAAGCGGGCCCTCGACGAGGCGGCCGCCGCGTGGCTTCGCGAGGCCGAGGAGTTCCTCGCGAGCCACCTCGTCATCTATGTCGCTTACATCTTCCTCCACCTCCGGAACCTCCTCTCGACCTTCGTGGTCTCGGGGCTCCTCCTCTTCGTCGCCATCACGGCCTACCCGTTCCAGCCGGCCCGTTTCCTCGTCGGTTTCCTCATCTGCTTCATCGTCCTCCTGGCGTTCCTGACGATCGGCTCGTTCTTCCAGATGGACCGCGACGAGATCCTGAGCCGCGTCGCGCGGACGCAGGCCGGGAAGATCAACTGGGATCTCTCGTTCGTCCTCCGGATCGTCGTCTTCGGGCTCCTTCCGGTCCTCTCCGTCGTCGCCACGCGGATCCCCGAGGTCCAGACCGGCTTCTCGTCCCTGATCGACGGCCTCTCCCGGGTGGTCAAGTGAGCGCCCGCCCCTTCCCCGGCCGGACCGTAAAGGCCGGCGAGACGAACGTCCCGCTCGTCCGGGAGATCCAGCAGCGACTGAACGAGAGCGGCTGCGGGCCGATCCCCGTGAGCGGCGCCTTCGACGCCCGGACCGCCGCCGCCGTGAAGCTCTTCCAGGCCCGCTTTCCCGACCCGAACGGGACGCCGTTGAAGGTGGACGGGGTCGTCGGCCCCGTCACCTGGGCCGCACTCTTTCCCGACGCCCCGCTGCCGCCGCCGCGACCCCTTTCGCCGCTCCTCGCGGCGACGCTCGCGGCAGCCGGCGGCGAAGTCGGAATCATGGAGGATCCCCCCGGATCGAATCGCGGAGAGCGCGTCGACGAGTACCTCCGCGCCGTCGGCCTCGACCCCGCCGCCGGCAATTACGCCTGGTGCGCGGCGTTCGTCTACTGGTGCTTCGGGAAGGGCGCGGCAGCCAGCGGAACGGCCAATCCCCTTCCGAGGACCGGCGGGGCCCTCGCCCTCTGGCGCGGCGCGGGTGCGGCCGGAGCCCGGCAGATCAGCGCCTCCGAGGCGAAGGCGACGCCCTCGCTCGTCGGCCCCGGGCAGATCTTCGTCCTTGCGACCGGCGGCGGCTTCGGCCACGTCGGCCTCGTCGAGTCGGTCGCCTCCGGCGTCCTGACGACGATCGAAGGGAACACGAACGACGGCGGCTCGCGCGAAGGGGTCGGCGTCTTCCGCCGCACCGGCCCGAACGGCCGGAAGGTCGGTTCGATCAACAAGGGGTTCCTGGATGTCGCCCCACCGGTTTGAGCCCGTGAAATCCCGCCCGTGGAGGCCCGGACTCGCCGCCGGCTTCCTCGTTCTCAGCGCGGTGGCCCTGGGCGGCCCGGCTCCGGCGGATCCCGGAGTCTGCCGCGCCCTCTCGTTCCGGGGAGTCACACCCCCTCCCGCGACACTGACCTGGAAACCTTTCCTCTCGAAAAGGCGGACCCTCGCCCCATCGGGCCTCCTCGCTCCGCCGTATCCGACCCTGACGTCCGCGCTCCGCGCGATCGGGACGAAGCGGGGCGAGAAGGGCCATTCCCCGTCCGCTTTTCTCGTGAGGCCGTTTCTCACGGGCTTCATCGTCTACGACTACCCCTTGCCGGAGGGTTCGGGCTTTTCTCTAAGCCAGGTGGTCGTCGCGGGGCTTCCGTTCGGCGGCTCGGCGGAAGAGCCGGAAGCGTGGCTTGTGGACGGCGAGGGGCGAATCGGATCGCTGCTCCGGGAGGGCGGGAGATTCCGTCTCGTCCCCCTCGGTCGGGACGCGAGCGACAAGCTCGTCCCGGCGCCCGCATCGACGAAGGGCTTCCGGCTCGGGAGGGACCCCTTTCTCGTCGACGAGCCGCCGGCCGATGACGCTGGCCTTCCCTGGGTCGTCGCCCAGGGCCTCGAGAACGTCGCCGGCGACGACTGGACCCCTCGATGGGCTTTCCGGCCGGGCCTCGACGAGGCCGAGGTCGGGCGGCTCCTGACCTTTCTGAACCGGCAGCCCGAACCGCTGAAGGTCAAGGCCGGAGGATCGCGGCACTCCTGGTCGAAGGGGGCGGCGAGCGCCGGCGCCTACATCCATCCGGAGGGTATGCGCTGCCTCGAACGGGCCTCCGAGGACGGGACGCTCCGGACCGACCTTCCCGAGGCGTTTCGAAACAACCTCTTCCGGATCGGCTCGGGAACGGTCATCCGCGAGATCAACGACACCCTCTGGGAGAGATACGGAAAGGCCTTCGGCGCGCTCGGCGGCTACGACGGCCAGACGCTGGGAGGAGTCCTTCCCACCGGCACGCACGGCTCGATCCTCTCGCATGGCCCCCTCGCCGAGATGGTCCGGAGCCTGGACCTCGTTACCGGCACGGGGGAAGCGCTGCGCATCGAGCCGAGGGACGGCCCCACCGACCTTGAGGCATTCGCCCGTTCGCACCCGAACGCCCGCCTCATCAAGGAGGACGACGTCTTCGAGGCGGTTCTGATCCACATCGGGACGATGGGGGTCGTCCGCTCGCTCGTCGTCGAGGCGCGCGACTGCTTCTACCTGACGGAAGTCCGGACCTCGGAGCCGATCGACACCGTCCTCGCGACCCTCGGGGGCGGCGGCATCTACACCCTGTTCGAAGGCGTGACGGTGCCGGCCTGGGCGTCGCCCGGGTCCGGCCTCGGGTTCTCCTCTCACCCTCTTCCGGCCTACCACCTCGAGCTCCTGATGAATCCCCTCGGCGAGAGGATCATCGTGACCTCCCGTCAGCCGACGCCCCTCCTGATCGAGGAACCCCCCGTTCTCCGGGAGCGGCCCGAGCGGAATCTCTTCCGCCTCCATGCGACGGAGCGGCCGTACCGGCGGGAGATCGGCGTGGTCTGGTTCAGCGAGAACTTCTACGAAGGAATCGGCTGGGTCTCGCAAAGTCTCATGGAAAACATTCCGGAGCTGACGCCGGGCCTCGTGAGCAGCGCGATGAACGGCCTGAAGAATCCCGGCTACCTCCACCGGAGCTACCGGGTCTTCAACATCGGGGACGGCCAGAACGCCATCCCCAGCCTCTCCGGGACGATCTTCGTCCCGCTCCGGGACGACCTCTACATCCGGGCGATCGAGATCATCCGGCGCGTGGCGCGGGAGATGGCGCCCCGGGGGATCTACCAGACCGGGCCGATCTCGCTCCGGTTCGTCCGCGGCTCACGGGCGATGCTCGGAATCCCCGAAGACGTCTGCGCGTTCGAGCTGATCTTCGCCGGCAGGACCAAGTGGGCCCGGGAACTGATCCAGGCCTACGACGCGGCCCTCCGGGAGGAGCTGGGGACGGAAAACGTCCGCTTCCACTGGGGCCAGCTGATGCCGGGCGTGGAGAAGGCCCGCATTCTGGCCAACTACAAGCGGTACGAAGAGTGGCGCCGGATCCGCGACCGGTTCGACCCGGCCCGGCGATTCATCAACGAGTGGCAGGAAACGATCCTTCCGTGAACACCAAGATGGGCGAGTGAGTCCATGAGCTCGAAACAAGAGATCCTCGGCGCCTTCATCGAGCTTCAGCTCTCCTGTCTGTCACCCGCGGGCGCGCCCGTCCTCGACGACCCCGCGGTCATCGCTTCCGAGGTGTTCGCATACCTCGGGAGCGTGCCCGGCGTCCTGACGGACGCGTTCGGGGTCATTCTGGACCAGATCGACGCCACCTCCCGCGTCGTCGCCGGAGGCCCCTTCGCGACCCGGCCGCTCGACCGCCGCGAGGCCGTCCTTTCCAAGCTCTGGAACGACACGCTCTGGCACGACGTCGTGTCGCTCGTCGCACGGGTTTCCTGGCTCGTCATCTACTCGCGCGATCCGGCCCGCCGTCA
>DATIWM010000182.1:0-33012 GCA_035519355.1 Thermoanaerobaculia bacterium | reverse complement strand
GATCGCCCACGGACGAGAGCCTCCGGAGCGCACCTCCTTTCTTTCACCTTTCGAAGAAAAACCTCCTGACGTGAGGCCCACCGCCAGCAGAAAAAGGAACAGCGAGGTCAGGAAGGGATCGAGAGACGCCTGGAGGATCAGGACCTCGTGGAACGTGACGACACCCGTCAGGACGTAGAGGGCCCCCGCCGCGATCGCGGCCCTTTCCCCGAAGAGCCGACGCGCCGCCGCGAAGACCAATCCGGCCGCGGCGGTGCCGAGGAAGATCTGGACGAGCCGCGCCGGGAAGAGAGAGGTCGCCGCCGGCTTCAGGATCGCCGCCAGGAAGTAGACGTAGAGAGGCGAGACGAAGTACGGCTCGCTCCCGAGGAGAAGGTCCCCCGACGCCACGCGCCACGCGAGGCGGGCGTACGCGCCCGTGTCGAGCCCGGCGTCCGGCTGGAGGAGCGGGTGGCCGCCGATCGCGAGGAGGACGGCCAGCTTGACCGCGAACGCCGCGACGAGGAGCAGAGGGAGACGCAGGCGGCGCGGCATCGCTGCGAAGGTTAATCGTTCCCTCGTCCGACCGCCCGTCCGCCCGGACTCGATTCGCTAAGCTACGGGCGATGCCACCCCTCTTCATCGGCGTCGACGGCGGCGGGAGCCACACCCGCGCCGTCGTGGCCGGAGAAGACCTCGTCCCGAAAGGGCGCGGGTCGGCGGGCCCCGCGAACGCCGCCACGCGGCCCCTTCCGCGCGTCGTGGCCGCCGTCTCCGAGGCCGTCGCCGACTCGTCGCGGGCCGCCGGAATCGATCCGGCCGAGGTCGCGGGGATCGCCTGCGGGCTCGCCGGCATCGACACGGCGGGAATCGCACACCGGGTCGTGGCCGCATTGGACGAGACCTACGGCAAGGGAAAGGTGCTCGTCACGAACGACGCCCGGATCGCCCTGGCCGGGGCCGTGGCAGGTCCCGTCGACGGGCCGGGAATCGTCCTGATCGCCGGAACGGGAGCGATCGCCTTCGGCCGCGGGACGGACGGGACCGAGGAGAGGGCCGGCGGCTGGGGGCCGGTCATCGGCGACGAAGGATCGGGATACGCCATCGCCCGGCGCGGCCTCGCGGCGGTCGTCCGGAGCCTCGACGGGCGCGGCCCGGCCACCCGGATCCGCGACCTTCTCTTCGCTTCCGAAGGAATGCCCTCTTCCGACGAGCTGCTCCACCGGATCTACCGGACCGACGGGGGCGACCCCGACGTGGCGGCCTACTTCCCGCTCGTCGTGGCCGCGGCCAGAGAGGGCGACGCCGTGGCGCGCGCGATCCTCGCCGAGGCGGGCGAGGAACTCTCGCTCGCGGCCGTGACGGTCATCCGGAAGCTCCACCTCGAGCGGGAGTCCTTCGACGTGGCCGCCGTGGGCGGCGTCTTTTCGGCCGGCGACCTGATTCTCGGGCCTCTCCGCGAGAGGATCCGCGCCGTGGCGCCGGGCGCGCGGCTTCACCCGCCGGTCTATCCCCCCGAGATCGGGGCCGTCCGCCTCGCCCTCGCCCGCGCGGGCTTGCCGAAGTGAGCGGGACGCTGGCCTTTCTCCGGCGCCTCTCCGACGCCGACCGCGACGTGCCGGAGCGCGTCGCCGCGGCGCTCCCCGACATCGCGCGGGCCGTGGATGCGATCGCCGCCCGGCTGGATGGCGGCGGGCGGTGGTTCTACACGGGCGCCGGGACGAGCGGCCGGCTCGGCGCGCTCGACGCGGCCGAGATCCCGCCCACCTTCGGGACCGACCCCTCCCTCGTGGTCGCCCTGATGGCGGGGGGCCGCCGGGCGCTGCTCGAGTCGGCGGAGGGGGCCGAGGACGACGAGGGCGCCGGCGCGCGGGACCTCGAGACGGCCGGACTGACCCCTCGGGATGCCGTCGTCGGGATCGCCGCGAGCGGCGCCACGCCTTACGTCCGCGGGGCGGTCCGGTCTGCGCGGGAAAAGGGGGCTCTCACGGTGGCCGTGGTCTGCCGTCCGGCCGCTCCGCTCCTTTCCGAGGCCGAGATCCCCATCCTCGTCGACGTCGGAGAGGAGGTGCTCCACGACTCCTCGCGGCTACGGGCCGGGACGGCGCAGAAGCTCGTCCTGAACATGCTCTCGACGGCCGTCATGGCGAAGAGGGGCCTCGTCTACCGCGACGAGATGGTCGCCATGAAGCCGACGAACGAGAAGCTGAAGCGCCGCGCCGTGAGAATCCTCGAAGAACTCGCTGGCATCAAGGGAGAGAGAGCCGAAGATCTTCTCAAAAGGTGTGAGTGGCGGCTGCCCACCGCGCTCATCTCGGCGAAATGGGGACTTTCTGCCGAGGCCGCCGCTGATCATCTTTCCAAGAAGAAAAACAACGTGGCGGTCGCGTTGAGCCAACCGCCCGGGACGGACGAGACGTGAGCGGGTTTTCGGGTCTCGTCGACATTCACATTCACGGAGCGTTCGGAATCGACGTTCTGACGGCGACGGCGGAAACGCTCGACGTTCTGGCCCTCGGGCTTGCCTCGCGCGGCATCGGCGGCTTCGTCCCGACGCTCGTCCCTGTCCCGCTCGCCGAGCTGCGCGCCACCGTCGTGCGGCTCGCGGGGTGGATGGCGACGCGGAAGGAGGGAGACGGACGGGGCGCTCTGCCGCTCGGGATCCACTTCGAGGGACCGTTCGTGAATCCCGCCCGCGCCGGCGCGCTCCACCGCGACGCCCTGCTCGACGGGAGCGACCCACGGCGCGTCGCCGCCTTCTTCGAGGCCGCCGCGGGCTTTCCCGGCCGGGGCGTCGTGACGCTGGCCCCGGAGATCCCCGGAGGGCTCGACCTCGTCCGCGAGTTCGTCCGGCGCGGCTTCGTCGTCGCCCTCGGCCACACCGAGGCCGACGGGAGGACCCTCGACCGGGCCGCGGAGGCCGGGGCGCGGCACCTGACCCACTTCGGGAACGCCATGAAGCCGCTCCACCACCGCGACATCGGCCCGATCGGATGGGGCCTGGCCAGCGAGGCCGTCACGCTGGACGTCATCGCCGACCTCCACCACCTCTCCGCCGACATGCTCCGGCTCGTCTGGAAGGCGAAGGGGCCGGAGCGCGTGGCCCTGATCAGCGACGCCGTGCCGGCGGC
The DNA here is from genome assembly GCA_035519355.1 of Thermoanaerobaculia bacterium. Taxonomy (GTDB): domain Bacteria; phylum Acidobacteriota; class Thermoanaerobaculia; order UBA5066; family UBA5066; genus DAOMFB01. Next base: position 29,902 of record DATIWM010000182.1, on the reverse strand, counting down.
CGGCCTCCCCGACGGCCGCTACCCCGTCTGGGGCGAGACGCTGACCCTCCGGGAGGGGGCCGTCCGGAACGCCGCGGGGAACCTCGCCGGAAGCGCGGCGACGCTCGACGAATGCGCGGGCCGGCTGGCGTCGTGCGGGATCCCTCCCGAGGCCGCTTTCCGGAGCGCCTCGGAGGTTCCTCGGCGGATTCTCGGCCTCTAGCTTTCGTGCGGGCCTTCTGACATCCTTACCGCCGACAACAGGCATGGAACTTTCAATTCGCGAAGACGGTCGGGTCACGATCGTCTCGGTCTCCGGAGACCTCGTCATCGGGGACTCCGAGGCTGCGTTCAAGAAGGAGATCCTCCGCCTCCTCGAGCAGGGGAAGGTGGACCTCCTCATCGACTGCACGGCCCTCCGCGTCGTCGACTCGACCGGCCTCGGCGCGCTCGTGAGGGCGATGACGACGTCCCAGAACGAGGGAGGCCAGACGAAGCTCCTCAAGGTGGGGCCGCAGTTGAAGAGACTCCTCGAGCTGACCCGCCTCGATTCGGTCTTCGAAACCTTCGACGACCCCGGCAAGGCCGTTTCGAGCTTCTAGCCGCCCGCGGGATCCGGAGGTCCGCGCCCGATGGCCGAGGAAGCGAAACCCGTCGAGACCATCGCCCTCATCGAGCTGGCGCGGTGCGAGACGCTCGGCCAGCGGGCCGCCTGGGCTGCGCGCTTCGCCGCCCGGGCCTCGAGGGCGGAGGCGGCGCTTCTCTACCTCGCCGACCCGGTGCAGCCCGACGTTCTCTGCGTGGGCGCCTGGGGAGAGGAGACGACGCGCCGGCTCCGGCGGACGGTCGGACGCGACACGGGCCTCGCGCGGGATCTCCTACGCGACCGCGTGCCGCGCCTTCTCCGCGGCGGCGAGGCGGCGGCGGCCGACCCGCTCCTGGAAGGGCTTCCGCGCGACGCCGCGGCCTATCTCGGCGCCCCGCTCCTCGAAGGAAAGAACGTTCTCGGCCTTCTCGCCCTCGCCTTCCGCCAGCCCCCCTCGGACATCGCCCTCATCGGGCTGGAGTCCTTCCTTCCCGAGGCGGCGGCCGCCCTCGACACGGGGCTCCGGGCCGACCGGAAGACGGCGGGGCACCTCCAGGCCATCGAGCGGCTGACGAGCCTCTACGACCTGACGAAGGCCTTCGGCTCGACGATCGACCTCGCCGAGTTGTCAGTCATCATCGCCCGCAAGGCCGCCGACTTCACGAGCGCCGAAGTGGCCTCTTTCTGGACGCTCGACGCGGCGGCGGGCGAGGTCGCGCTCGCCGCCACGGCGATCAACGAGAACTACGACATCGAGGGGGCGCCCGGGGCCGTCGGCGGGGCCGTGGTCGGTGACGTGCTGGCCGGGCGGACGACGATCCGCCGGAACGAGCTTCCCGAGGACGACGCGGTCCGGACTGCGGACCCGGACTTTCCGGTCCGTTCGCTCCTCGCGGCGCCGCTCGTCGAGGACGAAACGCCGGTCGGCGCCATCGTCGCGGTCAACAAGAGAGGCCGCCACCCGGTGTTCACGGAGGCCGACGAGGAGCTGCTCGCCGACCTCGCCAAGCAGGCCGTCGCCGCCCTCCGGAACGCGAGACAGTTCGAGGCCGAGAAGAAAGTCGCCGAGCTCGACGCCCTCCTCGCCGTCAGCCGCGAGATCACCTCCACCCTCGACCTCGACAAGGTGATGCGGGCGATCGTGAATGCCAGCGCCGCGCTCGTGACGTACGACCGGGCAGCCATCGCGATCCTCTCCCGCGGCCAGCTCCGGATCGGAGCCGTCTCCGGGACCGTGGAGGTGGACCGGAAGGACCCGGCCGTCAAGCGGACGGAGGAACTTCTCGAGTGGGTCTTCTGGGGTGGACAGAACGTCGCGGTGACCCGGCAGGAAGACGGCACGATCGAGACCGACCGCCCCGAGACCGAGGAGAAGTTCAACGCCTTCTTCGAAGCGAGCGGCCGGAACGCCTTTTACGGGGTGCTCCTCGAGGACGAGGAAGGAAAGCTCGGCGTCCTCGGGTTCGAATGCGACGAGCCGCTGACCTTCGACGAGGGGACGCGCGATCTCCTTCAGATCCTCGTGAACCAGGCCACCGTGGCCGTCCGGAACGCCCAGCTCTATCAGAAGGTTCCGCTTCCCGGCTTCCTCCGGCCGCTCGCCGAACGGACGCGGAAGCTCTCCGGAGTAGCCCTGGACCGGCGGCGACGGTGGGCCCTTGGCGCCGCGGCGGTCCTGCTCTTCCTCGTCCTCGTCCCCTGGAACATCCGGGTGGACGGAACGGCCCGCGCCGTCCCCGGCCGGAAGATTCCCGTCACCGCCACCGTCGAGGGGATTGTCGCCACCGTCGAGCACCGCGAAGGCGATCTCGTGAGGGCGGGCGACGTCGTGGCGACCCTGAGGGACGACGTGTACCGGGCCGCCGCCGCGGAGGCCCGCGCCGCCGAGCAGATCGCCGAAGCCGACGTGGCGCGCCACCGCGCCGAGGGAAACGCCGGAGCATCGGGCCAGGCGGCCGCGCGGCGCGACGAAATGCGAGCCCGGGCGGCGTGGGCCGAAGAGCGCCTCGCCGGCACGCAGCTCCGCGCGCCGGAGGCCGGGATCGTCCTGACCCCGCGGCTCGACGAGCGCGTCGGCCAGCTCCTCGCCGCCGGCGCCGAGCTGGCCGTGCTGGCCGAGACCTCGGCCCTCCTCGTCGAAGTGGCCATCCCCGAGGACGACGCCGCGCGCCTCGCCGCCGGGCAGCCGGTTTCCGTGAAGATGAACTCGTACCCGACCCGGACATTCCGGGGGAGCGTCTCGCGCGTCGGGGCGGTGGTCCACGCGGAGGCGGGTGAGCGGTTCGTCATCGCCGAGACGCGCGTCGAGAACCCCGAGAGCCTCCTCAAGCCCGGCATGCTCGGAAAGGCGAAGGTCTCGACCGGCCGTCGGCCGCTTCTCGTGGCGCTCCTCCGCCGTCCGGCCCGCTGGGTCGCCGCAAAGCTCTGGCCCCTCCTCCCGTGAGCGGCGCCGCCGTCTCGACCGGCGGCCTCGTCTCGGCCGCCCGCGCCGGGAAAGGTACCGAAGCGCTCGCTGCGCGCCACGGAACACGACTCGAGAAGCCCGCCCTGAAGAAGACCGTCGTCGTCCGGCGGCAGGTCGAAATGGGTGAAGTGACCTACGTCCTCAAGGTCCCGGAGACGACCAAGTACTACCTCTTCGACGAATCCGCGTGGGGCCTCATCGAGCTCTTCGACGGGACGCGGACGCCGACCGGGATTCTCGAGGAGTACCGGCGGCGGCTCGGCGGGACCGAGGTGGAACTCTCTCTCATCCTCGACTTCGAGGAGATGCTCCGCGGCATCGGCGCCCTCGAACAGTCGGCCGCCGAACAGAACCTCCAGCTCCTCTCGAAGTTCGCGTCGCTCCGGCACCGGACGGCGCAGGAAAAAGCCGAGGGTTTCAACCCCCTCATGATGCTCTTCAAGGCGTTCGACCCCGACCGCGCCCTGACGCGGACCCTCCCCTACGTCCGCTGGCTCTGGCGCCCGACGACGGTCGTGATCGCCTGCGCCTGTTTTCTCTTCACGATCGGCGTCTTCGCCGGACGATTCGAGACGATCTGGGCCGAAACCCTGGAGCTCTATTCCTTTCTGAAGAAACCGTTCTGGGACTTCATCCAGTTCTGGGTCATCCTGACATCGATCGGGTTCATCCACGAATTCGCGCACGGCTACGCGACCAAGATGTACGGAGGTGAGGTCCACGACATGGGGCTCGCCCTCCTCTACTTCATGCCCGCCTTCTACTGCGACACGACCGATTCAATCCTCTTCACGAGCAAGTGGCAGCGGCTTTGGGTCACTGTTGCGGGAATGTACATCGAAGGGATCCTCTGCACGATCGCCACGGCCCTCTGGGTCGTCACATACCCCGACACGTTCGCCCACGAGCTGGCCTACAAGACGATGCTTTTCACGGGGGTCTCGACCGTCTTCTTCAACATCAACCCTCTCATCAAGATCGACGGCTACTACGCCCTTTGCAGCATCATCGAGATCCCGGAACTCCGGGAGGATTCGTTCAAGTACCTCGGATCGCTCTTCCAGAAGCACATCCTGAGGCTGAACGTCGACGTGCCGGAGTTCTCGCTTCGCAAGAGGCGGATCTTCTGGATCTACGGGCCGCTCGCGCTGGTCTACCTCGGTACCATCATGCTCGTCATCACGAAGCTCCTCGACTCCTTCTACTCGCGCTTCGCGCCGGACTTCGCCGTCGTCCTCCTTCTGCTGACGTTCTACCTCCTCTTCCGGAACCGCGTCCGGCTCGTCGCCCGCATTTCACGTCTCTTCTACCTCGACAAGAAGGAGTTCCTCATGTCGCCGCGAGCCCGCGCGCCTCTCGTCGCCGTCGGCGGGATCATCGTGTTTCTCCTTCTCGTGCCCTGGTACCCGCGGACCATCCAGATGGACACCGTTCTCGAGCCCGAGCGGGCCGCCCGTCTCCAGGCCCCCGAGAATGGTGTCGTCCGCGAGGTTCTCGCGCACGAGGGCGAACTCCTCCGCCCCGGGCAGCCGATCCTCCGACTCGAGAGCCTCGCCGTCGAAACGGGGCTCAAGGCCAGCGAGGCGCGGCGCGCGGGCGCCGCTGGCAACGCCGGTCAGAGCCGCAGCGAGGGCGCCGCCGGCGACGCCTTCCTAGCAGAGAGGCACGAGTGGGCCGCTGAATCCGCCCTTTCGAGCGACGAGGCCCGGAAAGGGTCCCTCGAGGTGAAGTGTCCATTCGAGGGTCGGCTTCTCACGGCGCGTGCGGACGATCTGAAGGGACGGTGGGTTCCGGCCGGGACGCCGCTCGTGACCGTGGGGGTAACGAGCCGGCTCTCGGCGATCCTTCCGGTCTCGGAGCGCCTTCTCCGCGATCTCGCGGTCGGCCAGGCCGTCTCGCTCCATCTCGCTGCGGGTCCCTTCGGCGTCGTGAGCGGGAGAATCGTTTCCATCGCCTCGACGTCGCGCCCGGCATCCGAAACGGAAGCTCCCGAGAGCCTTCTCCCGCCGGAGATGCCCGGCCAGATCGTGGCGCGGGCCCTCTTCGAGAATCCGGACGGGGCTCTGAGACCGGGGATGTCTGGTCTGGCGAAGATCCGCGGGCCACGCATCTCCCTCGCTGCCGAGGCCGGGCGCGTCCTTTACCGCTGGCTCCGCTCGATCTTCTGGTGATTCCAAGAAAGAGGCGCCCCACTCGTGGGGGCGCCTCAGCCTGGGGTGAATCAGGTGGAGACGCGCCCAGTCCCGCCGGACGCGTCCCGGGACGACTTACGCCGTGGGCTTCCGGAACGCGACCTTGGCGGTCGGCTTCCGGAACGCGACCTTGGCCGTGGGCTTCCGGAGCGCGATCTTGGCCGTGGGCTTCCGGAGCGCGACCTTGGCCGTGGGCTTCCGGAGCGCGACCTTGGCCGTGGGCTTCCGGAGCGCGACCTTGGCCGTGGGCCTCCGGAGCGCGACCTTGGCGGTCGGCCGACGGAACATCGCCTTGGGCGATGCCTGTTTCGGAGCCGCTGCCGGGTTGGCGCCTACGTTCGTGACGCGGATCTCCGGCAGGTCCTGTCCCGTCCCTTCCTTGATTCTCGCCTTCTGCTCGTCGGTCAGCTTGATCTTCACTTCGTTAGCCATTTCTTTCCTCCTCGTTTCTTTCCGGCTGTTGGCCGCACCTCGGTATTGCAAGCGGAAGGCCAAGTCAGTTCGCGATCTCGAATCACGGAATAGCCCAATGAAAACGGGCGTTCGCGCCGGAGTGTCTCGGATCCAGACAGAGCCGGGCGGATGACTTTTTCAACCCCGGATGACTCTGTCAACCGAGACACCGTCTCAAAGACGGTACTTCCGGCACAGGTACTTCATCTGGTTCGCGTCGAGGCCGAGAGCGGCAGCCGCCCGGGCCTTGACGCCGCCGGCCTTCTCGATGGCCCGCCGGAGGAGATCCTCTTCGTACCGGGCCACCGCCGCGGCCAGCGGAAGCCCGTCCGGGAGGGCCCCCGCCGTCCCGGGAGGCTCCGGCGCTCCGACAGCGCCCGGAAGGTGGGCGGGGAGGATCACGTCGTCCTCCACCATCAGGGTCAGCATCTCGACGAGATGGCCCAGCTCCCGGACGTTTCCCCGGAAAGGGTGCGTCCCCAGCACCGCGAGCGCTTCCGGAGAAAAGCTCTTCGCGGGGCGGCCGTGGCGCCGGGCGGCGTCGCCGGCGAAGTGCTCGACGAGAAGCGGGAGATCTTCGCGCCGCTCGCGGAGGGGCGGAATCGTGAGAACGACCGTGCTGAGGCGGTAATAGAGGTCCTCGCGGAACTCGCCTTTCGCCGCCCGCTCCTTCAGGTCCTCGTTCGTCGCGGCGATCAGGCGGATGTCGACGGAGATCGTCTTCGACCCGCCGACCCGCTCGAACTCGCGCCGCTCGAGGACCCGGAGGAGCTTGGCCTGGACCGCCGGGGAGAGGGTGGCGACCTCGTCCAGGAAGAGGGTGCCGCGGTGAGCCATCTCGAAGCGGCCGGACCGCGCCGCCACCGCTCCGGTGAAGGCGCCGCGCTCGTGGCCGAAGAGCTCCGACTCGGCGAGACTCTCCGGGAGCGCCGAGCTGTTCACGACGACGAAGGGACCGTGGGCCCTCCGGCTGCCGCGGTGGATCGCCTCGGCCACCAGCTCCTTCCCGGTCCCGCTCTCCCCGTAGACGAGGACCGTCGCGTCGGACGGCGCGACTTTCCCGATGGCGGAAAAGAGCGCCCGCATCCCCGCGCTCGCGCCGACGAGGCCGCCGAAGGAGCGCTTCTTGAGCATCTCCTCCCGGAGCGCGCGGTTCTCCCCGACGAGCCGGCGCCGCTCCAGCGCCCGGGTCAGGACCAGCACGAGCTCGGCCGTGTCGAAGGGCTTCCGGAAGACGTCGAAGGCGCCCAGCTCGACGGCTCTCTGCGCGAGGCGGCGGTCGGCCTCCCCCGTCATGACGACGATGGACGCCTCCGGGCGGCGCTGGTGCAGCTCCGCCACGAGCTTCAGCCCCTCCTCGGCTTCGTTCGAGGGCGGGAGCCGGAGGTCGAGGAGGAAGACGTCCGGGTCGTGCTCCGCGAGGGCCAGCCCCTGCGCCGCGTCGGCGCCCTTGAAGAGCTCGAAGCGCCCCTTCAGGGCCCAGGTCAGCTGGTCGAGGAGGAGCGGATCGTCGTCGACGACCCCGAGACGCCCCGGCTGCGCGCTCACGGGCTCCCGGTCGCCGCCGGAAGGGAGATCCGCACCGTGGTCCCTTCTCCCGGCCCGCTCCGGATCTCGATGTTCCCCCGGTGAAGACTCACGATCTGGCGCGCGGAGTAGAGGCCGAGGCCGACGCCGTCTCTCTTCGTCGTCTGGAAAGGGCGGAAGAGGCGGTTCCGGAGGAAGTCCTCGGTCATTCCCGGTCCGTCGTCCTGGATCTCGAGAACGGCCCTCAGGCGCCGTCCGCGCCCTTCGGCGCCCGTCCGGATCGAGATCCGCGCGGTGGCCGCTTCGAGCGCGTTCTCGAGAAGGCTCGCCAGGCCCTCCCGGAGGAGGGCCGGGTCGCCCCAGATTCTCGGCGGCTCGCCGAACGTCGCGCCGACGTTCACCGCGCCGCTTTGCACGCCGGAGGTCCGGAGGAGCTCGCCGAGGAGTTCGTTCACGTCGAGCGGGACCTTGATCAGGACGCCGCCGCGCCGCCCGGCCCACTGCGTTGCCATGGCGTCGAGCCGTTCGACGGTGCTCCGGAGGAGCTCGGCGACGCTCCGCTTGAACTCGGGGTCGCCGTAGTGCTCGTCGAGGTTCGAGAGGAGGAGCTGCAGGCGCTGCCCCATGTTCTTCATGTCGTGGAGGAGGACCGAGTCCGCCGTCGCACGGAGGGGAGGACGCCGCCGCGGGGGCATCGGGCCGCTCCTCAGGGCGAGGCCGCAGCGCCGGCGAACAGGAGCTGCACGGCCATTCCGGGGCGCAGGAGCTTTCCGGGATCCCGCTTGACGCGGACCACGACCTGGACCGAGCCGCTTCCGGGATCGAGCACCGGACTGACGAACGAGACCCGTCCGGTGGATCGCGCCTCCGGCAGCTCCTTCGAGACGACCGTGACCTCCTGCCCGACCTTGACCTTCTGAAGAGACGCGCCCGGCAGGTAAGCCCGGGCCAGGAGCGGCTCGAGGGCGACGACCTTGAAGAGGGGCTTGTTCTCTTCGAGGAGGACCTTCTCGCCGATCTTCGCGAACCGGTCCGACACGATGCCGTCGAACGGCGCCCGGACGACGGACCGGTCGATGACCAGCTGGGCGCGCTCGAATTCCACCTGCGCCAGTTGGTACCGGCTGCGCTTCTGATCGAGCTCCGCCTGGCTGCAGAGGGTCTGGCGGAAGAGCTCCTCGTAACGCTTGTGGTCGCTCCGGCTGACGTTCAGCGTCTCCTCGGCCGCCCGAAGGTCGAGCTTGAACTCCCGCTGGTCGATCGTGGCCAGAGGCTGATTCTTCTGGACCACGTCGCCCCGGTCCACCTTGAGGTCGTCGATGACGCCCGACACGCGGGTCGTGACGTTCACTTCCTGATCGACGACGAGGGTGCCCGCCGCCGCGAGCGGGACGTCGGCCGGAAGGGGACGCGCGGCCGCGCCGCCCGCGGCGACGAGGGCGGCGGAGAGGACCGCGACGGACACCGAAAGGCGTGCGCTCGTATCGAACCTCCGGAACGGCTCTTTGCCGGGATCATACCGAAGCGAGCCCGGTCAGATCTTCCAGTACCACCCCTTCTTCTCGAAGACGAGAAGGACGCCGTACCAGAACAGGACCGTCGCGAGGGCGAAGGCGTGCGACCGCAGCGTGGGGTCAGAGACGGCGGAGAAGCCCTCGTAGAGAAGCCGGTGGAGGGTCGTCGCCTTGCCGTCCGCTGCGGTCCACTTCACGAGGCCGAAGATCTTCGCGAGGAGGCCGGAGCCGACGAAGGCGACGAGAGGATTCCGCCCGAACGTGAAGAAGAACCCGTTCGGGCCGAACCAGGACTTGACGTCGACGGCGACGACCGAGAGCGCCAGCCCCGCGCACGCGCAGCCCGACGTGAAGAGAACGTACGAGCCGGTCCAGAGATTCTTGTTGATCGGAAGCCGGAGGTTCCAGACGAGCCCGGCGGCGATCCCGGCCGCGCCCCAGAGAAGAAGCCGCCCGGCGGCCGGTCGCAGGTCGGGTCCCGCCCCGCCCTCCCGCTTCCGCGTCAGGACGAAGCCGGCCAGCGTCCCGGTCAGCATCGTGGCGACCGACGTCAGCGTCGAGACGATCCCCTCGGGATCCCACTCCTTCTTCCAGAGGTGGCCCCGGAGGAGGGCGAGATCGACCGCCTTCTGGATGTTCCCCTCCGGCGTCAGGTCGAATCCGAGACCCGTCAGGAGGAACGTGTGGAGCGCCAGGAGAAGGCCCGTCGCCACCCAGAGCCCCGGGATCCGACGCCTCCAGACCGCGAGGATCAGGAGGGTTCCGAGAACGTAGACGACGCCGATCCGCGGCAGGACGCCGGGGAGGCGCAGGCGGGCGAGGCGCTCGAGCGTGAAGGGGAACCAGGCCAGGGCCCACCCGACGAGGACGATCGTCATCCCGCGCGAGACGGCGTGGCGGGCGAGGGCGGCGCGGGTGGCGCCCCGCTCCATCCGCTTCGTCAGCGAGAAGACCCCCGCCGTCCCGACGATGAAGAGAAAGAACGGGAAGATCAGATCCGTGGGGGTCCAGCCGTGCCATGTCGCGTGGTCGAAGGGAGGGTAGAGGTGGCCCCAGTCGCCGGGGTTGTTGACGAAGATCATTCCGGCCACGGTCAGCCCGCGGAAGAAGTCGAGCGACGCGAAGCGGCCGGGGGCCGGGCCGGGGCCCTTTTCGGTGCCGATGGCGCGATGGTACCAACGCGGAGGAGAGGTCCCTCCCGCTCGGGCTTCCTCTTCGGGAGGCGGGCCTGCGCTAGGATGAGACCGATGCTCGACGGCCTCCGGCGTCTCGACGATGCGGGCACGGCCCGCCTTTTCCTCGACCGCCTGCGGGAAGGGCTCTACGTGTCGACCCCTTCGGGCGAGATCCTCGACGCGAACCACGCCCTCCTCGCGATCCTCGGAGCCCGGACGCTCGAGGAGCTCCGGGCGTCGAAGGCGGCGGACTGGCTCGTGGAGCCCGCGCAGCGCGAGCGGTGGAAGGCGGCTCTCGACTGTTCCGGTTCGGTGGTCGATTTCGAGCTGAAGATCCGCCGGCGCGACGGGGAGATCCGCGTCGTTCTCGACACGGCCTGGGCGCGGGTCGACCCCGAATCGGGCGACGTCTATTACCACGGGATCCTCGCCGACGTGACCGACCGGAAGGAGCTGGAGACGGCGCTCGACGAGCAGGCGCTTCGGGATCCGATCACCGGCTGCTACAACCGTCGCTATCTGGAGCAGGCGACGCGCGAGGGGGGGCCGCGGGGCTGCGTCGTCGTCGACGTCGACCGGTCGAGGGCGGGGAGCGCCATCCCGGACGACGGGTCCCCCGACCCGATCGCGAACCGGATCAGCCGCTTCCTGATGCGCCAGTCCCGGGCCGAGACGACGGTGGTGAGGATGCACTCGAACGAGTTCCTCCTTCTCCTGCGCGAGGCGGACGACAAGGCGATCGCGAACGTCATCGAGCGCCTCGTCTTCTCGGCTTCCCGCGAGCTTCTCCCGCCGTTCTCCGTCGGCGGCTCCGCCTGCGAGGGATCCGAGGCGCTGACCGAGGCGATCCGGCGGGCGCGGGAGAACCGGACGGAGGTGGAGACGGTCGCGGGCCCCGGCCGCAAGTCGTCCGGCATCTACCCGCTGCCGTGACGTGACCGGAGCGCCGAGCCCCGACGCCGCCGAAGCGCCGTCCGACGGCCCGCCGGAGGCGCCCGGCCTCCGGCCGGTCCTTGCGGTCCGCCTGAGCCTCTCTCTCGTTTCCTTCGCGCTCGCCGCCTACCAGATCGCCCTGACGCGGGTCTCGTCCGTCCTCGTCTACACGCAGACGACGTTCCTCGTCCTGTCCGTCTCCATCGCCGCCATCGGGATCGGTGCCGCCGCGGTCCACTGGCGGCGGGCGCGCCGGGGACGGGCGGTCACGACCGGCCAGATCCGGCGATTCGCCCTTCTCGCCGGCCTTTCGGCCGCCGTCGCCTGGGTGCTCGTGGTCCGGGTGAAGCTCGCCTTCGAAGCCGGCGTCTTCGCCCTCCCCTTCCTCTTCGCCGGAGCGTGCCTGGCGACAGCCTACGTCTGGATCGGCGCACGCGCCTCGCTGACCTACGCTTTCGAGCTGGCCGGGGGAGCGGCCGGCGTGGCCGCGGCGCTGGTGCTGCTTCCCGGGATCGGCGACGTGAACACCGGGCTCGTCGCGGCGGGCCTCGCCGGCCTCGCGGCGCTTCCGCTCTCGCCCCCCACGACCCGCGCCGTGCCCGGCCTCGTGGCGGCCGCTCCGGCGGCCCTCTTGCTCGTGAATCTCGCCGTTCCCGGCGGCGTTCTCGTCGTCGACCCCTACACCGTCGTGACCGTCGAGCCGCACCTCGTCTTCCAGACGGGACCGCACCACGGCCGCGTCACGGCCACGGCGTACGACGACTTCGTCCGCACCGACCTGGTCGAGACGGACGAGCCGTGGGTGAGGTACCTCTTCACCGACCGGATGTACACCGCCCGCGTGGTCCACTGGGACGGACGCTCGCCCCGCTTCGACCATCCGGACCCGGAGTGGCTCGCGAGCCTGAAGGCGCTCCCTTTCCGGAACGGCCGGCCGCGGAAGGTGCTGATCCTCGGATCGGGCGGCGGCTTCGACGTGGCGCTGGCCCTGCAGGGGGGCGCGACGGACGTGACGGCCGTCGAAATCAACAGCGCGACGATCCGCTTCACGCGCGGCCTCGGGGACTTCTCCGGCCGCATCTACGACCGGAGCGACGTGCGGGTGGTTCGGGCGGACGTCCGGCGCTTCCTCCGGGAGTCCTCCGAGCGGTACGACCTGATCCAGCTGTCGCTCCTGCAGAACGAGCCGTCAGAGGGGCGGACCAACGTCGCCCGCCAGAACTGGGTCTTCACCGTCGAGGCGATGGAGACGTACCTGGCGCACCTCGCGCCGGGCGGGGAGGTCGCCGTCGTCCAGAACACCGGCGAGCTGGCCGACAAGACCGTCGCGACGGCGCTCGAGACCTTCCGGCGCCTCGGTCTCGGGACGCCCGACGCGATGAACCGGCTCGTGATCCTGACGATGGACGACTCGGCCGAGAATCCCTTCTCCGACCTCGTCCTCATCTGCCGCGAGCCCGTCCCGCCCGGACGCGTCACCGGGCTTCTCGCCGGCGCCGCGAAGGAAATCCGGGTGCGCTTCGCTCCCGGAGGACCGGCGGAGGAGCCCTACCGGAGCCTCGCGAGCGGGCAGACCCCGCTCGCCTCGTGGGTCGAGAAGAGCGGTCCGGACCTGACCCCCGCCACGGACGATTCGCCCTTCTTCTTCAACCTCGACCGGACCGCCGGGTCCGAGTGGGTCCGGCTCGGCGGAGCCTGCCTCGCCTTCGTGGTCCTCCTCGCGGCGGCCGACACGCTCCGCGGGCAGGAGGCGGCCGGCCGTCTTCCCCTTCCCGGCTGGGGGGCGGGCGTCGCCCTCGGCGTCGGCTTCATCTTCATGCAGGCCGGGCTGATCCACCGCGCCCAGTTCCTCCTCGGCAATCCGACCCTCGCCGTGGCGCTCGGCGTCGGCGGGATGTTCGTCTTCGGAAGCCTCGGAGCCCTCCTGGCGGTGCGCCTGTCCGGCCTCGGGGCCACGCCGCGGCTCGCCCTGTTCGCGGCGGCGACGGCCGCCGCTCTGGCCGGATCGACGGGTCTGTGGGAGCGGATCTCCGGGGCGTCCGCCGGAAAGGGAGATGCCGCCCTCCTCCTCGCGGTGGCCGGCCTCTTCGCACCGCCGACGATCGCCGCCGGGGCCTGCTTCCCGGCGGTGATCGAGCGATGGGCCGGCCTGAAGCAGCGGGCGGCGGCCGCGGTCTACGCGGCGGACGGCATCGCCTCCGTGGCCGGAGGCGCGCTCGCGGCGGTCGCGGCCCTCCATTTCGGGATCCGCTCGCTCTTCCTCGCCGCGATCGCCTGCTACGCCCTCTGCGCCCTCCTCGCGCTCGCAGGGGGGCGCGCGTCCGTCAGGCCCTGACGACGCCGAGCCCGGGCCCCACCGGCTCCTGCCACCTCCCGTCCACGATCGTCAGTCCCTTGAAGGGGTCGTTCGAGATGAGGAGGTTTCCGTCCAGGTCGAGCCAGTCGTAGAGCGGCGCCACGGCGACTCCGGCCGCGATGCCGAGCGACGACTCGATCATGCAGCCGAGCATCAGCTTGAAGCCGAGGGCCCGCCCGATGGCCGCCATCTCGTAGGCGCGGGTGATCCCGCCGCACTTGGCGAGCTTCACGTTGATGCCGTCGAAGAGCCCGGCGAGAGACGGGATGTCGGGCGGGTGGAGCACCGACTCGTCCGCCACGAGAGGCAGCGGCGATTCGGCCTTCACCGCCCTCATGGCCGCATTCTTCGACGCGGGCATCGGCTGCTCCACGAACTCGATCCCCATCGTGGCGAGCCACTTGATCCGGGAGATCGCCTCCTCGGGCGTCTGCCATCCCTCGTTCGCGTCGACTCGGATCGGCTTTCGGGTCACCGCGCGGATCGCCCGGACGTTCTCCTCGTCGGTCGGGAGCCCGACCTTCACCTTCAGCGACGGGTACTTCGCGCCTTCTTTCACCTTCTCCTGCATGACCTCGGGGCGGTCGATGCCGATCGTGAAGGTCGTCACCGCCATCCGGCCCGCCGGCATCCCGAGGAGGCGGTGCACGGGAGCGCCCAGCTTCTTCCCCTTCCAGTCCCAGAGGGCCATGTCGAGCGCCGCGACGATCTGCGAATCGCCGCCGGCCTCCTTCTCGGCCCGCTCGAGGTGGACGAGGTGCTCCCAGGGTGACAGCCCCTCGACGGCCTTCGCGACCCGGGCGAAGGCGGCCTCGCCCGACTCCCAGCTCTGGCCGTAGCGGACGTTGGCCGCCGCCTCGCCGAAGCCGGTGACGCCGTCCGCCACGAAGGTCACGAGGCCGTTCTTCTTCTCGGTCGACGAATTGCGCGAGATCGTCCAGGTGTGCGTCAGCTTCAGGTCGAGCGGTGCGAGAGAGAGCGCCGGCTTCCCGGTCGGCGGCGCGGTCGCGGCGGCCTGCGAGGCGAGGGCGGCTTCGGGAAGACAGCTCCCGGCAGCCAGCGCCGCCGAGCCCCGGAGGAGCAAGCGGCGGGAGAGGACGCTCGTCATGGCGGCATTATCGCCCGCGAGGAGAGTACGATTCCCGCACCGTGACCCCTCCCCTGTCGCTCGAGGATCCGGAGAACCTCCGGCGTTTCGTCCGCTCGCTCCGCGAGGGAATCTACGTCTCGACGCCGGACGGGCGCGTCCTCGAGGGGAACCCCGCGTTCTTCCGGATGTTCGGCGTCTCCTCGCTCGAGGAGCTGGGACTCGTCCTGGACGTCCTCGTGGACCCCTCCGCCCGCCACCGCGAAATGGGGCTGCTGGAGAAGGACGGCGTCGTGAGGGACTTCGAGTTCCAGATCCGTCGGAAGGACGGCGAGATCCGGACGGTCATCGACACCTGTTACGTCTGCAGCGACACCACCACCGGCGAGAAGGTCTTTCACGGCATCCTGATCGACATCACGGACCGCAAGCGCCTCGAGGAGCAGCTGCTCGACCAGATCCTCCGCGATCCGCTGACCGGCTGCTTCAACCGGCGCTTTCTCGCCCAGTTCGCGGCCGCGCATGATCCGATCGGCGGCACGTGGGGCTGCATCATGGTCGACGTGGACGGCTTCAAGCTCTACAACGACCGCTTCGGGCATGCCGCCGGCGACGCCGTCCTGACCAAGCTCTCGCGCTTTCTGATGCGCCAGACCCGGGCGGAGGAGGTCGTGGTCCGGATGGGCGGCGACGAGTTCCTCGTGATCCTCCCCGGCGCGGATGAGGCCGCGACGGAGAACGTCGTGGCTCGCCTGAAGACCGAAGCCGAGGCCGAGCGGCTCGTCCCCTTCTCGATGGGCTGGGCCACGCGCGCGGAGCGGGAGCACCTGGAGCGGACGATCATGCGCGCCGACCGCCGGATGATCACCGTGAAGGCGGAGGCCTCCGGCCCCGTCCGGCTTCCCCGGCGCCGGGACTGATCTCGCCAACGGCGCCGGGCGAGGCAGAATCGCCCCATGCGCCCCGGCCCCCGTACCCTTCCCCTCGCCGGTCTCCTCTTCCCCTTCCTGCTCGGCGCCCTCCCGCCCGAGGCTCCTTCGGGCGCGCCGCCTGCGCCCGCCGTCGTCACGGCCGGAATCGAGAACCTCTACGCCCGGCCCGACGAGACGGGCCCGGTCGAATCGCAGGCGATCCTCGGCGAGCGGGTGGTCGTGCTGGAGCAGACGGCCGGCTTCGCGAAGGTCCGGACCGCGGACGGCAACAGGGCCTGGATCCCCGAACGCTCTCTCCGCC
The DNA here is from genome assembly GCA_035519355.1 of Thermoanaerobaculia bacterium. Lineage (GTDB taxonomy): Bacteria > Acidobacteriota > Thermoanaerobaculia > UBA5066 > UBA5066 > DAOMFB01. The sequence continues at coordinate 14,403 of DATIWM010000182.1, read as the reverse complement.
GCGGCGATCTCCCGAAGCCGGACCGCGTCGCCCGCGTGACCTCGAATTTCGCGCACGTCTACACGACGCCCTCGTTCACCAGGCAGAAGCCGCTTCTCACCGCGCCGGTCGGGGCGAGGATGATCTTCCTGGAGCGTGACGAGAAGGACGGTTTCGAATGGGTGCGAGTCGCCCTGCCTGACGGGCGCGTCGGCCATGTCGCAGGCCCCGACGTCGTCCTCTCTCCTTTGGAAGAAATTCCCCCTCTTCGTTCCCCCTCTTCGTGGATCGCTCTCGGCAAGCGCTTCCTCGGCGCGCCGTATACGTGGGGCGGGACGACGCCCCTGGGCTTCGACTGCTCGGGCCTCGTGCAACGCATCTTCTCGGAGCATGGCGTCACGCTGAAGCGGAACAGCTTCGAGCAGGCCTTCCAGGACCCGCAGCTCGTCCCCGTCGCGTTCGAGAAGCTCGAGCCCGGGGATCTCCTCTTCTTCGGGACGCCCGACCGGATCGACCACGAGGCGATCTGGCTCGGGGACGGGACGGTCCTCCAGTCGACGCGGCACAACGTGCCGGGCGTCCAGATCACCCCGTTCGACAGCCCGTTCCTGAAACCTCTGTTTCGCTATGCAAGGAGATTGAAGAGAGAAGAAGAAGAGATTTCTTTGAATGGCAAAGAGGGCGGCGGGCCGCGCCTCGACGCGGCGAAAGCGGCGAAGCTCCTGGCCTCGCTCGACGCAATCGCAGAAGGCAGCGGGGCGCGGTTCGGGCTCTTCTTCAAGGATCTCGGAACCGGTCTTTCCCTCTCGAAGAATCCCTCCCTCTCCATGCACGCCGCCTCCACGATGAAGACGCCGGTGATGCTCGAGGTTCTCCGCCGCGTCGACGACGGGTCGCTCCGGCTGACCGACCCGCTCCCCGTGAGGAACGAGTTCCGGTCGATCGTGGACGGGTCGCTGTTCCAGATCGACCTCGATCCGGCGGACGACGGGCCGACGGCGGCGTTTCTCGGGAAGACCGCACCGCTCGAATTCCTCGTCCGGGAGATGATCGTCCGCTCCTCGAACCTCGCCACGAACATCGTCCTCTCCCGGGTGGGCCCCGAGTCGGTCCAGACGTTCCAGGACGGGCTCGGGGCCCCGACGGTGAAGGTGCGGCGGTGCGTGGAGGACTCGAAGGCCTACGGGAAAGGGCTGAACAACGAAACCGACGCCGCCGGCATGGGCGTCGTCATGGAGGCGGCCGTGAGGTCCCCGAGGCTCTCGGCCGCCGCGAAAGCAAAGGCCTGGGAGATCCTGACGGGACAGGTCCACAACGACCAGATTCCCGCCGGCCTCCACCCGCAGTCGGGCGCCGTCGTCGGGCACAAGACGGGGTCGATCTCCTCCGTCGAGCACGATGCGGCCGTCGTCCGCCTTCCCGACGGGCGGGAGTACGTCCTGGTCATCCTCGCGAACGACTTCGGGGCCAGCGACGACGGACGGAAGCGGGTCCAGGAGGCGTCCCGGAAGATCTCCCGCGCCGTCTGGGAGGCGATGATCGCCCCCTGACGGGCAGCGTCGGTGTTCGGCGAAGGGCGCCAGCCGCGGCCCCCGTTGAGATAAGATCTCTTTATCACCTTGATGCCCCATGCTCAATGAAGGAGACCTCATGGCGCGAGCCGCCCGCTCTGCCCTTCTGCTCTGCCTCACCCTGGCTCCCCTCTCCGCCCTCGCGGCCGAACCGCCCGCGTCCCGGCACGGTCTCATGACGGTCGACAGCGCCTGGGTCAAGGCGATGCTCGCGAACGACGCCGCCGCGTGCGCCGCCCTCTACGCAGACGACGCGGTCCTCGTCCTCCCCGGATCCGGCGCGATCAAGGGCCAGAAGGCGATCGCGGAAGCCTACGCGGGCTGGCTCAAGGACGTGAAGGTGACGGACGCCGCCGTCATGGACTCTCACTACCGATCGGCCGGCCACGTCTCGGCGGGCTGGGGCGCCTGGAGGGTCACGACGGTCCCGAAGGCGGGCGGCGCGCCGACGACGGAGACGGGGACCTGGTGCGCGGTCGCCGTCGAGAAGGACGGCGTCTGGACGTACGTCTCGGACCACGCCTCGGCCGATCCCGCGCCCCCCGCGACGAAGTAGCCGCTACTCGATCGTCTCGCCGCCGCGGGCCTGCTCGATCCGCGCGGAGGCCTCGAGCTCCCAGTGGGCGGGGCCCCGCGTCTGGGAGGCGAGCTTTCCCTCGGGGCCGTAGAACATCGTCTCGAGAGGCCTCTTGCACCCGATCTTCTCGGAGGTGTCCCCCGTCGGATCCACGTAGAGGGTGTCGGGCGCGGGGGGGACGAGCTGGCTCTCGGAGAGCCACCGGTCGACCGCCGCGAAATCCGCTTTCCGCGCGATCAGGACCCAGTCGAGGCCGCGGTCGGCCTTCAGCTTCTCCTGCGCGCCGAAGAGAGCGGCCATTTCCTCGGGCGCGCCGGGGACTCCCGGCGAGAAGAAGTGAACGATCAGGACCTTCCCCGGGCGCCCTACGAGGTTCCTCTCGGAGCCGTCGCGGCGGGAGACCATCAGGCGTCCTCCGGCGTCGAGGTTCAGCATCCCGTGGTCGTGATCGGGATGCGAGGCCGGAACGAGAGAGGCCCGCCACGAGTAGGCGAAGAGGAGGGCGGCCAGGACGAAGCCCCCGCCGAGAGCCAGGCGTCGCTGTGTCGGCGTCATCGCGGCGATTCTAAGCGGCAGGCCGCCTCAGCGCGGGGACGGTTCCCGAGGGGCTTCCTCCGTTCGCCCGACGATCGCTTCCGTCTCGACACGGAAGCTCTTCGGCGTCCCGAACTCGAAGCGGAAGCCCGAGGCGATCCGGAAGAAGAGGATCGCCTTCCCGCTCACGTCGAGGTCGACGCGGCACGGAAACCACGAGCCCGGCGCCAGCCGGACGGCGCGGTAGACCATCCGCGCGTCCTTCACGTTCGCCGCCAGGCCCCCTCCGATCTTGAGGTTCTTCGTCAGATGCGCCTCGAGGGAGAGGATCTGGAGGTCGGAGGCGTCGATGACCGCCCGCCCCGCCATGGAGGCGAAGGTCTTCTCCATGAGGGAGCGGATCGGGAGATTCGGCCGGGGGACGAAGTCGAGGACGTAGACGGGCCGCCCGTCGACGATCTCCTCGGCCACGAAGCGGAGCTCGTACCGGCTGAGGATGTCCGAGAGGCGGTGGTTGTCGAACTCCGGGTCGTCCTCGTCGTCGTCCGGGGCCTTCGGAAGGGATGCCGCGTGCCGGGCGGCCCGCTCCTCGATCCTCCGGTGCCGCTTCGCGTCCTCCTCCGCGGCCTCGCGGATCTCGTCCGCCGTCGCCGGGCGCCCGTCCACCTCCACCAGATCACGCGACTCCGGGTGGCCCCCCTCCCCGGCGAGAACATAGTAGAGGCGGCGGTGGATCTCCTTCGGACGTCCCTCCTTGTCGAACGTCGTCCGGACGTCGACGACGTCGTACGTCGCGCCCCCCCACCGCCTCTCCATGGCCCGTTGGTTGTGCGCGACGCGGCGCGCGATCTCCTCCGGGTCGACCGGTGACGCGTCCGGCGCGGCACGCGCCGTGGCCGCCGCGAGACCGAATGAGGCGGCAAGAAGAATCCCTGCCAGGTTCCGCAGGCGGCGCGGAGGGGTCTCGCGCACCCGTTCACTATACGGCGCGCGGCGGATACGATCCGGCGCCGGAGGCCATCGATGCGGGTCGTCGTGACCGGAGGGAACGGATTCATCGGCCGGTGGCTCGTCGCCGAGCTCCGCGGCGGGGGTCACGACGTCGTCGTGCCGGCCCGCGGCGTCACCTCCGACGTGGACGGCGCCGACGCCGTCGTCCACCTCGCCGGCGAAAGCGTCGCCCAGCGGTGGACGGCCTCGGCAAAGGAACGGATCGTCCGGAGCCGCGTGGACGGGACCCGCCGCCTCGTCGAGGCGATGGGCCGGGCGGCGAAAAAACCCCGGGTCCTCGCCGCCGCTTCCGCCGTCGGCTACTACGGCGCCCGGGGCGACGAGGAACTGGACGAAGACGCTTCGCCGGGGAACGACTTCCTCGCCCGGACCTGCGTGGCGTGGGAAGGCGCGGCCTCCGAGGCCGAGACCTCCGGGATCCGCGTCGTCCGCCTCCGGATCGGAATCGTCCTTGGGGCCGGCGGCGGCGCGCTCGCCAAGATGCTCCCGGCCTTCCGGGCGTTCGCGGGCGGCCCGGTCGGAACGGGGAACCAGTGGATGTCGTGGATTCACCGGGAGGACCTCGTCGGTCTGTTCCTCTTCGCGCTCGCGAACTCCGCCGTCTCGGGCCCCCTCAACGCCACGGCGCCCCGTCCCGTCCGAAACCGCGAATTCGCTTCGGCCCTGGGACGGGCCGTCGGTCGCCCGGCTCTCGTGCCGGCTCCGGCGGTCGCGTTGAAACTCCTCTTCGGCGAGATGGCGACGATGGTCCTGGACGGGCAGCGCGCCGTCCCGAGTCGGGCGCTCGGCTTCGGTTTCCGCTTCCGGTTCCCGGAGCTCTCCGCCGCCCTCGGCCAGGCGCTCGGCGGCCCGGACGCGCCCCCTACTCCGGGGTGATCGATCCGAGCGACCGGACGAGACAGAGCGCCTGCTCCTCCCCGTCCAGCACGGGCTGCCTCACCGCGCTCTGCGCCGCCTCGAGGTCGGCCGTCCCGTCGCCGACCGGCAGGAGGCCGACGGACTGGTGCCGCCCCGACCGCTTGGCCAGGAGAAGGGCGCGGTCCGCGAGCCGCAGCACCTCGTCGTAGCTCACCGCGTCCGGGGCCGCGAGGAGCCAGGGAAAGACCGCCCACCCGACCGAGCAGGTCCGCCAGACGCTCCGCCCCTTTCCGAGGTCGATCGGCTCGCGCGAGACGACGGAAAGGATCCGCTCGGCGAGCAGCCGCGCCTGCTGGCGGTCTCCTTCCCGGGAGACGATGAGGAACTCCTCGCCGCCCCATCGGATCAACCAGTCGGACTTCCGGACCACGTTCCCGAGCCGGGCCGCCACTTCGACGAGCACCCCGTCTCCGACGTCGTGACCGTAGAGGTCGTTGATCTCCTTGAAGTGGTCGAGGTCCACGAGGTAGAAGACGAGGTCGCGCCCTTCGGGAGGCGGCCCGCCACCTGCCGGCCGGAAGGCGCGGAAGACCTTGGCGACCTCGCGGCCGATCTCCGTGGAGAAGAAGCGCCGGTTCCGGAGTCCCGTCAGCGGGTCGGTGAGGGAGGCCTCCTGCAGCTCCCGGTTCATCGCCGCCAGCTCCGCGCTCCGCTCCGCCACGGCCGTCTCGAGCCGCAGCCGCTCGCCCTCGAGCGAGCGCGTCCGCCACTGCGTGATGGCCGCGACGATGACGCCGAGAAGGAGCCCGCCGAGAATCCAGGACCACCCTTCTTCCCACCACGGGCGGGCGACGGAGAAGGAGAAGGCGGCCATCTTCTCGCTCGGCATGCCGGCGGCCGAGACGGCCGTCACCTCGAACCGGTAGTTCCCGGACGGCAGCGCCGGGTATCGGACTTCGCCGAGATGGGTCTCCACGGGAGGCGCGTCGAGGCCCACGAGCCGGTAGAGGTACTTCACGCGCCGGGGCTCCACGAACGTGAGGGCGGCCCACGAGAGCCTCACGTCCCGTTCGCGGCGCGACAGGCGAGCCGGGACCGCGGGGTCGAGCGCCCGCCCGCCCGCCCACGCCTCGAGCAAAACGACCGGGGGCGGCAGGCGCTTCATCGGGGGCACGCCGGGCGTGAACCGGACGAGGCCCCGGCTCGTCCCGAGCCAGACCGTTCCGTCGGAATCGACGAAGAAGGCGTTCTGATCCATGTCGTCCGTGACGAGCCCGTCCGACCGGCCGTAATGAACGGGCGTGCCCCGGGTCGGGTAGACGTTGACGCCGAGCTGCGTCCCCGCCCAGATGGCTCCCTCCGCGTCCCGGCCCAGGAAGACGACCTTGCCCGGCGGCGCACCCGGCGGCTCCGGCAAGGGCGTCACGGTCAGCCTCGACCCGCGGACGAGGATCCGGTCGACCCCGGGCGAGTTCCGGTATCCGGCGGCGAAGCTCCCGTCCTCCATCACGACGATGCCGGAGAGATCCCGCGCCCGGAGGCCGTCCTCCGAACCGAAGCGGCGCGGTTCCGGACCGGTCAGACGAAAGAGGCCTCCCTCTCCCGCCGCCCAGAGGACCCCCTCGGCATCTTCGACGAAGGCGAACTTTCTCCAGCCGAAGGGAGACTCGGGGGTGGGGAATCTCAGGAACCGGTCGCCCCCGGCACCGGCCGGAAGACGGAAGACACCCTTGTCCGTTCCGGCGATCAGGTCGCCCCGTCGCGTCCGGAAGAGCGAGAGAACCTTGATGCCCGAGGGCTCGGCCCCTTCGAATTCGCAGCGGCGAAAGAGGTCCCGGTCCGGCTCCCTCCGGGTCACGCCTCCCGGCCAGTGGCCGATGTAGAGGCGGCCGTCCGGAAAGGCGGCCAGCGCCTGCATCGCGTCTCCCCCGAGACCGTCCTTTCGCCGGTAGGTCCTTATCGACTCGTCCCGCGGGTCGATCCGGTTCAGCCCCTCCTCCGTTCCCACCCAGAGGGCGCCCGTCCCCTTCGACGTCCCGCCGCGCGCGATCGCCCAGACGAGGTTGTTCGCGAGCCCCTCGTCCTCGCCGCCACCGCGGAATGCGCCCTGTCCGAGCCGCCGGGCCAGTCCTTCGCCCGCGAGCCCGATCCAGAGCGAACCTTCCCGGTCGACCAGCGCGGCGTTGACGGCGCCTGTCAGGCCTTCCCGCCGCCCGGTGAGGCGCCAGGCGCCGTCTCTCTTCTGCGCGAGCCCCCGGACCGTCGGAACGAGGATCTCTCCGTTCTCGCCGAGGGCCAGGCGCCCCGTCTCGCTCGAGGCCGGGAGGCCGTTGTCGTCGCGGACGAAGCGGCTCCCCGGCGCCTTCATCCAGAGCGTCCGGATCGTCCGGACCCAGAGCCGCCCCTCGCCGTCCGTGGCGATCCGGTCGATCTGCTCTCCCGCGGGGAACGGGATTCCCGTTCCCGCCTCGCGTGACCTGCCTCCTTCCGTGACGGTCAGCGAGGTCCCCCGCGCCACCCAGAGAGCGCCGGCCGGATCGCGGTGGAGGGCGGTGATGCGGACTTCGGGCAGCCCGCCGGGGCGCGGGACGAGGCGGAAGCTTCCGGCCTCGCCGACGAACAGCCCCTTCGACGTCCCGACCCAGACGTGTCCCGCGCCGTCGGAGGCGATCTGCCCGTCCAGGATCTCCGAGGCCGGCAGCCCCGACTCCTCGCCGATCGCCACGAAGCGATCTCCCTCCCGGCGGGCGAGCCCCGTGCTCGTCCCCGCGAAGAGGATGCCGTCCGGCGTTTCGTGCAGAACGCTGACCCGCGTGTCGAGGGCGGCCAGCTCCGCCCCCGTCCGGACGAACTGCCGCCCGTCGTACCGGTAGAGTCCGTTGTCCGTCCCCACCCAGAGAAAGCCCGTCCGGTCCTGAAGGAGCGACTCGGCGTTCAGGTCCCCGAGACCGTCGTCGCGTCCGAAGGTGGCGAAGACGTAGCGGCCTTCGAAGAGGAAATGGCTCGCCGCCCCCGGCCCGCTGTCGAGAGCGGGGGCCGGCACCGCGCCGAGGAGCAGCAGCAACGCCGCCGCGCTTCGCATCCGGGTCGTGATCGTCACGTACAAAGTTTACGTAACCTCGACCCCGTGGCGTGCCGAATTCTGGAAGAATCCGGCGCACCCCCAAGGAGGACGCGATGCCGGAGATCTCACGCCACGAGCCCGGATCCTTCTGCTGGATCGAACTGGGAACGACCGACGCGAAAGCCGCCAAGGGGTTCTACGGCGGCCTGTTCGGCTGGACCTTCCAGGACGATCCGATGGGGCCGGACGCTTTCTATACGACCACGAAGCTCCACGGAAAAGAGGTCGGTGGTCTCTACCCGTACGACGCCGAGCAGAAGAGACAGGGCGTCGCGCCTCACTGGCTCGCCTACGTGGCGGTGGCCGGCGCCGACGAAGCCGCGGCGAAGGCGAAAACGCTCGGGGCGTCCGAGCCGATGGCGCCGCGGGACGTGATGGACTTCGGCCGGATGGCTCTTCTCGCGGATCCGCAGGGCGCCGTCTTCGCCCTCTGGCAGGCGAAGAGCCACGCCGGCTCGCGGCTCGTGAACGAAATCGGATCTTATGGCTGGGTCGAGCTCGCCACGAGTGACGTTCCCTCCGCAACCGTCTTCTACACGAAGCTCTTCGGCTGGGGGACGAAGGTCGGTCCGGTCGGCGGCGTCCCCTACACGCAGTGGAGGCTCGGGCCGGGATACGTCGGCGGTTGCCTGAAGCTCGACGCGGCGCGGGGCGGGGCGCCCCGGTGGCTCGTCTACTTCCGCGTGGAGGATTGCAACGCCGCCGCCGTGACGGTGGCCGCCAGGGGCGGGAGCGTGCTGGCTCCGCCACGCGATCTCGAGGGGATCGGCCGCACGGCCGTCTTCGCCGACCCCCAGGGAGCGGCCTTCGCCGTCATCGAACTGAAGCGTTAGCCGTCATCCCTTCAGCTTCCGGTACCTGATCCGGTGCGGCATGTCGGCGGCCGTGCCGAGCCGGCGGTGCCGGTCGGCCTCGTAGTCCTGGTAATTCCCCTCGTACCAGACGGTCTTCGAGTCTCCCTCGAAGGCCAGGATGTGGGTCGCGATCCGGTCGAGGAACCAGCGGTCGTGCGAGATGACGACCGCGCAGCCGCCGAAGGAGAGGAGAGCGTCTTCGAGAGCGCGGAGCGTGTCGACGTCGAGGTCGTTCGTCGGCTCGTCGAGAAGGAGGAGGTTTCCGCCCGCCTTGAGCGTCCGGGCGAGGTGCAGGCGGTTCATCTCGCCCCCCGAGAGGTCCTTCACGAGCTTCTGCTGATCGGCCCCCTTGAAGTTGTACATGGCGCAGAAGGCGCGGCTCGGGATCTCCCGCTTTCCCAGGAGGACGAGGTCCTGCCCTCCGGACAGCTCGTCGTGGACGGTCTTCTTCGCGTCGGGGCGGTCGCGGTTCTGGTCGACGTAGCTCGGAACCACGGTCTCGCCCACCTTCAGCGTGCCGCCGTCGGGCTTCTCGAGTCCCATGATCATCCGGAAGAGCGTCGTCTTCCCGGCGCCGTTCGGGCCGATGACCCCGACCAGGCCGCCGCGCGGCAGGTCGAAGGCGAGGTCGTCGAAGAGGAGCCGGTCCCCGTACCCCTTCCGGACCCCTTCGGCGCGGACGACGACGTCGCCGAGCCGCGGGCCGGGCGGGATGTAGATCTCGTTCGTCTCGCCGCGCGCCTCGACGCCCGATTCGGAAAGGAGCTGCTCGTAGGCCTGGAGGCGCGCCTTGCTCTTGGCCTGCCGGGCACGCGGCGCCATCCGGACCCACTCGAGTTCGTGTTTCAGCGTCCGCTGCCGCGCCGACTCCGCCTTCTCCTCCTGCGCGAGGCGGGCCTGCTTCTGCCCGAGCCATGAGGAGTAGTTCCCCTTCCAGGGGATTCCGGCACCGCGGTCCAGCTCGAGGATCCATCCCGCGACGTTGTCGAGGAAGTACCGGTCGTGCGTCACGGCGACGACGGTCCCCGGGTAATCCTTGAGGTGCTGCTCCAGCCAGGCGACCGACTCGGCGTCGAGATGGTTCGTCGGTTCGTCGAGAAGGAGAAGATCCGGGCGCTGGAGGAGAAGCCGGCAGAGGGCGACGCGCCGCTTCTCGCCCCCGGAGATCTTTGTGACGTCCGCGTCGGGGGGCGGACAGCGGAGCGCGTCCATGGCCGTCTCGAGCGTCCGGTCCAGCTCCCAGCCGCTGGCCGCCTCGATGGCGTCCTGCACGCGGCCGTACTCGGCCATCACCTTCTCCATCTCGTCGTCCGGGAGAGACTCCCCCATCTTCTCGGAGAGCTCGTCGAACCGTTTCAGGAGCGCCTTCACGGGGGCGACCCCCTCTTCGACGTTCGCCAGGACGGTCTTCTTCGGGTCGAGCTGCGGGTCCTGCGGGAGGTACCCGACGCGCGTCCCTTCGGCGGGATACGCCTCGCCGGTGAACTCCTTCTCGACGCCGGCCATGATCCGGAGGACCGTCGACTTCCCCGCTCCGTTCAGGCCGAGGATGCCGATCTTGGCGCCGGGAAAAAACGAGAGGTAGATTCCACGGAGGATCTCCCGCTGCGGCGGGACGACCTTCCGGAGGTTCTGCATGGTGAAGATGTACTGTTGAGCCATCGGGCCGGAATCTAGCAGGAAGCTTGATTCAATTTTAGACTTGATCTAAATTAGTTCCGGAGGGAGTTCATGGCCAGAAACCAGAAAAAAGAAGCCGCCGTCGTCGCCACCCTCAACCGCCAGCAGGCGAACGCCCTCGTCGCCTACCTGAACTACAAGAAGTATCACTGGCTCACGTACGGGCCCCTCTTCCGCGACATCCACCTCCTTCTCGACGAGCAGGCCACCGCCACCTACGCCATGATCGACGAGCTGGCCGAGCGGGCGCTCATGATCGGCGGCCAGCCCCTGGCCGATCCGGCGGACTATCTCCCGGCGGCGACCGTCACCCCCTCGAAGGGCTCCCTCTCGGCGCGGGCCATGCTCCAGGAAGCCGCCGCGACGCTCGACACGATCGCGTCAGAGATGCACGCCGACGCCGAGGTGGCCACCGCCGCGGGGGACATCGGCACGGCCGACCTCTACACACGGCTGGTCCAGGTCCACCAGAAGAACCGGTGGTTCCTCGGCGAGATCCTGAAGAAGAAGGACGGCCTGGTTCTCTGATCGCCCCTGTTCCCGGCGGAGCGCGTCGACCTGTTGTGGCCCGCGGTGTCCTCTAAACTGCGGCCATGACCCGCAACCCGAGCCTCAGACTGTTGTCGGTCCTCTCCGCGTTCTCCCTGGCTCTTCCTCTCGCCGCCCAGGCTCCCGCGACGAAGCGCCCCTTCAGCCTCCCCGACCTCTATCGGGTCGCCGGCGTCGGAGAGCCGGCGCTGGCGCCGGACGGAAAGACGGTCGTCTACGCGGTCACGACGGGCGACGTGAAGGCCGGAAAGCGGACGACCGCCCTCTGGCGCGTCGACACCGACGGGAAGAACGTCCGGCGCCTCACCTTCCCGGAGGGGGCGGACACTTCGCCGGCCTTCTCGCCCGACGGGAAGACGATCGCGTTCGTCTCGACCCGCTCCGGCGACCCGCAGCTCTATCTCCTTCCCGTTGACGGCGGCGAAGCGGAGAAGAAGACGGACGTCCCGAGCGGAATCGCCGGCCCCCGCTTCTCGACCGACGGGACGAAGGTCGTCTTCACGGCTGAGGTCGACCCCGCCTGCGGCGCCGACGCCCCCTGCAACCGGTCGTCGCTCGAGGCGCGCGAGAAGAGCAAGCTGAAGGCCTGGGTGGAGGACGCGCTCCTCTACCGGCACTGGAACTCGTGGCGGGAGGGAAGGCGGACGCACGTCTTCCTTCTCGACCTCGTCTCGGGCGCGCTCACGGACCTGACGCCCGGCGACTTCGACTCGCCGGTCTTCGCGGTCGGCGGGCCGCGCGACTTCGATCTCTCGCCCGACCGGAAGGAACTCTCGTTTGCGTCGAACCGGACGCCGGAGCAGGCCGACTCCACGAACGCCGACCTCTTCGTCGCCCGTCTGGACGGCGGGGCGGACGCCCTGAAGGCGCCGAAGAACCTCACCGCAGGCAACGCCGGCTGGGACGGGACGCCGCGCTACTCCCCCGACGGGAAGTGGCTCGCCTTCCGGCGGCAGGTGACGCCGAAGTTCGAGGCCGACCGCTTCCGGATCATCCTTCTCGACCGGGCGACCGGCTCCGGGCGGGACATGACGGGAGACTTCGACAACACGGTTGGCGACATCGAGTGGTCGGCCGACTCGAAGAGAATCCTCTTCACCGCCGACGTGAAGGGGCGGACGCCGCTCCACGAGCTGGACGTGGCGACGGGGAAGATCCGCGTCCTCTCGGACGTCGGAACCCTCGACGCGTTCGTCGTGGCGAAGGACGTCCGCTTCGCGGTCGTGGCGCGCCGGCGGATCGGACAGCCGACGGAGCTCTGGCGGATCGACGTCGCTCCGAAACCGAATCCCGGGGGGACGCGCCTGACGACGCACAACGCCCCCCTCGAGGCCGAGGTCGACATCCGCCCGGCGGAAGAGCGCTTCTTCCCCGGCGCCGACGGAAAGCCGGTCCAGACGTGGATCGTGACGCCGCACGGCTTCGACCCCGCGAGAAAGTACCCGGTGATCCTGAACATCCACGGCGGGCCGCAGTTGCAGTGGGCCGACTCGTTCCGCGGCGACTGGCAGGTCTACCCGGGGGCCGGCTACATCGAGGCCTTCCCGAACCCGCACGGCTCGACCGGCTTCGGCCAGGCCTACACCTCCGCCATTTCGGGCGACTGGGACGGCCAGGTCATGGACGACATCGCGAAAGTCACCGACGCGCTCGAGAAGCTCCCGTACGTCGACGCGGAGCGGATCGGCGTCATGGGATGGTCGTGGGGCGGTTACGCCGTGATGTGGCTCGTCGGCCACACGACGCGTTACAGCGCCGCCGCCTCGATGATGGGCGTTTACGACCTCCGGTCGATGTACAGCGCCACGGAGGAGCTCTGGTTCCCGGAATGGGATCTCAAGGGGGCCCCGTGGCAAAACCCGGAGGGGTACCGGAAGCAGTCGCCGTCGGAGCACGTGAAGAGCTTCAGGACCCCGACGCTCGTCCTCACCGGCCAGCGCGACTTCCGCGTGCCGTACACGCAGTCACTCATGTTCTTCACCGACCTCCAGAAGATGAAGGTGCCGTCCCGCCTCGTCGTCTGGGAGAAGGCGGGGCACTGGCCCTCGTGGCAGGAGATGGCTCTCTACTACGCCGCCCACCTCGACTGGTTCCACCGGTATCTCGGCGGCGACGCGTCGCCGTGGGACCCGAAGGCGATGGCCGCCGGGACGGTCTGGGACGCGGCGCCCCCGGAAAAGAAGTGAGGCGGTGTTTTCCGGCCGGACGCCGAAGGTCCACGCCACGAACCGGCTGACGCGGGCTCTCGCGGAGCGCGCCGCGCCTCCCCTCGACCTGACCGTCTCGAACCCGACGGCCGTCGGGCTCCACATTCCCGGCGACCCTCTCGCCCCGCTCGCGGACCCCCGCGGACGCCTCTACGCCCCGGAGCCAACCGGGAGCCTCGCCGCGCGGAGAGCCGTGGCGGCGTACTACGCCCGCCGCGCCGTCGCGGCCGATCCCGCGCGAATCGTCCTCGCGGCCTCCTCGAGCGAAGCGTACGGCTGGCTCTTCAAGCTCCTCTGCGACCCGGGCGAGGCCGTCCTCGTCCCCGCCCCGAGCTACCCCCTCCTCGACGCCCTCGCCGGCCTCGAGAGCGTTCGCGTCGCCCGCTACCCTCTCGACCCCGCCGGCGGTTGGGCCTTCCATGCCGGGAGCGTCGAGGTCGAGATCGACCGCCTCGCGGCCAGGGGGATGCGCACCGGAGCCGTCGTTCTCGTCGCTCCGAACAATCCGACCGGCTCCGGCGTGGCGCGGGGGGAGCTCCTCGACCTTCTCGCCCTCGCGCGGAGGCGCGGCTTCGCCGTCGTCTCCGACGAGGTCTTCCTCGACTACCGGTTCGCGGGCGCGCCGGACGACGTCCCGGTCGCGGCGGCGCTCGGCGCGGAGGGGGACGGTCTCGTCTTCTCGCTGGGCGGGCTCTCCAAGGCGGCCGCCCTCCCGCAGCTGAAGCTCGGGTGGCTGCTCGCCGGCGGGCCCGACGATCTCGTCCGCGAGGCCCTTTCACGGCTCGAGTGGATCGCCGACGCGTACCTCTCGGCTGGAACGCCCGTCCAGCTCGCCCTGCCGGAGCTTTTCGCGTGGGGCGAGGCGGCCGCCGCCGCGATTCGCGCCCGCGTTCTCGCGAATCACGCGGTCCTCTCCCGCGCCTTCCCGCCCGGCGGGAGCATCGCCGCCGGCCCGCTCCGGGGCGGCTGGTCGGCCCTCCTCCGCGTTCCCGCCGTCGAGCCCGAGGAGGACCTCGCCCTCCGGCTTCTCTCGGAGGTCGACCTCCTCGTCCACCCCGGTTACTTCTTCGACTTCCCCACCGAAGGCTTCCTCGTCCTCAGCCTCCTGCCCCGGCCCGACCTCTTTGCCGAAGGTGTCGCGCGCCTCTCTCGCGCGCTCTCCCGCTGAGCGATACTGCTCCGGCACCTCCCGATTCGACGCCATGCCCACGACGGTCGCCGTTCCGCTCTGGATCGCCGTCCTCGCCGCGCTCCTCGCGGCCTGGGCGGTGCTCGACCGGCTCCTCGTTCCGGGACTTCGCTGGCTCGTCCGCCGGAGGACCGAGCGCCTGCTGGAGAAGCTGGAGACGCGCTTCCGGATCCGGGTGGAGCCCTTCAAGCGGACGAAGCGCGAGGCGCTCGTCGAGCGGCTGGTCTGGGATTCCCAGGTCCAGGCCGCCGCGGAGGCCGTGGCCCGCTC
>DATIWM010000181.1:0-4089 GCA_035519355.1 Thermoanaerobaculia bacterium | reverse complement strand
GAGGATGCGGTGGAGCGGGAGATGAAATTCACGGTCCTGGAGACGGCGGATGGCGTCTGCGAATACACGTCATTCACGGACCGCAGGCTCGTCGGCAAGAAGATCCCGGAAGGGGAGCGGGCGATCTCGACCACGGGGATCCGTTCCTGGAAGGGCGTCTCTCTGTACTTCACCTTGCTCTCGAACTCGCGCGACACCGAAGCGTTTCGGCAGGCGCTGGAGATCGTCCGCTCGGGCGTCAACGAAATACGCACAGCCGGAACGGCAGGAGCTTCCGCCGCGCCACCGATTCGGCTGACCCTTCCGTGGGCGCCCTGGGTGCTGACGGTCCCCGGAGAGGGAGCGAAGGTCGTTGAGCGGAAGATCAAGCCTGACGGGAACTCCGGCTATTTCCTTTTGACGAACGACGGGACTGGCCTGAACGTTTCGTTCTTTATCGAGCCGGCCCGGAAGTGCCAATCCAGCCGGGAATGCCGTGACATGGTGCAGAAGGCCGGGTTCCCCGCCCTCGGTAAGGTCGAGAAGGTCACGCCGTCGGAGATCGGCGAGGTGAGCGTCGTCGAGTGCTTCGTCCCGGAGGCCCGCGGCGTGCCGGTGAATCAACATCATCTCTTCGCGGAATTCGTCGTCCGCGGCTACTGGGTCGACATGCACGTGTCAAAGGTGCTCTACACGCCTCAGGACCGCGAGCGGATCGAGCGACTGGTGAAGGCGATCTCGTTTCAGGCGAAGGAAATCAGCAACTGAGCGCGGCGGGGTAAGCTCCCGCCCCATGCGAAGCACCGAGGCCGGCCGTCCCTCACGCCTCCTGCTGGCCCTCTCCCTGCTCCTCGGAGCGGGCGCCGTCCGGGCGGAGGAGCGGCCGGTCGAAATCCACGGCGGAAGGAAGCTGTCCGTGCAGGTTCCGAAGGACTGGAAATTCGAGGAGGTCCGGGACCCGAAGTCGGGAATCCCGGCGCTGCGCTGGCTCGACCCGTCGGGAGAGATCCGCCTCGACGTCTCGTTCTTTCCCGACGCCAACGGGTGGGTGTCGACGCGCGAGGGACTGGACGCCGAGATGGAGAAGATCTTCGCCTTCTACCGCGACGGCGCGGTCGAGAAGGAAAAGAAGGCCGTGAACCTGAAGCCCGCGAGCGGCATCGGGGCCTACATGTCGTTTACCGACCAGAGCCTCGTCGGGAAGAAGCTGCCGGCCGGCGAGCGCCTGATCTCGACGACGGGGATCCGTTCGTGGAAAGGGGCGTACCTGGTCTTCACCCTTCTCTCGAACACGCGCGACAGCGCGGCCTACCGGCAGGCGCTCGAGATCGTCCGGTCGGGGGTGAAGGAAGCGGGCCGGTAGGACGACGCGCCGGCTTCGCGTCCCGGATCGGCGCCAGCCGGCGGTAAGCTCCCGCCCCATGCGTACCGCCGCTGTCGCCGCGCTCCTTTTCCCCTTTTCTCTCGCCGCGCAGGACGGGCCGCCGAAGGAGGTCGGGCCCTTCCGGGCGCCGGACCTCGTGGAGCTGGTCGCGCTCGACCCGGGAATCCGGCTCGACGTGCGGTACGCGAGCGACCGGAACGAGTTCTCTCGTCCTTTCTATCCGGAAGCGCGGGCCTTCCTTCAGCGCCCGGCCGCCGAGGCCCTCGCGCGCGCAAGCAGGGCGCTCGCCTCGAAGGGCTACGGCCTCCTCGTCTTCGACGGCTACCGGCCGTGGCGGGTGACGAAGCAGTTCTGGGACCTGACGCCCGCGGACAAGAGAATTTTCGTGGCCGACCCGAAGGAGGGCTCGCGACACAACCGGGGCGGGGCCGTCGATCTGACGCTCTACCACCTCGACACGGGGAAGGAAGCCGACATGGGAGGCGCCTACGACGAAATGTCGAAGCGGTCCTATGTGACCTACGAAGACGGCGCGAAGGAAGCCCTCCGGCGCCGCGACCTGCTTCGCAGCGCGATGGAGCGGGAGGGTTTCTTCGTCTACCCCTGGGAGTGGTGGCACTTCGACTGGAAGGACTGGCGGGAGTACGCGGTCCTGGACGTCCCGTTTTCCGGGCTCGGAAAATAGGGCGCCGCTGTCTGGCTTTTTCCGGCGGCGCCCCCGAACGTTACATCCCCTTCTTCGTCGCCGCCGCCGCGGGCGCGGCCACCTCTCCGTCGACCGACCACCGGACGGTGAAGCCGTTGGCTTCCTTGTGCGAGAACTTCACGTCTCCGTCGAAGTGGTGCGTGGACTTCCCGAGGACGAAGCCCTCGTTCGACCTCGAGCCCCAGTACTGCACGTTCTTGAGGACGGTCGGCTCCTTCGCGTTCGGGCCCTTCCACATGGCGATCCTGATGTCGGCCATGCCGCTCTTCATCTTCGCGGAGGCTTCCGTGGGGCTCTCGTTCCAGTCGATCACGTCCTCGCGGACCCCCTGCTTCTTCCACTTGACGGGGAAGACCTTGCCGAGGACGGCCGCGATCGCCTGCCGCTGCTCGGGCGTCGTCTTCTTGTCGAAGGTCACCGTCGCCCACTCGGTGGGCATCTCCTTGCTCTTGCCCCACTCCCCTCCGAGGTCGCCCGACAGCCAGACGATGGCGCCGGAAAGGTCCACGTTCCCGTAGTGGCTGCCGGGCCGGAACCTGTAGACGTTGTTGAACTGGCACATGTGCGGGTCGGCGGGCTCGGTGTTGAAGTAGCAGGGACAGAAGAGGGGACAGGAGCAGCCTTCGATGGTGTCCACCGTGACGTGGAAGGTCTTGCTCTTGTCGGGGCTCGCGTTGCCGGAGAAGCCGAGAGCCACGGCGAGGACGAGGGCCGCGGCGGCGACGGGAACGAAGAGACTCCGTTTCTTCATGTCTTTCTCCTTATTCACTCACGATTAATTTAGGTCGTCGCCGGGCCCTGTCAAGTGGAATGCGACTCCATCTCGATTTCTGGGCGCCCCGGCCGGCGCCGCCGGCGGGTCCCCCCCGGGGGGCCCGGCGGGGGATGCGTCGCCTCCCGGGAGGTATCGTCGGCCCGTCATGGCGAGCTTTCGTCAGCGCCTCATGATGAAGTTCGTCAACTTCTATCCGCCCTTTCTCGGGGCGGGAATCCGGGTGACGTACCCGAAGGACGATGCGCACACGATCGTGGTCCGGATGGGGCTCCACTGGTGGAACCAGAACCTCTTCGGGACGCAGTTCGGCGGGTCGCTCTACGCCATGGCCGACCCGTTCTTCGTCTTTGTCGTCGCGAAGAACATCGGCCCCGGCTACCTCGTCTGGGACAAGAAGGCGACGATCGAATTCCTGAAGCCGGGGCGCGGGAAGGTGACCGGGCGCTACCACGTCCCGCCGGTGGAGATCGCCCGGGTGAAGGCTCTGGCCGACGCGGGGGAGACGGTGGAGCCGGTCTACACGGGGGAGATCGTGGCCGACGACGGAACGCTCGTCGCGCGGGTCACCAAGACGCTCTGGGTGAGGAAGAAGACCGCCTGATCAGTCGTCGGCCGCGGCGCCGGAAAAAATGGCTCCGCCGCGGGCCGCCCAGAAGCCGAAGAGCGCGATCGCGAGAACGGCGGCCAGGCAGAAGAGGCCGTAGCCCGCGAACCAGCGTGAGAGGTCGGGCGTGAGCGGGGCCACCGAGAGGAGGCGAAAGACTCCGAACCCCACGGCGAAGCCGAGGAGGCCGCCGCGGAAGAGAAGAAGCAGGAATATCGTCGCGATGACGGCTGCGCCCGTCATCTCGAAGATCGGGTTCTCCCTCCCCGCGGCGTAGACGAATATGAGGAGCCACGGCACGGCGGCCGCGAGCGGCGCCTTCCGGAGGACGAGGCGTCCGAAGAAGAGCGAGGCCGCTGCCATGAAGAGCCCGAAGAGGCTGTCCGCCACGGAAAAGGCCGTGTAGGAAACGAGGCCACCGAGGCCGGCGAGCGTCAACGGATCGACCGGCATGGGCGTCTGACCGGGGGCCCTGAAGAGCGCGGGAGGGATGTTCTCGAGGCAGAGGACGAGGCAGGCGGCAAGGCCCGCGATCACGCCCCAGAGGTGGTCCCGCCCGACGAGCGGGTCCCGGACCTTTCCGGAGAAGAGCCTCGCCCATGAGACGAGCAGCTCGGGGTAGCGCCGCCGGAAATAGGGCT
>DATIWM010000180.1:0-5975 GCA_035519355.1 Thermoanaerobaculia bacterium | reverse complement strand
GGGTGGGATACATGTTGGTGACCACGAGCACGCGCATGGGTGGAGCCTAGCCTGCCGCGTGCAGACGGAACAAGTGCGGGCCGCTTGCGCTCCGCCGAGCGGCCCGCGCCCGAGCCGCTTGCGCTCCGCCGAGCGGCCCGCCTCGCGCCGCCGGAGAATCTCCTCGCGGAGCAACGAGATCCGCCGGACCCGGTCGGCGAGCCGCGCCGAGAGGAGCCGCCGTCGCTCCTGCTCGCCCCGGACGCGGGCTTCGGCCTCCGCGACGGCGTCTTCGGCGTTCGCGACGGCCTGCCGGTCGCCGGTCCCTTCACGGACCATCCGGGCCAGCTTCTGAACGGCGGCGGTCAGCTCACCCTCGGCGCGCGCGATGCGGTTCGTGGCCCGGTCGAAGTCCTCGAGGTCCTCCGTGGCCCCTTTCCGCTCCAGGTCGAGCCAGACGGAGAGGAAATCGAGAACGCCCTCGGGGCGCTGGGGGCCGGCGGATCGGGCCGGCACCGCGAGGGTCAGCGCCAGGAGCAGCGAGGCCGCCGCGGTCCGCAGTGACATCCGGTGGACTATACGGGACAGCGGCGCCCGTCGTCGCGGGGCCGCCCCCCGGTCAGTGGTCGCGGGAGGCCGGCCGGCGGCGGACCATCGAGCGGCCGAGCGCCTTGTCGACCTCCGACTCCACCTCGTGCTCCGTCAGGCCGTTGATCTGCGCGATCTCGGAGACGATCAGGTAGCGCGCCCGCTCGAACATTTTCTTCTCGCGGAACGAAAGCGCCTTCTGCTTCTGGACCCAGCTCAGGTTCTTCAGGACGTCGGCGATCTCGGTCAGGCGTCCGGAGCGCATCTTGTCGAGGTTCTGCTTGTAGCGGCCCTTCCAGTCCCCGGTCGGCTGCGCGTCACCGGTCTCGAGCACGCGGAAGACGCTCCCGACCTCGGCGCGCCGCGTCAGGGGGCGGAGGCCAATCCGGTCGGAGTTCCTGACCGGCACCATCACGCGGGAGTTGTTCGCCATCAGCCGGAGCTGGTAGCAGGGCGAGGGGGAGCCATCGAGCAGAGACTCCTGAATGCGCTCGACGACGCCGACTCCGTGATTCGGATAGACGAGCCTGTCGCCGACCTTGAACGCCACGGCTGAAATCCTCCTCCCGGAATGGGAACGTCAGCCTACTCCGGTGCCTGGGACACGTCAATTGGTGCCGGAGGAGGGATTCGAACCCTCACGGCCTTTCGGCCAGGGGATTTTGAGTCCCCCGCGTCTGCCGTTCCGCCACTCCGGCTTTCCGGGCCCTTCGATTCTAGGGGTTTACTCCCAGTCGAGCCGGACGAAGGCCCCGGCATGCGCGATCAGGATCCCCGCGATCGTCCCGAGGACGTTCCAGAAGATGTCGTTGATGTCGGCCGCCCGGGTCGGCAGAAAGAGCTGGACGGCCTCGATCCCGACGGAGAAGACGACGCCCGCCAGGAGCACGTCCACGTCGTTGCGCCACGGCGAGCGCCCCTTTCCGTCGAGGAACTTCCAGCCGAGGTAGGCCCACAACGCGAACATCGCGAGGTTGCCCGCGATCCCGACGACCGCGAAGAGAAAGCCGTTCGAGAGAATGCCGCGCCGCATGGCGAGCGCCGAGAGCCGCTGGAGGTCCTCGAACGGGGCGAGGTTCGTCCGGACGCCGGGCCGTCCCTGAACGAGCAGGGTCAGCGCGAGGACGACCGCCGTACAGACGGCGAGCAGGATTCCCTGGGCGACCTTTCCGACCCGGATCCTCTTCACCGCGCCCGCCCTGCCGTCCCTTCGGGTGCGAAGAGATCGAGGGAGAAGACGGGCATCATTCCACCCACGACCTCGCCCCGGACGTTCCGCACCGGCCGCCGCGCCAGACGGCGGAGCCGCGCGAGGCGCGATCCCCCGGCGAGGCCGAGCTGCCGCATCACCTCGACGGTCACCGCGTCGCGCCCGCGCTCGGCCCCGTCCTCGATCTTGAGGGCGATGCCAATGGCGCCGCTCACCGGGAGCGCCGCCGCGAGGCGGGACGGCGCGCCGACGGCGTAGACCCCTTCGGCCCCCTCCTTCCCCAGAAGGCCGCCGCCGTACTCGCGCATGAGACTCGTGGTGAACCGCCCGGTGCCCGCCACCATTTCCGGGACCTCCGTCATGGCCCCGACGATCCGGCGCCGCGCGGCGAACTCCCGCGACGATTCGCCGGCGAGCCGCGGCCCGACGAGGCGCGCGTACGAGAGGGCGAGGTTGTAGAGGGGAACCTGGTAGACGGGAACCGAGCAGC
Source organism: Thermoanaerobaculia bacterium (assembly GCA_035519355.1). Classification (GTDB taxonomy): domain Bacteria; phylum Acidobacteriota; class Thermoanaerobaculia; order UBA5066; family UBA5066; genus DAOMFB01. Next base: position 3,708 of record DATIWM010000180.1, on the reverse strand, counting down.
CGTCGACGCCCAGACCGATCCGCTCCTCGGGTACTCCCGTCATCCGGGAGACGACGTCCAGGATCCGCCGCTGCAGGGGGTGATCCGCCCGCCAGTACGTCGCGGGATCCTCGCCGAAGAGCTGGCAGGCCAGGAGCATCGCGGCGTGTTTACCCGAACAGTTGTTGTGAAGGGAGTTCGGCTTCTCGTGCCGGACCGAGAGGGCCCGGGCCGTCTCCTCCCGCATCGGGGCGTGCGCGCCGCAGTGGAGGTCGTCCAGGGTGAAGCCGCCGCGCCGGAGCAGCCCGAGGACGGTCCGGGTGTGGAAGGGCTCGCCGCCGTGCGAGGCCGACGCGACGGCGATCTCTTCGGTCGTGAGCCGGAAGCGCCGCTCGCCGCCGGCGGCCAGGAACGGGGCGAGCTGAAAGGGCTTGGCCGCCGAGCGGAGAAAGACCGGCTGAAGCGGATCGCCGGCCGCAGCGAGCAGCCGCCCGTCCGCGGCCACCACGGCGACGGAGCCGCGGTGGACCGACTCGACCCGTCCTCCCCGGGTCACGACGAGAAGCGCAGCGCTCTGCGGCAGGACAGCCCGCCGGAGGGTCGGGGACGTCATGCCGCGAGCTTACCGAAATGGGCAGGACTTTCATTGACCAACGCAGAGCGGGTCCCGACAATCGGGGAGATGCCCGCCCCGATGACACCGTCGCCTCCGCGGCCCCCGGCCGTCCCGGTCCACGAAGGGTTCTTCCTCTCCGAGTTTCTCGGGGAACGGGTCCTCGACGTGGCGCGGCGGCCCGTGGGACGGATCAGCGACCTCGTCGTCGACACGGGCGTCAGGTCCCCGTTCCCGAAGATCACCGGCCTTCACCTCCGGGACCGCTTCGAGACGTACGTCCTGCCATGGGAAGACGTCGCGATCTTCCAGCGGGGCGCGGTCCGGACGCGCCTCTCCCGCGACGACCTGATCCACCGCGCCCCTCTCGAGGAGGAGATCCTCCTGGCGAAGGATCTTCTCGACAAGCAGATCGTCGACATCAACGGGGTGAAGGTCGTCCGCGTCAACGACCTGAAGCTCGACATCGTCTCCGGCGATCTCGTCCTGACCGCGGCCGACGTGGGACCTCGCGGCTTCATCCGGAGGGTCTTCGGAGCCGGCGTCACGCCGCGGGGAGGGCGCTTCTCCGACGCCTCGATCCCTTCGCGGCTCATCCCCTGGGACTCCATGCAGCCGCTGACGCCGAAGCTCGACCGGCTGGAGACGACGATGCCGCACGAGAAGCTCGCGCGGCTCCACCCGGCCGACCTCGCGGAGATCCTCAGCCAGGTTCCGGTGCCGGAGCGGAGCGGGATCTTCCGGAAACTCGACGTCGAGACCGCCGCCGAGACGCTGCACGAGCTGGAACCCGAGGTGCAGGTCGAGCTGATCGAGGAGATGCCGGCGCCGCAGGCCTCGGAGATCCTCGAGCAGATGCCGGCCGACGAGGCCGCCGACGTGCTCGGCGACCTCCCCGGCGAACAGGCCCGGGACCTGGTCCAGCTGATGGAGAAGGAAGCGGCCGAGGAGGTGACCGAGCTCCTCGTCCACGACGAAGACACGGCCGGCGGCCTCATGGGGACGAGCTACGTGACCCTGCTCCCCACGCTCACCGTCCGCGAGGCCCTCGCGCGCCTCCGGGCCCTCGCCCGGGAGGCCGAGGACCTCACCTACTTCTACGTCGCCGACGAGCGGGAACGGGTCGTCGGCGGCCTCTCGGTGCGGGAACTCCTGGCCGCGGACGACGACCAGACGCTCGACACCGTGATGACGACCCCCCTCCGGACCGTCACGCCCGACGTTCCGGCCGACGAAGTGGCCGAGACGATGTCGAAATACGACCTCCTCGCCCTCCCCGTCACCGATCCGGAGGGCGTCATGGCAGGCCTGATCACGATCGACGACGTCTTCGACCGGATGAAGGAACGACCGGCGCGCCGCCGGAGGGGCCGCTGACCGCCCCGCGCTCAGGGGCCGATCTGCGCCCGGCCGTCCCGGCCTGGCGACGCCGGTGGACGCTCTTTCTGGCCGTCCTCGGGCCGGGGATCATCACGGCGAACGTCGACAACGACGCCGGCGGCATCGCCACCTATTCGATCGCGGGCGCCCACTTCGGCTATTCCCTCCTCTGGACCATGATCCCGATCGGTCTCGCCCTCATCGTCGTCCAGGAGATGTCCGCCCGGCTCGGGGCGATCACCGGGAAAGGGCTCGGCGAGCTGATCCGCGAGAACTACGGCCTCCGGATGACCTTCTACGTCCTCTCGGCCCTCTTCGTGACCGATATCGGGAACACCGTGGCCGAGTTCGCCGGATGGGCCGCGGCCCTCGAGATCTTCGGCGTGCCGCGATGGCTCTCCGTCCCGATCGGGGCGCTGGCCGTCTGGTGGCTCGTCGTGAAGACGAACTACAAGACCGTCGAGAAAATTTTCCTGATCGCCTGCACGGTCTACCTGACCTACATCGTCTCCGCCTTCCTCGCGAAGCCCGTCTGGCGGGACGTCATCCAGCAGACGGCCGGGCCGCACATCGAATCCAACGCGGCCTGGATCCTGATGATCATCGGCCTCGTCGGGACGACGATCGCGCCCTGGATGCAGTTCTACCTGCAGTCGTCCATCGTGGAGAAGCGGATCGACGCCGAGAGCTACGGCCTCTCCCGCTGGGACGTCATCGTCGGCTGCGCCTTCGCGAGCGTCGTTGCGTTCTTCATCATCGTGGCGTGCGGCGCGACGCTCTTTCCGCGCGGGATCCGGATCGAGGGCGCCGCCGAGGCGGCCGTGGCCCTCGAGCCTCTCGCCGGAAAGTGGGCGAAGGCGCTCTTCGCCTTCGGCCTCGCGAACGCCTCTCTCTTCGCCGCCTCGATCCTCCCCCTGGCGACGGCCTACTCGGTCTGCGAAGGGCTCGGCTTCGAGGCGGGCGTGGACAAGAGCTGGCGGGAGGCCCCGCAGTTCAACGCGTTGTATACCGTGCTGATCGTCCTCGGGGCCGGCGTCATCCTCGTCCCGCAGGTCCCTCTCTTCCCCGTTCTCTTCCTGTCGCAGGTGCTCAACGGCCTCCTCCTCCCCTTCGTCCTCGTCTTCATGTGTCTCCTCGTGAACCGGAAGGAGCTGATGGGGGAGCACGTGAACGGGCGCGTCTGGAACGTGGTGGCCTGGGGGACCTGCGCGGTCATGATCGCCCTGACGGCCGCCCTCGTCGTGACGACCATCATTCCCGGGCTGACGGGAGCGAACGGGCACTCTCCCGGCCCCTGACGGCATCGGGAACGCTCATTGCTTCCGGTTCAACAGCACGGCCGCATGTCGGCTGGGAGTCCGCATTTGAGGACGGTGGAGGGTAGAAAAATGAAGCGCAACCTCTCATTTCTCCTCGTGGCAGCGGCGGTCTTCGCGCTCGCGGGCCCCGTTTCAGCGCAGGACCGGACCGGGACCTGGGAAATCACGGCCTTCGGAGGCGGGTATTTCGGCGGGACGCTCTACGCCGGCTCGACCGCGATCTTCAGCCGGGACGTGAGCCTCGGGACGGCTCCGACCTACGGAGCCCGTCTCGGCTACAACTTCAACCGAGTCGTGGGGTTCGAGGTCGGCTGGTCCCAGGCCAAGGCGGACATCATGGGGATGGGGGGGGACGTCCTCTTCGGCCAGGGCGTGAAGCTGGGCGAAATGACGAACAACGTCTTCGAAGGAAGCCTG
>DATIWM010000179.1:0-16221 GCA_035519355.1 Thermoanaerobaculia bacterium | reverse complement strand
CGACCCGAACGCGCGGCTGAAGATGAACGAAGAGACGATGGCCCTCTACAAGCAGGAGGGGGTCAACCCCGCCGGCGGCTGCCTGCCGCTCCTCCTGCAGATGCCGATCCTGATCGCCTTCTACAACCTGCTCGCGCACTCGATCGAGCTGCGGCACGCGCCGTTCATGCTCTGGATCACCGACCTGTCGGCCAAGGATCCCTACTACATCACCCCGATCCTCATGACGCTCACGATGTGGATCCAGCAGCAGATGACGCCCGCCACCGGCGACCCGGCGATGCGGCGGGTCATGAACATCATGCCGTTCGCGATGGGGTTCTTCTTCAAGGACATGCCGTCGGGCCTCGTCCTCTACTGGCTGATGCAGAACGTCCTGACGATCGTCCAGCAGGTCCTTCTCGACCGTTACACGGACCTCGGCCCCACCTCGATGAAGAGGGGGACCGTCAAGCCGGGCTGACGGCGCCGTGGGTGCGCTCGTCGCCGATGCGGAGAGGACGGCCGACGTGATCGTCGCGCCGGCGACGCCGCCGGGCGCGTCGGCCCTCGCCATCGTCCGGCTGAGCGGGCCCCCCGGCGCCGCGTGCGCCGTGGCGCGGCGGCTGATCCCGTCGCTTCCGGAGCGCCCCGAACCGCGCCGGGCGCTCGTCGCCCGGTTCCTCGACGCCGCCGGCCGGCCGCTCGACGAGGGGGTCGTCCTCCCCTGGGCGGCGCCGCATTCCGCCACGGGCGAGGAGGTCGTCGAGCTCTTCTGTCACGGCGCGCCGGCGATCGTGGCGGCTCTGCTCGAGGCCGCGCACGCCGCGGGCGCGAGACCGGCGCGGCCGGGAGAGTTCACGCGCCGCGCCCTGGCCCACGGCAAGATCGACCTCGCGGAAGCGGAAGGGATCTCGCGCCTCGTGGCCGCGGAGAGTCGCGGAGCGGCCCGGCGGGCCCTGGGCCTCGTCGACGGAGACCTCTCCCGGCGCGTCCGCGCCGTGCGCGAGGAAATCCTCGATCTCCTCGCGGCGCTCGAGGCGGGGCTCGACTTCCCCGACGACGTCGGCGCGACGGACGCCGGTGCCCTCCGCACGACCCTCGAGCGTCCGGCGCGCGAGCTTCGCGCGTTGCTTGCCGCGGCGGGCGCGAGCGCGGGGCGCGAGCGGATCCCGACGGTCGCCGTCGCCGGCCGTCCGAATGCGGGGAAGTCGACGCTCTTCAACGCGCTCCTGGGCGCCGACCGCGCCATCGTCACGCCGCACCCCGGCACGACGCGGGATGCCGTCACGGAGTCGATCGACCTCGCGGGCGCGCGCGTGCGGCTCGCCGACACCGCCGGCCTCCGGGAGACCGGCGACGAGGTCGAACGGCTCGGCGTCGACGTGGCGCGGCGGACGGCCGACCTCGCGGACGTCGTCGTGCTCGTCGTGGACGGCTCGGCGCCGCCGGCGCCGGAGGACCGCGCGCTCGCCGGACGACTCGGCGACCGCGCCCTCGTCGTCCGGACGAAGGCCGACCTCGCTCTCTTCGAGCCCTGGGACGTCGCCACCGACGCCGTCGTCTCCGCGCGGACGGGCGCCGGGCTCGACGCCCTCCGGACGCTTCTTCTCGGCCGGCTCGGCGCGGCCGAGAGCGACGGAGGCCTCCTGGTTCTGGACCGGCACCGCGAGGCGCTCGGGCAGGCGGCCGCTCTCCTCGAGAGCGCCGGAACCGCGCCGGGAGAGGAGCTCGCGGCGTCGCTCGTGCGCGAGGCGCTCTCGGCCCTCGGCGAGATCACGGGGGAGACGGCGAGCGAGGAGCTGCTCGACCGGATCTTCTCGGCGTTCTGTATCGGAAAATGACCGTCCGGCCGGTCCGGCCGGGCCAGCGGATGCGGGATCGATTCGAGGTCGTCGTCGTCGGGGGAGGCCACGCGGGGTGCGAGGCCGCCCTGGCGGCGGCGCGCCTCGGACGCGACACGCTGCTGCTGACGGCCGACGCCTCGGCGCTGGCGCGGATGAGCTGCAATCCGGCGATCGGCGGGCTCGCGAAGGGACAGGTCGTCCGGGAGATCGATGCGCTGGGCGGGGCGATGGCGCTCGTGGCCGACCGGACGGGCATCCAGTTCAAGATGCTGAACGCCTCGCGCGGCCCGGCGGTCCGCGGGCCGAGGGCGCAGTCTGACAAAGTACTTTATAATACAGAGATGACGCGGCGGGTCCGCGGCGCCCCGCATCTGACGCTCGCCGAGGGCCGGGTGGCGGGCCTTCGCGCCGCGGCCGGACGCCTCGCGGCGCTCCGCCTCGAGGACGGGAGCACGATCGACTGCCGTGCGGCTGTCGTGACGACCGGGACCTTCCTTCGCGGGCTGATCCACGTCGGCGACGAATGCCGCGAGGAGGGGCGCTGGGGCGAGCCGCCCGCGCGCACGCTCTCGGAGGCGCTTCGCGGGCTCGGCCTCCGCCTCGGGCGGATGAAGACGGGGACGCCGCCGCGGGTCGCGGCCGGAAGTCTCGACATCTCGAGGATGGCTCTCTCGCGGGGCGACGCGCGCCCGGTGGCGTTCTCGTTCTCCTCGCGCCGGGAGACCTTTCCGCGGCTGCCGCAGGCCGACTGCTGGCTGACCCACACGAACGAGCGCGTCCACGACGCGATCCGGAGGAATCTCGGCCGGTCGCCGCTCTATTCCGGGCGGATCGTGGGCCGGGGGCCCCGGTACTGCCCGTCGATCGAGGACAAGGTCGTCCGCTTCGCCGACCGGCCGCGCCACCAGATCTTCGTGGAGCCCGAGGGGCTTTCGACCGACTGGACCTACCTGAACGGGCTCTCGATGTCGCTCCCGGCGGAAACCCAGGAGGAGGTCGTCCGGGCGATCCCGGGCCTCGAGCGCGCGGAGATCCTCCGTCCGGCCTATGCGGTCGAATACGACATGGTCTTCCCGGAGCAGCTCGACGACACGCTCGAGCTCCGGGCCCTGCCGGGGCTTTTCCTGGCGGGGCAGATCAACGGGACGTCGGGCTACGAGGAGGCCGCCGGCCAGGGGCTCGTCGCCGGCGCGAACGCGGCGCTCGCGGCGCGCCGGGGAGAGCGGGGGCCGCTCGTCCTGGGACGGCAGGAGGCGTACATCGGGGTCATGATCGACGACCTCGTCACCCTCGGAACGGACGAGCCGTATCGCCTCCTGACGTCGCGTGCCGAACACCGTCTTCTGCTGGGCGCCGACACGGCCTATGCCCGCCTGACCCCGAAAGCGGTCGAGCTCGGCCTCGTCGACCGCGAGTCCGCGGAGAGAATCCTGGAACGCGAGGAGAAGATCCGGAGGCTTCGAGGCGCCCTCGAGGAAGCGCCTTTGAGGCCGGACAGGGAGACGGTCGCCGCCCTGGCCGAGCTGGAGATTCCCCTCGTCGAGGAGACGACCCTGGCGGGGCTTCTCCGGCGTCCCGAGGTGGCGCCGGAGCAGGTTCGACGCTTTGCAGCGGCCCGGCTCGGCGAGGCGGGGGGAACGGGGGAGTCGGAGGCCCTCGACGAGGAGTCGTTCGACCGCGTGTCGACGGAGATTCGATACGCCGGATTCCTCGTCCGCGAGGAAGAGACCGTGCGCCGACTCAGGAAATCCTCCGAGATCGCCATCCCGCGGGAGTTCGCCTACCGGGGGCTCCCGGGCCTCTCCCTCGAGGCGGCCGAGAAGCTCGAAAGGCACCGCCCGCGAACCGTCGGGCAGGCGAGCCGGATTCCGGGCGTCACCCCCGCCGCCGCGACCCTGATCCTGGCGCGGCTCACGGCGGACCGGAAACGGACCGCGGCGTGACGGCAGGGGAGTTCGAACGGCGGATCCGCGAGCTGGCCGCGGAGCTGCCGCCCGGGACCGCGGCCGGGGTGAAACGGGAAGCGGCCCGCCTCGCGCGGTTTTGTCTGCTTCTGCTTTCGGCCAACCAGCGGATGAACCTCGTTTCTGCCGCGGCGGCGCAACCTGCGGAGCTCGTCGGCCGGCACCTTTTCGATGCGTTCCAGGGGCTCCCGCTCCTCCCCGGACCCCGCCCCGGAGGCCTCTCCCTGCTGGACATCGGCTCGGGGGGAGGATTTCCGGCCGTTCCCCTCCTGATCGTGCGGGGAGACCTCGACGGGACGCTCGTCGAGTCGACGGGGAAGAAGTGCCGGTTCCTGTCGGAGGCCCTGGGGGAGCTCTCGTTGACCGCCGAGGTGGCGAACGCTAGATTCCCGGATTCCTTCCCGATGAAGCCCCCTGCCCGCTTCGACCTGCTGACGAGCCGCGCCGTGGCGGAGGCGGGGCGGCTCGTCCGGGCCGCGAGGCCGCTCCTCCGTCCGGGGGCGAGGGCCCTCCTCTGGACGACGGAGGCGCTCTACCCGGCCCTGGCCCGGGAGAGCCGCTGCGGCTCCAGCTCCTTCAGCAGGGTCCCGGGTGCGCAGAGCCGCGGGATCGCCCTTCTCGAGCGTTTCACGTGAAACAGGGCTCGACGGGGGGGGCGGGGCCGGCGTCGGCGGTCGTCCTCGCGATCGCCAACCAGAAGGGGGGCGTCGGGAAGACGACCACGGCCATCAGCGTCGCCGCAGCCCTCGCCGCGCTGGAGCGGCGGGTCCTTCTGGTCGATTTCGATCCCCAGGGGAATACCACGGGAGGCCTGGGCGTGGACAAGCGCGCCCTCGCCGCGACGGTCTACGGGTGGCTTCTCGGGAGCGCCGGATTCGGCGAGACCGTCCGGACCACCGACCTCGCCTTTCTCTCCCTCCTCCCGTCGAACCGGGAGCTCGTCGGCGCCGAGGTGGAGCTCGTCTCGGCCGACCGCCGGGAGTACCGGCTCGCCGAAAGATTGGAGCCCCTCCGCACCGAGTTCGATTACATTTTCGTCGATTGCCCCCCCTCCCTCGGCCTCCTGACCGTCAACGCGCTGGTGGCCGCCGACGGCGTCGTCGTGCCGGTCCAGTGCGAGTACCTCGCGCTGGAAGGGGTCAGCGAACTTCTCTCCACGGTCGAGCGGGTCCGCGAGAGCTTGAACCCGCGACTTCGGATCGCGGGAATCCTCCCGACGATGTGGGACGACCGGACGAACCTATCCCGGCAGGTACTGGAGGAGATCCGCCGCTATTTCGGCGAGAAGGTCTTTCGGTCCGTCATCCCGCGGAACGTCCGCCTCGCCGAAGCTCCTTCGTTCGGAAAGCCGATCATGCTCTACGATGTCCGCTCCAAGGGAGCGGAGGCCTACCTGGGGATCGCCCGGGAGCTCCTCGAACGGACAGAACACACGCAAACAATTGAAAAGACGTAAGATAGCAGCATGACCAGGAAGCCAGCCCTGGGCCGAGGGCTCTCGGCCCTGATTCCGACGGCGCGCGAGGGAGAGCCGCGGGCCGGCCTCCTCACCGTGCCGCTCGACCGCCTGGACGCAAACCCGCGGCAGCCGCGCCGGCTCTTCGACGAGGAGGGGCTCGAGGAGCTCTCTCAGTCGATCCGGAAGACGGGGATCCTCCAGCCGGTCCTCGTGACGCGGAGCGGCGACCGCTACCGGATCCTCGCGGGCGAGCGCCGCGCACGGGCGGCCCGCGCCGCCGGGCTCCGGGAGATCCCCGTCATCGTCCGCGAAGGGATCGCGGAACGCGACCATCTCCTCCTCGCGCTCGTGGAGAACGTGCAGCGGCGCGACCTGACGACGCTCGAGGAAGCCGAAGCCTACAAGCACCTCCGCGAGGAGTTCGGGCTGACGCAGGAGGAGATCGCGGAGCGCGTCGGCAAGGATCGCACGACGGTGGCCAACGCCCTTCGCCTGCTGAAGCTCCCCGGCGAAGTGCGGAAGGCGCTCGAGGACGGGACGCTCTCGGGCGGGCACGCCCGCGCGCTCCTCGCCCTCCCGTCGGCGGCCGACCAGGAGAAGCTGGCGCGCGAGTTTGTGCGGCGCGGCCTCTCCGTCCGGGGCGCCGAAGCGCGAATCGCGTCGCTCGTCAAAGGGGAATCGAGAAAGCGGCGGAGGGACCGGCGCGTGGACGCCGACACGCACGACGCCGAGCGCCGCCTCTCCCGCGCGCTCGGGACGAAAGTGGAGATCCACCGGCGGCGGCGCGGCGGCGACCTTCGCCTCTTCTTCTATTCCGAAGAGGAGCTGATCGGCCTCTTCAAGCGGCTCATGGAGGACGGCGCGTGAGCGGCAAGGCGAAAGCGGGAGCCCTGAACGGTTTTCTCGACAGCGGCGCGCGCTTCGAAGGAACCCTCACCTTCGACGACGTCTTCCGGATCGACGGCCACTTCCGGGGCGTGGTGATCTCCGAGAACGAGCTCGTCGTGGGAGACCGGGCGGTCATCGAAGGGGAGATCCGAGTCGGCCGGCTCGCGGTCTCGGGGACAATCCGCGGCGTGATCCACGCCCGCGAGCGGGTGGAGGTGCATGCCGGTGCGCGGATCTACGCCGAGATTCACACGCCGGCCCTCGTCGTCGAGGAAGGCGCGGTCCTCCAGGGGCCGGTGGAGGCGGGATCGAAGACTCCCGCGGCCGCCGCCGTGACGGGAGAGCCCGCCTCCTGACGGCGGATCCTCCCGGCGCCCCGCCGCACGAAGCGAAACGATTGACCGGGCGGGGGTACTGTGGCATAAACCGGCGGCTCGTCCGGGTCCAGAAGAGCCCGTCTCTCCCTTCTCGAAACGGGGTCCTTTCGGAACCGACCGGGCGCGTCGGGCCCCAGAATGATTCAGCTGCCGGACCTCTCGCTTCTCGCGGTCGCCGCGCTTTTCTGGGCGACCTACTGGGTCCTTCGGCAGACGGTTTTCCGGCCGATCGGGGGAATCCTTCTGGAGCGCGAGCAGAAGGCCGCGTCGGCCACCGAGGCGCTTGCCCGGGCGCTCGGGCACGAGAAGGAAACGCTCGCGGAGATCGACCGCCGGCTGACCGGCGCGCGCCGCGAGGCGATGGCCGAGAAGGACGCCGTGCGGACGGCGGCGGGCAGGCGCCGGCAGGAAATTCTGGACGCGGCGCGGGAGAGGGCGCGGGCGTCGGCCGCCGACGCGCAGCGGGCCCTCGACGCCGAGGTCGCCGCGGCGCGTGCGCAGCTGCGGACGGAAGCCCATGCCATGGCCGCCGAGATCGCGTCCATGACCCTCGGACGACATGTCGCATGAGCCCGCTCCCGGTCCCGGTCGCCTTTCTTCTCTCGGCTGAAGGCGCCGAGACGTTCCTCGGTCTGCCGACCGTGGTCTGGAAGACGGCGAACCTCCTCCTCTTCTTCGGCCTGATGTGGTGGCTTCTGAAGAAGCCGCTGGCGAGTTTCTTCGGCGAGCGCCGGGCGGAAGTGGCCAAGGCGCTGTCGAAAGCCGAGGAGGACCGCCGGCGCGCCGAGACGATGGCCGCCGAGTTGAACGCGCGCCTCGCGCAGATCGAGACGGAGCTGGCGAACCTCAAGGCGGCGGCGCGGCGCGACGCCGAGGCCGAGCACGCGGCGCTCCTGACGCAGGCCGAAGAGGAGTCCGCGCGGATCGTCTCCCGCACGAAGGGGGAGATCGAGAGCCGCGTCCGGTACGCCCGCGCCGAGCTGACGGGCTACGCCGGGGACCTGGCGCTCGAGCTGGCCCGGGACCTCCTCGCCAGCCGGATGACGCCCGAAGACCAGAAACGCCTCGTCGCCGACGGCGTCTCCGCGCTGTCGAAGGCCAAGGCATAAGGGGGCCGGGAGATGGCGGCCGGCTTCACGAAACCGTACGTCGACGCGCTCTTCGCCGTCGCGGGCACGATCCCGGCGGTCGAGGCGCTCCTGCCGGATCTCGACGGCTTCGCGCATGTCCTGTCCGCCTCCGCGGACCTCCGGGAGGTCTTTCGGAACCCCGCGCTGGACCGCTCCGCGAAGAGCGAGCTCCTCGGCGCGGTGACGGAGAAGCTCGGGACCGGCCCCCTCGCGGCGCGACTCCTTTCGGTCCTGCTCCTGAACCGGCGGCTGACGCACCTGGGCGAGGTCGTCGCGGCGGTCCGGGAGCGGCTGGATTACGACCAGCACGTGGTCGAGGCGAAGGTCCGGTCGGCCCGGCCGCTCGAGGCGGCGGAGGCCGGAGCGCTCCGCGAGGCGCTCGAGGGCCGGACGCGCCGGACGGTCCGGCTCGTCGCCGAGGCCGAGCCGTCCCTCCTCGGCGGCTTCGTCGTCCGGATCGGCAGCGAGGTCTACGACGCATCGCTCGCCACACGCCTCCGGCGCGTGCGGGCGGCCCTCCACGAAGGTATGCATGCATAGGACGCGGCCGGCTTCGCCGGCGCGCGCGTGAGAAACGAGCCATGGCCGACATCACCGCCCACGAAATCACCGCGATCATCAAGGCCCAGCTTTCGGGCCTCACCCAGGGCCTCGAGGTGGCCGAGGTCGGAACCGTCGTCTCGGTGGGCGACGGCATCGCCCGCGTCTACGGCCTCGAGAAGGCCATGTCGGGCGAGCTGCTCGAGTTCCCGAACGGGGTCTACGGCCTCGCCCTGAATCTCGAGGAGGACGACGTCGGCTGCGTCCTCATGGGCGAGACGTCGAAAGTCCGCGAGGGGGACACCGTCCGCCGGACGAAGCGGGTCATCTCCGTCCCGGTCGGCGAGGCGCTCGTCGGCCGCGTCGTGAACCCGCTCGGCCTGCCGATCGACGGCAAGGGGCCGGTCGATTCGAAGACGTTCTACCCGATGGAGCGGACCGCACCGGGCGTCGTCGACCGCCGCCCCGTGAAGGAGCCGATGCAGACGGGGATCAAGCCGATCGACGCGATGATCCCGATCGGCCGCGGGCAGCGCGAGCTGATCATCGGGGACCGCCAGACCGGGAAGACCGCGATCGCCCTCGACGCCATCATCAACCAGAAGGGGAAGGGCGTCATCTGCGTTTACGTCGCCATCGGGCAGAAGAACTCGACGGTCGCGCAGGTCGTCCAGACGCTCGAGCAGAACGGCGCGATGGAGCACACGATCGTCGTCGTCGCCTCCGCCTCCGACCCGGCGCCCCTCCAGTACATCGCCCCGTATGCGGGGTGCGCGATGGGCGAGTACTTCATGTACAACGGCGGCCACGCCCTCTGCATCTACGACGACCTCTCGAAGCAGGCCGCCGCCTACCGCGAGATCTCACTCCTTCTTCGGCGGCCTCCCGGCCGCGAGGCGTACCCCGGCGACGTCTTCTACCTCCACAGCCGCCTCCTCGAGCGCGCCTCCAAGATGAACGACGAGAAGGGGGGCGGGTCACTCACGGCGCTCCCGATCATCGAGACCCAGGCGGGCGACGTCTCGGCCTACATCCCGACGAACGTCATCTCGATCACGGACGGCCAGATCTTCCTCGAGTCGGACCTCTTCTACTCCGGCGTTCGCCCGGCGATCAACGTCGGGATCTCCGTCTCGCGCGTCGGCGGCTCGGCGCAGATCCGCGTCATGCGGTCGATCGCCGGGACGCTCCGCCTCGACCTCGCGCAGTACCGCGAGCTGGCGGCCTTCTCCCAGTTCGGCTCCGACCTCGACAAGGCCACGCAGGCACAGCTGGCCCGCGGGCAGCGCCTCGTCGAGATCCTCAAGCAGGGCCAATACGTCCCGATGGACGTTGCCCTTCAGATCGCGTCGGTATTCGCGGGGGTGAAGGGCTTCCTCGACGACCTGCGGGTGGAGGGGGTTCTCCCCTTCGAGGCGACGCTTCACAAGTACCTTCTCTCCCAGAAGGCGGCGCTCCTCGACGAGGTGCGGAAGGCCAGGAAGATGACCGACGAGATCGACAAGTCGCTCCAGGCGGCCATCGGCGAGGCCAAGAGCCTCTTCCTCGCCGAGAAGCCGGAGGCGAAGCTCTCGTAACGTGGCGAGCCTGATCGACCTCCGCCGCCGGATCCGCAGCGTCAAGAACACGCAGCAGATCACCAAGGCGATGAAGATGGTGGCGGCCTCGCGCCTCCGCCGGGCGCAGGAGCGCGTCCTCGCGGCCCGTCCCTACGCGAAGGCTCTCGGGGCGACGCTCGCGTCGGTGGCCCTCCGCGTCCCCCCGAAGGAGGACGGCTCGCCGCTCCACCCGCTCCTTTCGCAGCGCGAGGAGAAGCGGATCGTCCTCGTCGTCGTCTCCGGCGACAAGGGGCTTTGCGGCGGCTTCAACGCGAACGTGAACCGGGCCGTGGGCCAGTTCCTCCGCGAGGCGAAGGAACGGGGCGTCACCGAGGTGAAGCTCGTCACTCTCGGACGGAAGGCCGTCGATTTCTGGAAACGGCGAAGCCTGCCGATCCTCGAAGCGCGGCCCGGCCTCTTCGCGAAGTTCGGCTACGACACGGCGGCGCAGATCGCCCACAAAACGGCCGGCCTCTTCGTCTCCGGCGAGACGGACGCCGTCCACGTGATCTACAACGAGTTCCGGAGCGTCATCTCGCAGGTCGTCCGGACGAGGCGGCTCCTCCCGGTCGCCCTCCCGGAGGGAACCGCCGCGCCCGAGACGGACTACCTCTACGAGCCGTCCCCGGAGACGATCCTCGCGCGGCTCGTGCCGAGGCACCTGGAGTTCCAGGCCTACCAGGTCCTCCTCGAATCGAACGCCGCGGAGAACGCCGCGCGGATGACGGCGATGGACGCGGCATCCAAGAACGCCGGCGAGATCATCGACTCCCTCACGCTGACGTACAACCGCGCCCGACAGGCGCGGATCACCAAGGAACTGATCGAAGTCGTCTCGGGCGCCGCGGCGGCGAAATAGGGGTATTCCATGGCAGTTGAAGGCAGGGTGGTCCAGGTCATCGGTCCCGTGGTGGACGTCGAGTTCCCCGCGGGGCACCTCCCGACGATCCTGAACGCGGTCCGCGTCGTCGACACGGAAGGGCTCTCGACCGAGAAGATCGACATCATCACCGAGGTCGCCCAGCACCTCGGCGAGAACCGGGTCCGGTGCATCTCGATGAAACCCGCCGACGGTCTCGTCCGCGGGATGAAAGCCGTCGACCTCGGAGAAGCGATCTCCGTGCCGGTCGGCTCCGAGACCCTCGGACGGATCCTGAACGTCATCGGCGAGCCCGTCGACAACCTCGGCCCCGTCGAGACGAAGGAACGGTGGCCGATCCACCGCGAGGCGCCGCCGTACGAGGACCAGTCGACTTCCGTCGAGATGTTCGAGACGGGGATCAAGGTCGTCGACCTGCTCGAGCCGTACACCCGCGGCGGCAAGACCGGCCTCTTCGGCGGCGCGGGCGTCGGGAAGACCGTCCTCATCATGGAGCTGATCAACAACGTCGCGAAGGCGGCCGGCGGCTACTCGGTCTTTGCCGGGGTCGGCGAGCGGACCCGCGAGGGAAACGATCTCTGGCTCGAGATGACCGAGTCGGGCGTCATCGACCCGAAGGACTGGAAGAAGTCGAAGTGCTCGCTCATCTACGGTCAGATGACCGAACCGCCGGGGGCCCGCCTCCGCGTCGGCCTCACGGGCCTGACCGTGGCCGAGTACTTCCGCGACCAGGAGGGGAAGGACGTCCTTCTCTTCATCGACAACATCTTCCGCTTCACCCAGGCCGGCTCCGAGGTCTCCGCGCTCCTCGGCCGGATGCCGTCGGCCGTCGGGTACCAGCCGAACCTCGCGACCGAGATGGGGGAGCTTCAGGAGCGGATCACGTCGACGAAGAAGGGCTCCATCACGTCGGTGCAGGCGATCTACGTCCCGGCCGACGACCTGACGGACCCGGCCCCGGCCACGGCCTTCGCCCACCTCGACGCGACGACCGTCCTCTCCCGGCAGATCGCCGAGCTCGGGATCTACCCGGCCGTCGACCCCCTCGCCTCCACGTCCAAGATCCTCTCGCCGATGATCGTCGGGGCCGAGCACTACGCCGTGGCCCGCTCCGTCCAGCAGGTCCTCCAGAAGTACAAGGACCTCCAGGACATCATCGCGATTCTCGGCATCGACGAGCTCTCCGAGGACGACAAGCTGATCGTCGCGAGGGCCCGGAAGATCCAGCGCTTCCTCTCGCAGCCCTTCCACGTCGCCGAGCAGTTCACCGGGATCCCCGGGAAGTACGTCAAGATCGCCGACACGATCCGTTCCTTCAAGGAGATCGTCGCGGGCAAGTACGACGAAATCCCGGAGCAGGCGTTCTATCTCGTCGGGCCGATCGAGGAGGTCCTCGCGAAGTTCGAGGCGATGAAGAAGGCGGGCGAGGTCTGAGGTGGCCGAAGACCGGCTGACGCTCACGCTCGTCACCCCCGAGCGCGCCGTGCTCGGGAAGGTGTCGTGCGACGAGGTGACGCTGCCGGGTGACCGGGGCGAGCTCGGCATCCTTCCGGGGCACACGCCGCTCATCACCCTCCTCGGCATCGGCACGGTGATCTGGAAGGGGAGCGCGTCCCGGGGAACGGTCGCCGTCCGCGGGGGCTTCGCGGAGATCGCCGGCGACGTGATCCGGATCCTGGCCGACGCGGCCGCGACGAAGGAGTCCGTCGACACGGTGGCGGCGGCTCGCGAGAAGGAGGCGGCGGAGGCCCGGCGGGCGACCGTCACCGGCGAGGCGGAGCTGGACGAGGCGAACGCCGACGCCGCCTTCGCCGAGGCCCGGCTCCGGGTCGCCACGGGAAACTGACGCGGCGCGGCACGCCGCTTGCTCTCTCCCCGATGGGGCGCGCCCCGGTGCCACGCAGGCCGGACGCTCCCCAGGACCCCCTCCTCTCCTCCTACCGGGAAAGGGCCCCGCGCGTGCGGGGCCCGCTTCCTTTTCCCCCTATCATCCCCGGGGTGAGCGACGCGGCCGTGCGCGACCCCTGGTTCACCAGCTGGTTCGGCGAGGAGTACCTGGCCCTCTACCCGGAGCGGGACGACCGGGAAGCGGCGCGTCAGGCCGCATTCGCCTACGACCTGCTCGTCCCGCATGCGCTGGGCGGGACCGTGCGATTCCTCGACCTGGCCTGCGGCACCGGTCGCCACGCCGTCGCTTTGGATCGTGACACCGGGGGCGTCGTGGGGCTGGACCCGTCGTTTCCGTTTCTCCTCGCGGCCCGGCGCCGCGGGTCGCTCCCGGCGCCGGGCTACGTCCACGGCGACATGCGACGCCTCCCGTTCCGGAACGGAATCTTCGGAGCCGTCGTGAACTTCTTCACGTCGTTCGGCGCCTTCGACGACGAGTCCGACGACGCGCGCGTCGTCGCGGAGGTGGCCCGGGTGCTGGGGCCCGGCGGCGCGTTCCTCTCCGACGTCCTCAACGCCGAGCGTGTCGTGACGTCTCTCGCCGCGCGCGAGGAGAAGACGGTCTCCGGCCGGCGGGTCCGGATCCGGCGGCGGTACGACCCGGCCGCGCGACGCGTCGAGAAGGAGATCGCGATCGAGGACGGAGCGGAATGGCGCGTCTTCCGCGAATGCGTTCGGCTCTTCACGGAAGAGGAGCTGCGGGCCCTTCACGCGCAGGCGGGGTTGCGCGTGGCCTCCGCATTCGGCGACTTCGACGGGAGCCCCTTCGACCGGCGGCGCTCGCCGCGCCTCCTTCTTCTCGCCGTGAAGGAGGGCCGGGCGTCCCGGGAGACGCGTGCCGCCTGACGCCGCCGTCGTCGTCCCGCTCGGGAGGCTTCCGGGGATCCCGGCCCGGCGCCGCTCCGGCGTCAGGACCTTCGGGCGAGAGCGATGCAGAAGCCGAGCGCGAGGAGGGTGAGGGCGGCTCCCCAGGTCAGAAGCCCGTCTTCGTAACGCAGCTCCACGCGGTGACGGCCCCGTGGGACGCGCAGGGCTTCGAGGTCGAAGTCGGCGCGCAGCAGAGGCGTTTCGATGCCGTCGAGGTGCGCTCGCCAGAAGGGGTCCCATGTCCCGTTGATGGCCACGACGGCGGGAGCGGGGCCGGCCACGTCGACGAGAATCTCGAGGTGGTCCGGTCCGCGGTGGAGGAGCGCGATCTGGGCCGGTGACGTCTCGACGGGCCGCTCACCCCAGGATTCGCGCTCGACGAAGACGGTGGACCGCACGTCGGTGTCGGCATGGCGGACGGCCTCGAGCCAGTCGTCCTCCGAGCGGATGAGTCGAACGTGTCGGGCCGAAAAGACGAACGGCTGCGGATCCGGCACGGAACGGATCTCGACGAGGCTCAGGAGCGGCTCGTCTCGGGCCGCCGCGGGCGGCGGGGCGCCGGGGCGAAAGCGGACCACGGTGGAGATCCCGCGGCGGGCGAAGATCGGGCCGGCCAGCGCCCCGTCGATCTCGAGCGCGCGTGACACGGCGTGGACGGCACGCGCGCTCCAGGCGAGCTGAGTGGCCCCCCAGTCGCGGTCGAGCGCGGTGGCGATGCCGAACTGGTTGGGCTTTGGCGGAACCCCCAGCCCGGCGAGCTGGCGGAGCTCGGGGTGGAACGAGGCGAGGTGGAAGAGGTAACCACGGGGAGGAGCCGCCAGGAGTCGGCTGATGACCACGGGGGGGGCCGCCGCTTCGGCGACCGGCGAGCTCGGGAGAAGGCGGCGCCCCTCCACGACGAGCTCGCCGGCGGTGAGCAGGAGAATGCCCGCGCCGGCCGTCCGGGGAGCGTGCCCGACGAGGAGGACGAGCCCGGCACCGAGCGCGGCCACGACGGCGGAGCGGACGAGCTGGCCGGCGATCCACGCCGACGTCTCTCCCGTCCCGCCGCCACCGGAAAGGAGCGCGGCGCCTCCGGCCCCGAAGAGCAGTAGGGCGACGACGAGAATCCGTCGCCGGGGCCGCCGCGCGGCGAGAAGCGCGTCGAGGCCGAAGGCGGCCGCGATCGTCACGGGAGCCACGAGGAGGAGGACGAACTTCTCGGGGAAGCGCGTCTGCGACAGCGCGGGGAGGATCGCGCGCGTGAACCCGAAGAACGGTGCGTGGACGCCCGGAGCGAGAAGCGCCCCGGCCACGAGAGCCGGGAGGAAGATCCGGACCCTCCCCGCACCGTCCGCGAACGCGAACAGAGCCAGCGCCGTGACGAGAAGACCGGGATAGAGGGAAGCGAAGAACGGCTGCTTGCGAAACGGGTAGAGACGCGCGCGAAACGGCGCCGTCCCGGGATCGGCCCGCCCGGCGCCGGTCAGATCCGGGACGACGAGCTCGGCGAAGCGGAGGGGGGGAAGCGAGTAGTCCCCGACCTCCTCCGACGGGAGGCCCCCGGCGCGTGACGTGTTCGCGAAGAGCCGGGCGGCGGGGAGAAGGGCCGCCGCCCCGACGACGGCACCCAGCCCGAAGGCGCCGAGGAGGAACGACGCCCGCCGGAGGATGGAATCCGAGGGGGGCGCTTCCGTCGCCGCCCGGGACGATCCGGCCGCGAAGGCGGTCACGGCGAGAAGAACGGTGATGAAGAGGCCCGTCGGCTCGCCGGAGAGCGCTTCGACGCCGAAGAAGACGGCGAGACCCGCCACGTCGGCGGCCCGGGCGCGCCGGCCGAGGCGAACGGCGTAAGCCAGAACGGCCGGCAGGACGGAAACCGGAAAGAGAACCGGGAGGTAGACGGCCGACGAGAGAAGATATCCGCCGAAAGCCCAAGCGAGAGCGCCGAACAACCGGGCCGTCGGGGAACGCCCCAGCTCGCGGAGAAGGAACCACATCGTCGCCGCCGCGACGAGCGGGGGAAGCAGCACCTGCAGGCGGAAGGCCCAGGCGAACGGGAGGACGAGGAAGAGGCTCGTCAGCGGGTGAAAGACGGCATGCTGCGGGTTGGCCGCGAAAGGCTGTCCGGCGCTGAAGAACGGGTTCCACGACGGGAGAGAAACCGACTCGGCGGCCAGGAAGACGAAGAGGCGCCGCGAGGGCCACATGTCGCTTCCGAGGTCTCCCCGCAACACGACGCGGCCGCGGGTGAAGACCTCCGCGAACAGAAAGAACCAGGCTGCGAGAACCACGCCGACGGAGACAGCACCCCGGGCCGACACAGGGCGCATGCGGCGCAGCACGGTCAGCCATTCTAAAGCCCGGTTTTCCTCCTATGATCCCCGGGCGTGAAGCACGAGGCCGCCGTTCCGTTCCGGACGCTCTCCGGGATCCCGGCGCTCGCGAGGGGTCTGGCCTCGGGGTCGGAAGAGGTCTCGGCGTTCCTCCCCGACAGCTGGAATGCGGACGCCATCACGTCACGGGCGCGCGACGTGCTCGCACGCTTCCACCCGCGGGATGCCCGGCGGGTCGATCCGGCCCTCGCGGACCTGGCCCGGGGAGGGATGGCCGGGATCTTCACGGGCCAGCAGGTCGGTCTCTTCGGCGGGCCCCTCCTGACGCTCGTGAAGGCTCTGGCGGCGGTGAAGCTCGCCGCAGAAGTCGTCGCCGGTCCTCCCCTGGCTCCCGTCTTCTGGTGCGCTTCCGAGGACCATGATCTCGTCG
>DATIWM010000178.1:0-2053 GCA_035519355.1 Thermoanaerobaculia bacterium | reverse complement strand
CCCGCGGAGAGCAGCGCGCCGACCGATCGCATGTACGTCGTGCAGAGCGGCGACAGCCTCTCGAAGATCGCCAAGAAGTTCTACGGCAACGCGAACTCGTGGAAGCGCATCTTCGACGCCAACAAAGACGTCGTGAAGAATCCGGACATGATCCAGCCGGGCTGGATGCTCCGGATTCCCGACTGATCCGGCCCGGACGCCAGACGGAAGGAGAGTCGATGACGACGCACACGCGCACCACCCTCGTCGCAATCTTCCTGGGTCTTTCGGTCGGCCTGATCGCATGCAAGAAGGAGGAGGCGCCGCCTCCGGCGCCCACCGCCGTGCCCGCGCCGCCGACCGAGGTGCCGACGCCCGCGCCGGCCGTGACGGTCACCGACCTCTCGCTCGGCAAGGCGCTGGGACCCGACAAGAAGGTGCAGGCTCCCACGGACACGTTCAAGCCGAAGGACACCATCTTCGCCGTGGTCTCGACGGACGGTTCCGCCGCCTCGTCGACGATCGCCGTCAAGTGGACGTTCGGCGAGGGCCAGGTGGTCAAGGAGGACTCGAAGACGATCGCGCCGACCGGTCCGGCGACGACGGAGTTCTCGATCCAGAAGCCGTCGGGCTGGCCGAAGGGGACCTACAAGGTCGAGACGACGGTGGACGGGAAACCGGGGCCGTCGAAGACGTTCACGGTGAAGTAGAGGCCGCGGAGCGGATCCCCCTCACCCTCCCCTCTCCCCCCGCCGGGGGGAGAGGGTTTTGTTTTTTGGGAGAGGCGGCGGAAAAACACCCTCTCCCGGCGGGTACGGGGAGAGCGCGACGAGTCTCCCGAGCGCCGCAAAAAAAACCCTCTCCCCCGCTTGCGGGGGAGAGGGCGAGGGTGAGGGGGTCTTTGGCCGAGGCGGCCGGGCGCCCCGCGGGGTGCTGCTCGTGGGCTCGCGTCGTCGACATGGATCGTCTCCGGGGCCGACCAATGCAAGAGGGGAGCCTGAATCGGCTGCGGGAGCCCCCCTTCCTTACTTCGCCGCCACGATCTTCGCGATGACCTTCGGATCGTCCGGCAGCAGGCCCACCTTCGCGAGCCGCGGCGGGAGCTCGCGGAACTTCGGATACATGCGGTACGCCTTCGCGAAGATCGGCAGCGCGTCGTCGACCTTGCCCGTGTTCGCCAGCGCGACCGCGTGCCAGAACGCCATCTCGGCGAAGTCCGGCAGGAGCGCCTCGGCCTCGGCGTACGCCTTCAGCCCGGCCGCGTAGTCCTTCTTCTCGAGGTACCGGTCGCCGTCGTTGGCGAGGTTGTTGGCCCGCTGAAAGTTGACGAGGCGCCGGAGCTCCGCGAGCGGCTGCGGGCTGTCCTCGACGCGGAGATCGAAGATCTTGTCCTGCCACGGCCTCCCGCTCGAGACGCCCTTGACGACGAGGATCGCCGCCGACTGCATGCCGC
Organism: Thermoanaerobaculia bacterium; assembly: GCA_035519355.1. Lineage (GTDB taxonomy): Bacteria > Acidobacteriota > Thermoanaerobaculia > UBA5066 > UBA5066 > DAOMFB01. Next base: position 621 of record DATIWM010000178.1, on the reverse strand, counting down.
GGATGTCGCCGCCCGCCGCCTGCGCCGCCTCGAGCGCCTGGAGCATGCGCTCGGCGAGGTCGCCCTTCGCCGCCTCGAACGCCTTCGCCATCGCCGGCCAGACGCCGTCGTTGTCCATCAGGTTCGCCTGGACCGAGTAGCCCTCGCCGACGTGGTTGCCGGCGGCGGGAATGCACTTCGCCCCCGTGTACGCCGCGACGCGGCCGGAGGCGTCGATCATCGCGACCTGCCGGACGTCGCGGCCGTCGTCGGCGGCGAGCAGGCCCTTCAGCGCGTCGGGAGCGCTCCGTCCCGCGCGCATGAGGTCGAGGCCGAGCGGCCCGTAGCTCGGGTCGATGAAGGACTGGGTCGCGACGGCGCCGACGCCCGCCTCCGCCCACGACACGCCCGAGCCGACGGAGAACGCGTGGGACTGCACCGCGACCCCGAGCTCCCCCGTCGCCGCGTCGCGCGCGACGATCGAGAACGTGTGGACGGGACGGACCGGGATCGGCGCGTCGGCGGCGGAAAGAAGGGCCGAAGACGCGAGGAGGAGCGCGGCGGATCCGAGACGTCTCATGCGGGACTCCTTTGGCGGGGACGATAGCAGCAGCCCGGAGAGGCCCGGCGACCCCGCGTCCC
>DATIWM010000177.1:0-2672 GCA_035519355.1 Thermoanaerobaculia bacterium | reverse complement strand
CGCCGATGGGATTGGCGACGTCCTTCCCCGCGTACTTCGGTGCGCTGCCGTGGATCGGCTCGAAAAGCGAGACCTTGCCGGGATGGATGTTGCCGCTGGCGGCCATGCCGAGGCCTCCCTGCAGCGCGGCGCCCAGGTCCGTCGCGATGTCGCCGAACATGTTGTTCGTCACGATGACCTCGAACTGGCGGGGATCCTTGACCATCTGCATGCAGAGGGCGTCGATGTAGAGGTGGGAGGCCTCGATCCCCGGGTACTCCTTCGCGGTCTCCCGGAACGTCCGCTGCCAGAGGTCGCCGACGAAGCGCATGGCGTTGGACTTGTCGGACATGACGACCCGCTTTTTCCCCCGAGCCCGCGCGAAGTCGAAGGCGTGGCGAATGATCCGCTCGACGCCCTTCCGGGTGGAGACGTCCTCCTGGACGGCGACCTCGTCGGCGGTGCCCTTCCTGAGGTGCCCCCCCGACCCGACGTAAGAGCCCTCGGTGTTTTCGCGGAAGACCACGAAGTCGATGTCCTTCGCGGCAAAGCCCTTCAGCGGGCACAGCCGGTCGTCGAGGCAGCGGACCGGCCGGTAGTTGACGTAGAGGTCGAGCTGGAACCGGGCGCCGAGGAGGATGTCGGCGGCGTGCTTCATGTCGGGCACCCGGGGGTCGCCGAAGGCGCCCATGAAGACCGCGTCGTAGTGACGAGCGAGATCCTCGAAGCCCCCCGGGGGCACCGTCTCCCCGGTCTTGAGGTAGTGGTCGGCGCTCCAGGGCAGGGGCACGGGCTCGAACGGGATGCCCCGGCGGGAGGCCACTCTTTCCAGGACCTTGACGGCCTCCGCCGTGACGTCGACGCCGATGCCGTCCCCCGGAATGACCGCGATTTTCATGGTCGCGCAACATAGCACGCACCCCCTCTCCCCCGGGGGGGAGAGGGTTGGGGTGAGGGGGAATCGCAGATACAATCACGGGAAGTGAACTTCGCCGAAACCGTCAAGGACGTCATCCGCGAGGAGTCGATCAAGCCGGAGCGGATTACGCCGGGCCTGCTCTGCCAGAAGGTGGCGCTGGAGCTGGAACGCCATCTCGATCGCGTCCAGTTCTCGACCCAGCGCTACATGCGCCATCCCATCCTCCTCTGGGACGAATGGGAAGTCATGCTCATCGCGTGGTCGAGCGGCCAGGTCACGCCGATCCACGACCACCGGGGGGTCATGGGCGGCATGGTGGTCGTCTCGGGCACCCTCGCCGAGGAGCGGTTCACGACGCCCAACGATCGGCCCGAGCTGATCGACAACCGCGCCCGGCCGGAGGGAGACCTGTCGGACATCGGCCCTACGGTCCTTCATCGCCTGGCGCCGACGAGTGCGCGAGCCGTTTCGCTCCACGTCTACCGGCCGCCCCTCCGGACGATGGGGATCTGGGACTCGACCGGGATGCTCGCGATCATGCCGTCGGCCTTCGACGTCGGCGACGAAGTGCTCGCCCGGGCCACCGGCGTTCCCGTCGGGCAATAATCCCGGCTTCTCGGCCCTGGTTCGTCACGGCGTCCCACCGCGACGTTTCCTTTTCGCGGCGTCCCCCGCCGCGGGCGGGCTATTTCTGGAAGAACAGGAACAGGTTCACGGCCGACGGCCCGAGCGAGAAGAAGTCGCCGGAGCGCAGCGGCCGGGCGCAGTCGTCCTCGCTGATCCCCTCCAGATCGTCGGGCACCGGAATCGCGTCGCCGTTGAGATAGGTGCCGCACGTCGAGCGCATGTCGACGAGCAGGTAGTTCGGGGCGTCGCCGGTCCGATGGCGAATCACCTTGGCGTGGAGCCGCGAGACCTCGGTGTTGAGAAAGGCGTCGGGCGAGGAAACCCGAAAGCCCGTCACCGGCATCCCGACGCCGATGAACTCGGGCACTTCGCGTCCGATCAGGAGCTCGTCGAAGTCGAGCTTGACGAGGCCGGCGTTGTAGGGACCGAGCCCGAGGAGGAAGTGACCGGAGGGCAGGCGCAGGAGCGTCTTCTCGAGCCGGTGCGACATGCCCGCCATGCCGTTGTCCACGAAGGCGGTCAGGTCGCGCTGGCGCGATTCGAACGCCTCCCGGCAGATCGCGGAATAGATGTCGTCCTTCATCGCCAGCCGATGCGCCTCATTTTAGCGCGCTTCGAACGCTTCCTCGAGGACGAGCCCCGTGCGCGCCGTCACGAAGCGCCGCCCGCCGAGGACGGTTCGCGGCGCCTCAGTGGACCTTTTCGCTGGAAGGAGGCGGGGGCGCCGCCTCCGCGTCCTCGTCGCCGTCGCCGCCGTCCATTTCGAGCGTCGGCTCGCGCTCGATCGTCCAGCGCTCGAAGACCTCCTCCGGCAGCTCGGCCAGGAACCGCGAGGGTTCGAGGATCACGTCCACCCCGTATCGGTCGCGGGCCAGCATCGGGTAGACGAGCGCGACTTCGTTCTTCGCCCGCGTGACGGCCACGTAGAAGAGTCGGCGCTCCTCCTCGAGCCCCTCCTCCGTGGCCGTCGACCGGTAGTTCGGAAAGCGCCCCTCCGAAAGCCCCATCACGATCACGCGGCTCCACTCGAGCCCCTTCGCCTGGTGAATCGAGGAGAGAACGACCTTGTCGTCGTCCGGCTCGCCGGCGACCACGTCCTCGCCCGAGAGCTCGTTGAAGAGGGTGACCTCCTCGAGAAAGGCGGGCA
>DATIWM010000176.1:0-23835 GCA_035519355.1 Thermoanaerobaculia bacterium | reverse complement strand
TGAGTCCCGCCGCGTGATCGGCCTTGACCGCGAGAAGCTGCTCGAACGCGGCCACCGATTCGGCCGTCTTCTTCTCCCGTTCGAGCGAGGCCCCGAGGCGGAAGAGAAGCTCCGGGTCGTCGCGGTACGTCTGGAGGGCGGCGCGGGCCGTGTCGGCCGCCCGGCCGTACTGATCGAGCCGCTGCCAGGCGTCGGCCGCGGCGAGCGCCCCCTCCCGGCTCTCCCGGGCGAGTTCCGCGAGGTCCTTCTCCCCCTCGGCCCGATCCGCTTCCGCGTCGGAGCGGAGAAGGAACTCTCCGAGCGTGGAGCGGACGAGAACCCCGTTGTTCTTCGCCGAGGCCTCCCGCGCCACTTTCAGGCCGTCGGCCGGGCGCTCCCGGTCGCGGGCGATCTGGACGAGGAGATTGAAGGCCTGCATGTTCAGGCCTTCCTCGTCCACGAGATGGGGCGTCAGGAACGACTCGGCGGCGCCGTAGTCCTTCCGGAGATACGCGATGTACCCGAGCTGTCCGTCGACCTGCGAAAGCTCCGGCCCCTTTCCCCCCTTCTTCACGAGGGTGGCGCGGAGAGCGACCAGGATCTGCTCGGCCTCTCCGAGCCGCCGCGCCTCGACGAAGTTGACCGCGCGCCGGAAGGGAACGTCCGGATCGTCCGGGTCGAGGGCGGCCAGCTTTCGCAGGAGCTCGTCCGCCTTGTCGGTCTCGCGCGTCTCCGACAGGAGGCTCGCGGTGAGGCGGATCGCTTCCCGGTTCCCCGGGTCGGCCGCGAGCACCTGGTCCAGCGTTTTTCTCGCGTCAGAGAAGCGCCGGGCGCGGAGGAGGAGCGACGCGTACTGGACCTTCAGCCCGAGGTTCGTCGGCTGCGCCTTGAGGTAATGCTGGACGAGCGGAATCGCCTTGTCCCACCGCCGGCTCCGCTCGTAGACCCGAAGCAACCCGAGGGAGGCCGCGCGGTTTTCCGGATCCATCCGGAGGATCGACTGGAAGACCTCCTCGGCGTCCCCGAACCGGCCGCTCTTCTCGAGAACCTCGCCATAAAGGAGCGGGAGGGCCGGACCGCGCCCCCGGTCGAGGGCGCGCTCTAGGACCGGTATGGCCTCCTGGGGCCGGTCGAGGCGCAGCAGCGCCTGCGCATACGCCATCGCGCCGGACGGCTCGCCGGGCTGAATGTCGTTCGCCTTCTTCAGGGCGGCGGCGGCCTTCTCGAGCCCGGAGCGGTCCCTCGCGTTCGTCAGCAGGACCTGCCCGAGGATCCGCTGCACCCAGGGGTCGTTTGGCGACAGCTCGGCGGCCTTCTTCGCCTCCTTCTCGGCCTCGGCGAGGATGGAGAGATCCCGGAGGAGCTCGGCGAATTCGCCCCGGAGGCTTCCGTCGGTCGGGTCGAGCTCGACCGCCTTGCGAAAGGCCTTCACGGCCGCTTCGAACTCGCTCTCCTGGGCATGGAGCCGGCCCCGGAGGTACCAGTCCACCGCGTCGCGGCGGCGCGCCTCGGCGGGAGTGAGGGAAGACGTCGGGGGCGACGCCGGAGGCGCCTGCGCCACCGCGGGACCGGCGAGGATCAGGACGGGAAGGAGGGGAACGAGGGGAAGGAGGCGCCGGAATGACATCCTGTCGAGGATACCGCGCAAGAACCGCGCCGGGATCTAGAAAACCGCCGGCTCTTCGTATGTCGCGAAGACCTCGCGCATGACGTCCGAGATCTCGCCCACGGTGCAGTAGGCCTTCACCGCCTCGACGAGCGGCGGCATGACGTTCGCGCCGCCCAAGCACGCCGCCTTCAGGTCCGACAGCTTTCCGAGCGCCGTCCGGGCGTCGCGCGTCCGGCGCACCTCGTTGAGCCGGCGGACCTGCTCCTCGGCCGTCTGCTCCGGTATGGTCAGGATCGGGACCTTGTCGTCGGGGACCTCCTCGGTGAAATCGTTGGCCCCGACCATCAGCTTCTCCCGTGCGTCGACCGCGCGCTGGAAGCGGTAGGCGGCGTCCATGATCTCCCGCTGCGGGAAGCCGGCCTCGATGGCCTCGACCATCCCGCCAAAGGCGTCGATCCGCCGGAAATAGTCGAAGGCCCCCGCCTCCATCCGATTCGTCAGCTCCTCGACGAAGTACGCGCCGCCGAGGGGATCGATCGAGTTCGCGACGCCCGTCTCGTGGAGGACGATCTGCTGCGTCCGGACGGCGATCTTCGCGGCGAACTCGGTCGGCAGCGCGAGCGTCTCGTCGAGGGCGTTCGTGTGGAGCGACTGGGTCCCGCCGAGAACGGCCGCGAGAGCCTGGAGGGCCACGCGCGCCACGTTGTTGTAGGGCTGCTGGGCCGTGAGCGAGACGCCCGCCGTCTGCGAGTGGAAGCGGAGCTTCCCGCTCGCGGGTTTCTTCGCGCCGTACCGGTCGCGCATCACCCTGGCCCAGATCCGCCGCGCCGCCCGGTACTTGGCGATCTCCTCGAAGAAGTCGTTGTGGGCATTGAAGAAGAAGGACAATCTCGGCGCGAACTCGTCCACGGGAAGCCCCGCGTCGATCCCGTACTTCACGTACTCCATCCCGTCGCGAAGCGTGAAGGCCAGCTCCTGGAGCGCCGTCGCCCCCGCCTCGCGGATGTGGTAGCCGGAGACCGAGATGGTGTTCCACTTCGGAACGTGCCGTGCGCAGAAGGCGAACTGGTCGGTGATGAGCCGCATCGAGGGGCGTGGCGGAAAGATGTACTCCTTCTGGGCGATGTACTCCTTCAGGATGTCGTTCTGGAGCGTGCCGCCGACCTTCGACCAGGGCGTCCCCTGCTTCTCGGCCACGGCCAGGTACATCGCGAGGGCGATCGGCGCCGTGGAGTTGATCGTCATCGACGTCGTCACCGCCCCGAGATCGATCCCGTCGAACAGGACCTCGAAATCGCGAAGCGTGTCGATGGCGACGCCGCACTTCCCCACCTCGCCGGCCGACATCGGGTGGTCCGAGTCGTAGCCGTAAAGCGTCGGCAGGTGGAACGCCGTGGAGAGCCCCGTCTGCCCATGCCCGAGGAGCGCCTTGAACCGCTCGTTCGTCTGGCGCGCCGATCCGAAGCCGGCGAACTGGCGGATCGTCCAGGGGCGGCCCCGGTACATCGTCGGCTGGACGCCCCGGGTGTAGGGAAACTCGCCCGGCCAGCCGAGGTCGCGCTCGTAGTCGAAGCCCGGCAGGTCGTCGGGCGTCGCCAGCGGGTTGACCTCGGCCGAAGAGACCGTCGTGAAGTCCCTCTTCCAGGCCGGGGTCCTGGCGAAGGCCGCCGCCGCCTTCGCGCGCCACGCCTCCTTCGCCTTCCGGATCCGCTCCTGTTCACCTGTGAGCGGGAGCGTGGCCCGCTCTTCCTTGACGCTCATGTCAGGTATTCTAGCGGCCCGCCCGACGACCGGCTCAGCGAGCGACGGGGCCGAGCGTCCGGTCGAGCCAGGCGTTGACGGCCGGCACCATGACCTCCGCGGGGGGAATGTGGCCGCCGTCGAAAAGCACGAGCTGTTTCGGCTCCGAGAGGAGCTTGTAAAGGGGCTCGGCCTCGGTCTTGAAAGCGAAATCCTCGTCCCAGCGGCCGTTCACCATGAGCTTCGGCGCGCGAATGTGCGGCGCGAAGTTCACGGGATTCGCCTCGGGGACCCATCCCGCCTGCTCCGGATAGATCCCGTCCGAGAGAAGGACGACCGAGCGGTACCGCGGCTCGACGGCCGAGAACAGGATCCCCTGCCAGCTGATGCTGACATTCATGAACGCGAGCCGCGCGAGATCGACCTCCTTCCGCGTCTCGAGGTAGTCGATGCCGCGCCGCAAGTCAACGGATTCGCCGACGGCCCGCTGCCGGAACGCGACGGTCTTCCCTTCCGGACGACGGTATCCCTTCGGCCACTCGCGCCCCGGATAGCCCGGGAGGACCACGATGAACAGGCCGCGGCCGGCCTTCACGATCGAAGCGAGCCGGCCGCCCTCCGCGATCGAGCTGACCGGCTCGCCGCGATAGACGTTGGAGCCCGGGACGAACTGCACGATCTGGTACGGAGCCCGCGCGCTCTTCGGAAGGTAGAGCCACGCCTGGAGGCGCGCGCCATCGGCCCCCCGGAAGCTCACGCGCTCGCGCGTCCAGTCCGGGGTCTCGACTCGTTCTTCGACCTGGCCCTCCGGCGGTGTCCGGTCGTACCGGTAATGCGCCAGCCACGCCTCGAACTGCGCACGGCTCGATCGCGGGTAGGCGGGGGCCTGCTCCGTGCGCGAGATCGGCGATTCGCCTTCCTCCCCCGCGGTGCCCGGTAACGCGAGGGCACAGCGGAAGCCGATGCGCTCGAAGCTCGAGAGCCCGGGATAGATGCCGTAGTCGCCGAAAAGGTACGGCGGATCCGTGTAGGCGCCGCCGGCCGTCGCGAATCCTCCGGGTGCGGCGTTGCGCGTCCACTCCGAGACGTTCCCGGCCATGTGAAAGACCCCGTAAGGGCCCATCCCGAAGGGGCCCTGGCGGACCGGGACCGTTCCGGTGCCATCGAAGTTCGCGCGCGGGTCCGCCCCCTGCTGGAGGCCCCACGGCATGACCACGTCGCCCGTCACGGTGAAGGCGCCGTCCCGCGCCGCCTTCTCCCACTGGAAGATCGTTGGAAGCCTCTTTCCGCGGAAGCGCGCGTACGCGTCCGCCTCGTACCACGAGACGCCCGCGACGGGATGGTCGGCCTTGCCGTCCGGAAACGTTCCGCCGCTCCAGCCGCGCGGGCCGGGCAGACCCGTGCGGTCGACGAAGCGGCGCATCGCGTCCTCGAAGGAGAGCGTCCGGTCCTCGTCCCGGATCGGCTGCGTCCAGAACTCGGGCCGCCGGTAGCCGCCCGCCGAAACGAACTCGGCGTACTCGCGGTTCGACGCCTCGTACTTGTCGATCAGGAACGGGCGCAGCGGGACGCTCGCCGCGGTGGGCTGCCCGTAGCCGACGAGCTTGTACGTTCCGCCGGGGACGTAGGCCGTTCCGGGCGGGACGGTCCCCGCCTTCTGCAGCACCCAGTCGACGTCGATCGGCGTCGCGCGTGCGAACGGGACGACCCGCTGTACGGCGCTTGAAATCGTCCGCTCGAAGGCTTCGAAGCCCTCCTTCTCGAGGCGCAGGAAGTAGTCGCCGCGCGGGATGGCGACGTCCTTGAGCGGGGTCGTGCCGAGGTCTTGCACCGGCCCTCCGTCGGATCCGAGCGCGGGTTCGTAGCGGCGGACGGTGACGCGCGCGCCTGGCGGCTCGGTCGTCACTGACAGGAAGTCCGTCACCTCCGGCAGGAGCTTCGCGAGCGCCGGGTCGCCCGGCAGGCTCTCCTTTGCCCGTCGGGCGAGCTCGAACGCTTCCGCCCACTTTCTCTCCTGCGCGAGTCGGGACGCGCGCGGAACGGCTGCCTCGGCCCACGCGCGGCGCACGTGCCGGAACCACAGGAGGCCGCCCGCCGCCGCCCCGGCCGCGAACAGTGCACCGATTGCGATCCACGTGGCGCGCGGGAGCCGGAAGCCCCCGCCCCGCGCCAGGCGCGAGCGGAAGTCGATCTCGTCGCGCGCGGACTCCAGCGCGGCGGCGAAGGGCGCGGCGTCCGCGTAGCGCTCCTCGGGCGACTTGGCGAGCGCACGACGGAGGATCGACCCGGTCTCCTTCGGCACGCTCGCCGGGTCGAGATCGAGGTCCAGAGGCTCGGCCGCCAGGATGCGCGACGCCGTCTCGGCTGCGCTCGCGCCGTCGAACGGCCGCCTTCCCGCCAGGAGCTCGAAGAGCAGGACGCCGAGGGAGAAGACGTCGCTGCGAGCGTCGACGCTCGCGGCTCCGCGCAGCTGCTCGGGCGACATGTAGGAGATGGTCCCGAAGACCTCGCCGGGCCGCGTGAGCGCGGCCGCGGTCGGCGCCTCGGTCTCGACGAACGCACGGATCTTCGCGAGGCCGAAGTCGAGCAGCTTCATGCGGCCGTCCTGCGTCACGAAGACGTTCTCGGGCTTCACGTCACGGTGGACGATCCCCTTCGCGTGCGCCGCCGAGAGCCCCCGGGCCACCTGCGCGGCCGCGTCGAGCGCCTCGCGCGGCGCAGGCTGCCCGCGCCGGAGGCGCTCCCTCAGCGTCTCGCCCTCGAGGAGCTCGAGGACCACGTACCGAACGGCGCCCTCGCGTCCCACGTCGTAGACCGCGGCGATGTTCGGGTGGTTCAGGGCCGCGGCGGCGCGCGCCTCGTGCTCGAAGCGCTCGAGGCGCTCGGCGTCCCGCGCGACGTCGTCCGGCAGCACCTTGAGGGCGACGTCGCGGCCGAGGCGCGGATCACGGGCTCGGTAGACGACGCCCATCCCGCCCGCCCCGAGGACGGAGGAGATCTCGTAAGGCCCGAGCTTCGACCCGGACGGGAGGGGCATGCGGGAGCGAGTCTAAGTCGCGCCGCTCAGAACGGCGCCTTCTGCCGCGCCTGCAGCTCGGCGACGCTCGGCGGGCGCCTGAGAAGCGCGAGACGCCCTTTCCGGAGCCCGACCTCGGCCGGCCATTCGTGCGACAGGAAGAGCGGCATCGACTCGGTGTAGCCGTACGCCCCCGCGTTCTCGAAGGCGAGGAGGTCGCCGCGAGAGGGCATCGGGAGGCGGGCGGAAGGATGGAGGACGTCGAGGGACGTGCAGAGGGGGCCGGAGACGACGAGGGTTTTCTTCGAAAAGGAAGAGGGGGGGCGGCCCCGGCCGCCGCGCGCCGACAACAGCTGCACACGATGAGGCGTGCCGAAAAGGACCGGCCGGAGGAAGTGGTGGATGCCGCCGTCCGCGAGGACGTAGTCGACGCCGCGGCTCCGCTTCGTCCCGAGGACGCGCGTCACGTACGTCCCGGCCTCCGCCACGAGGAAGCGCCCGGGCTCGAAAACCAGCCTCGCCTTTCGCAGGAGAGGTTCATCGTCGACGCGTTGCGCGATCGCCGCCAGACCCTTTCGGAGGATCTCGAGATCCAGCGGCCTCTCGCCGTCGGCGTAGGGAACGCCGAATCCGCCGCCGAAATCGACCGAGCGGAGGGGTACCGAGAATCTCCTCGAAAGCGAGAGCGCCAGAGAGAGCACGCGCCCGGTGTTTTCCACGAACAGGCGCGCGTCGAGAACGTTCGAGGCGTTGAAGACCTGGAAGCCACAGACCTCGAGGTGCCGAAAGCGCTCCCTCCTTCGAAGAACGCCTTGCGCGGAGCCCAGGTCGAAGCCGAATTTCCCGGCGCCAGGGCCTCCGATGATGACCCGCTTCTCGGCGATCCCCCACGGCGGGTTCAGCCGGAGGCCGACGCGAACGCTCCGGCCCAGCCGCGCCCCGATCCTCTCCAGAGTCACCAGCTCCCACTCCCCTTCGGCATGAATGATCGACACCCGGGCGCGCACGAGCGCTTCGAGGTCGGCATCCGTCTTCGCCGGGCCGGTCGAGAAGATCCTGGACGGGGGACATCCGGCCCGGCGCACCGCGGCGAGCTCGCCCCGGGAAGCGACGTCCGCCCCGAGCCCCCTTTCCCGGAGAAGCGACAGGACGGCCAGAGAGGGGTTCGCCTTGACGGCGTAGGCCAGCGTGAAGCGCGGGCCGAGGGCGCGCGTGAGGCGCACGGCCTGCCGCTCGACGACGTCGAAATCGTAGAGATAGAACGGTGTCCCGAAGCGCCGCGCCGCGCGCTTGAGGACGGAGTCGTTCACCGGAGCGCGCTTTCCAGCGTCGTCTTGGCGTCGGTCTTCTCGTCGCGGTACTTCACGATGACCGGAGCCGAGAGCGAGAGGCCCCGCTCCTTCGCCCACCCCCCCGGCGCCGGCCGGGTGCCGGGGACGACCACCGCACCCTCGGGAATCTCGAGGGGCCTTCCGGCCGCCGAGCGGAGCTCGCGCTCCTTCACGAGATCGAAGACGGCCGTCGAGCCGGTCAGGACCACGCCCGACGCGAGGACGGCCTTCCGCCTCACGCAGACCCCTTCGTAGATCCCGACGCCCCCGCCCACGAAAACGTCGTCCTCGACGACGACCGGCACGGCGCCGACCGGCTCGAGAACGCCTCCGACCTGCGCCGCCGCGGAGAGGTGGACGCGCTTCCCGATCTGGGCGCAGGAGCCGACGAGCGCGTGGCTGTCGATCATCGATCCCTCGTCGACGTACGCGCCGACGTTGATGTAGGCGGGCGGCATGACGACCACCCCTCTCGCCACGAAAGCCCCGCGCCGGATCGCGGTTCCGCCGGGGACGACGCGAACGCCGGCCGGAAGCGGCCGGCGCGGCGGCAGGGTGTCGCGGTCCCGAAACGAGAGCGGTCCCGCGATCAGCTCCACGTCGGCTCCCAGGCGGAAGGCGGCGAGGATCCCCTCTTTCACGGCCCGGTTCGGCATCCAGCGGCCGGAGGCGTCCGGCGCCGCCGCCCGGACCTCGCCCCGTTCGAGCGCATCGAGCAGCGCGAGCACTTCGTCCCGCGTCATAGCGCCCCCTCCGCCGGTTTTCCGTCGGCGCCGAGGAGCCCGGCGATCCGGAGCGCCTCTTCCAGCGGGGCGTGATGCGTCGCCGACAGGGAGACGAGCGGAAGCCGGAGCGCCCCGCCGCAGACGCCGAGGCGCTCAAGGGCCCACTTGACCGGAATCGGGTTCGACTCCCGGAAATTCGCCCGCATGAGCGGAAAGAGCTTCGCCTGCAGGGCCGCCGCGCGGTCGCGGTCCCCCGCGAGAGCGGCCGAAATCAGCTCCGCGGTGCTCCGCGGAGCCTCGTTCGAGACGACGGCGATCAGGCCGTCGGCGCCGCACGCGATCATCGGCAGGGCGAGCGAATCCTCGCCGGCGAGGACGGAGAAGCCGGGCGGGCGGGAGCGGAGGATCTCGCAGGCCTGATCGAGGCTGAGGGAAGCCTCCTTGACCGCGACGCAGCGCGGGTCCTCCGCGAGCGCCAGGACGGTCTCCGGCATCATGTTCACCCCCGTCCGCCCCGGCACGTTATAGAGGACCAGCGCGAGCTCCCCCGCGTCGGCCACCGCCTTGAAGTGCGCGATCAGCCCCTTCGGCGTCGGCTTGTTGTAGTAGGGGGTGACGACGAGAAGCGCGTCCGCGCCGGCCTTGCCGCACCGCCGGGCGAGCATCTGGGCTTTCTTCGTGTCGTTCGAGCCGCACCCGGCGATGACCCGGATGGGCCGCGGGGCGCGTCGCGCCTCCTCGGACACGACCGCCACGACCCTCTCGTGCTCGTCCGGGTCGAGTGTGACGGCCTCTCCGGTCGTCCCGCACGGAACGAGGCCGGCGACTCCCCCCTCGATCTGCCGGCGGACGAGCCGCCGGAGGCCGAATTCGTCCACGTCGCCGGCGTCGGTGAACGGCGTGATCAGCGCGGTGAAGAGCCCGGTCAGTCGGGCCGGAGGCGGCGTCCGTGTGGTCATCGGGAGGTCCTTTCTCTCGAGACGGCGTCCAGAAACTCGTCGAAGGTGACGGGGCCGCGGCGGTCCGAGGCGAGAAGCCACTCGGCGGCGGCGACGGCCCCCGCCGCGAAGATCGCGCGCGACCTCGCCCGGTGAACGATCTCGAGGCATTCCGATTCCCCTTCGAAGAAGAGCGCGTGCTCTCCCGGCTGTCCCCCCTGGCGCAGGGCGACGACGGGCACCGGCGCCCCCGGCCGGGCGGCGTCGACGGCCGAGGCCAGCAGCTTCGCCGTCCCCGAGGGCGCGTCCTTCTTGGCGGCATGGTGCCGCTCCAGGATCCCGGGCTGGAACGACGAAAAGGGGAACAGGAGCGCCGCCGCCTGCGCCGCGAGCCGCTTCATGACGGCCACGCCGATCGAAAAATTCGGAGAATGGAGGAAGGGAGTCTTCTGCTCCCGAGCCACTCGAACCGCCGGAGCGATTTCCCAGCCGGTCGTCCCGGATATCACGGGGATTCTCTTCGAAAGAAGGAAGACGACCAGCTTCTCGGCCGAAGCCGGTGTTGTGAATTCGAACGCAACGTCGCAGGGGGCCGAATCCTCCGGTCGATCCCCCTCGTCGATCTTCCCGGCGACGGCGTGTCCCTTCGCGGCCAGCGCCGCCTCGATCGCCTTCCCCATCTTCCCGTAGCCGACGATCAACGCCCTCACGCCGCACCCCCTTCGAAGAAGTCGCGGTGGAGGCGGCGGACGGCCTCGGGGGCGTCGGCCGCGTCCACGACGAAGGTGATGTTCGTCTCCGAGGCCCCCTGCGAGATCAGGACCACGTTGACGTCCCGGAGCGCCGCGAAGACCCGTGCCGCGACGCCCGGCGTCGTCCGGAGTCCCTTTCCGACGACCGAGACGACGGCCAGGTTCCGGAGCACCGAGACCTCGGCGAACTCGGAGAGGCTCTCGGCCAGTCGATCGAGGGGCGCCTTCTCGTCGACGGTGATCGAAATGGAGACCTCGCTCGTCGCGATGACGTCGACCGGGACGCGGTGCTTCTCGAAGACCGAGAAGACGCGGGCCGCGTAGCCGTGGGCCAGGAGCATCCGGGGGCTCCCGACGAAGAGCGCGGCGACCCCCTTTCGCATCGCGACGGCGCGGACGCCGTGTCCGGGCGCGTCGGCCGTGACGACCGTCCCGGCCCCCCCAGGGCGGAAGGCGTTCCGCACCGCCACCGGAATCCCGCGCGCGACGGCCGGGCGGATCGTGGCCGGGTGGAGGACCTTGGCGCCGAAGAAGGCCAGCTCGGCCGCCTCGGCGTAGCCGACCTCGGGGACGAGCCGCGCCGACGGGACGATCCGCGGGTCGGCCGTGAGGATCCCGTCCACGTCGGTCCAGATCTCGATGACCGGGACCCTCGCCCCGGCGTCGGAGAGCGCCGCGCCGAGGAGCGCCGCCGAGTAGTCCGACCCGCCCCGCCCGAGGGTCGTCGTGGAGCCGTCGGGCGCCTCCCCGAGGAAGCCGCCCGTCACGACGACCCTTCCGGCGGCCAGCTCGGGAAGGACGGCCGCGCCGACCCGCCGGCCCGTCTCCGCCTCGTCGGGAATCGCGCCGCCGAACGTCCCGTCCGTCGCGACGAGCCGGCGGGGGTCGATCCAGACGGCCGGCACGCCGCGAGCCCGGAGAGCCGCCGCGAGAAGACGGGACGAGACGAGCTCCCCCATGCTCAGCATCGCATCCGACGTCCGAAGAGAGATTTCCTCGAGAAGCGAGATGCCCATCGAGAGATTGCGCAGCCTGACGAGCTCGCCGTCGAGCGCCGTCCGACAGCTCCCCGAATCGTCGGCGTCGAGCGCGAGGGCGTCGAGCGCCGCCCGGTGGACGGCGGCGATCCGTTCGAGGGTCGCTTCGGCGACGTCCCGCTCCTTCCGTTTCGACGATTCCAGCAGCGAGACGAGGAGATCGGTGACGCCCCCCATGGCCGAGACGACGGCCAGCGGCCCTTCGGCGCGCCGCGACGCGACGAGGTCGGCGGCGCGGCGGATCCGCTCTCCGTCTCCGACGGAGGTACCGCCGAACTTGAGGACGATCATCCCCGGGACCGCGCGGTCATCGTCGCACCGGGCTCGCCGCGAGACGGCCGGTCGCCGCGAGGAGCTCGGCGTTCAGCAGCGCCGCCCCGGCGGCTCCCCGGACGGTGTTGTGGACGAGAAGAGAGAATCGGACGTCGTAGACCGGGTCCGGGCGGAGCCGCCCGACCGTCACGGTCATCCCGGCTCCCGCCTCCACGTCGCGCGCCGGCTGCGGCCGGTCGCGCTCCTCGCGGACCGCGAGGGGACGCGCCGGGGCCGAGGGGAGACCGAGGCGCTGCGGCTCGCCCGTGAAGCTCTCGAGGGCCTGCTTCACGTCGGCGAGGGACGCCTTCGACCCGAGCTTCAGGAAGACCGACTCCGTGTGCCCGTCGCGCACCGGTACGCGGTTGACGGAGACGGAGATCGGAAACTCCGCCTCGACGACGCGTCCCGCCTCGAAGCGGCCGAGGATCTTCTTCGGCTCGCGCTCGATCTTCTCCTCCTCGCCGTCGATGAACGGGATGACGTTTCCCTCCGCGTCGAGCGAGGGAACGCCCGGGTAGCCCGCGCCCGAGAGCGCCTGCAGCGTCGTGACGCAGACCGCCTCGATCCCGAAGGCCCGGTGGAGCGGCGCGAGCGCCATCGCGAGGCCGACGACCGAGCAGTTGGGGTTCGTCACGATGCCGCCCCCGGACGCCCGCCAGGGCTGGCCGTCGAGGAGGGCGAGGTGGTCGGCGTTCACCTCCGGGATGACGAGCGGCACGTCCGGGCGCATCCGGAACGACCGGGTGTTGGAGACGACCAGGCGTCCCTTCCCCGCCTGCAGCGGCTCGATCGTGTCGGCCACGGCGGCGTCGAGGCCCGAGAGGAGCACGGGAGACGAGAAGTCGGCATCCACGCTCTTCACGAGGAGGCCGCGCGCTCCGGCCGGCAGGTCGCCGGGAAGAATCCAGCGCGTCGCTTCGGCGTAGCTCTTCCCCGCCGACCGTTCCGAGGCCGCCAGCTCGGCCAGGACGAAGTGCGGGTGCCCTTCGAGCAGCGAGACGAGCCGCTGCCCGACGGCCCCGGTCGCCCCGAGGACCGCCACGGGGATCCGCCCTCCGGATGATTCCTTCGATGTGGCCATGAGCCGATCCTTTCAGAAAACAGGAAAGCCCGCCGGGTCCGGCGGGCTCGGTTGAAACGGTTCCCTCTGCCGCGTCTGGCTAGTAGAGGACCTCTCCCCCGCCCGCCGGCGGCGCGGTCTTTCGGGTCGTCATCCGCTTTCGGGCGGCGAGGGCCGACATCATTGGCGCGAGAGCCTAGGGAGAACCCTCACCGGTGTCAAGCGGGGCGCGGCGCGGTCCATAATCCCCTTCCCGCCTTCGCGGGCCCGCCCGAAGATGACGCCTCTCTCCCCGGAGCGCCTCGTCGAGCTGTACCGGCTGATGCTCCTGAACCGGCTGCTGGAGGAGCGTCTCGTGAACCTCTACCGCCAGGGGAAGATCGTGGGCGGGCTCTACCGCTCTCTGGGCCAGGAGGCGACCTCGGTCGGGACGGCATATGCCCTCGAGGAGGGGGACCTTCTCTCGCCCCTGATCCGCAACCTCGGCTCGGTCCTCGTCCGCGGGGCGACGCCCCGCCACGTCTTCGCGCAGTATCTCGGGCGCGCGGCGTCGCCGTCCGGCGGGAGGGAAGCCCACCTCAACTTCTGCCTCCCCGCGCGGGGGATCTTCGCGGGGACGGCGATGCTCTCCACGATGATTCCGGTGTTGTCGGGGATGCTCCTCGCCGACCGGATCCAGGGACGGCGGACCGTCGGCATGACCTACGTCGGGGACGGCGCCACGTCGGTCGGCGCTTTCCACGAAGGGCTCAACTTCGCGGCGGTGCAGAAGCTCCCCCTCGTCCTCGTCGTGGAGTTCAACAACTGGGCCTACTCGACGCCGTTCGAGAAGCAGTGCGCCGCCCGGACGCTCTCCGACAAGGCGCCCGGCTATGGCATCGCCGCCGAGACAGTGGACGGAAACGACGTCCTCGAGGTCCACGCGGCGGCCCGGCGGGCCGTGGAGCGGGCCCGCGCCGGCGAGGGGCCGACGCTCCTCGAGTGCCGGACCTACCGGATGAAGGGGCACGCCGAGCACGACGCGCAGAGCTACGTCCCGAAGGAGGAGCTGGCCGCCTGGCGGGCGCGCGACCCCGTCGACCGCCTCGAGCGCTTTCTCGAGACCGCGGGGATCCTCGGCGAGAGCGGCCGGCTCGCGGTCCGGGCGGAGATCCTCGGCGGCCTCGACGCCGACCTCGCCTGGGCCGAGGCCTCGCCCCTTCCGGAGCCGGCCGAGGCGCTCCGCGGCGTCTTCGCGGGAGGCGCGTGATGGCCGACCCCCGGGCGAAGGAAGGGACGGCGCTGACGCTCGACGCCCCCGGGGCGGACGGGAGGGAGACGCTCTTCGTCGAGGCGGTCCGGCGGGCGCTCCACGAGGAGATGGAGCGGGACGAGCGGGTCATCGTGATCGGGGAGGACGTCGGGGCCTACGGCGGCGCCTTCCGGGCGACCGAGGGGCTCCTTCCGCGCTTCGGAAGCCGCCGCGTCGTCGACACGCCGATCTCCGAAGAGGCGGTCGTCGGCGGGGCGATCGGCGCGGCGCTGCGCGGCCTCCGCCCCGTGGCCGAGATGCAGTTCATGGACTTCGTCTCACGCGCCTTCGACCTGCTCGTGAACTTCGCCGCGAAATACCGGTACCGGACGGGCCTCGGGGTCCCGATGGTCCTCCGGGGGCCCTGCGGCGCCGGCGTTCACGGGGGGCCGTTCCACTCGCAGACCCCCGAGGCCTGGCTCGCCCACACGCCGGGCCTCAAGGTCGTCTTCCCCTCCACGGCCCGCGACGCGCACGGGCTCCTCCTGGCCGCGATCCGCGACGAGGACCCGGTCGTCTTCCTCGAGCACAAGTTTCTCTATCGCCGCGTCCGCGACCGGATTCCGGACGGGGACGACGTCGTCCCGATCGGGAAGGCCGCGATCCGCCGGGCCGGACGCGACCTGACGATCGTGACCTACGGCGCGATGATGTGGACGGCGCTCGAGGCGGCGGCGGAGCTGTCCGTCGAGGGCCTCGAGGCCGAGGTCCTCGACCTCCGCACCCTCGTCCCGCTGGACGAGGAGGCGATCCTCGCCTCGGTCGGCCGCACGTCGAGGTGCCTCGTTCTCCACGAGGACACGCGGACCGGAGGGATCGGGGCCGAGGTCGCGGCTCTCCTCGCCGAGAAGGCCTTCGGGCGCCTCGACGCCCCGGTCCTCCGCGTCACGGCCCCCGACACGCCGGTCCCCTTCTCCCCGCCCCTGGAGGAGGCCTTCCTCCCGAACACCCGTACACTCATCGCCGCGGCCCGGAAGCTGGCCGCCTACTAGAGAGG
This sequence comes from Thermoanaerobaculia bacterium, assembly GCA_035519355.1. Classification (GTDB taxonomy): domain Bacteria; phylum Acidobacteriota; class Thermoanaerobaculia; order UBA5066; family UBA5066; genus DAOMFB01. The sequence goes on along the minus strand of DATIWM010000176.1, from coordinate 9,045 downwards.
TCCCATGCCGACGAACGTCATCATGCCGCAGATGGGCGAGTCGATCGCCGAGGGAACGCTCACGAAATGGCTGAAGAAGCCGGGCGAAACCGTGAAGCGCGACGAGCCGCTCTTCGAGATCTCCACCGACAAGGTCGACGCCGAGATCCCGGCGCCGTCTTCGGGCGTCCTCCTCGAGGTCCTCGTCGAGGAAGGAAAGACCGTTCCGATCAACACCGTCGTCGCGGTCCTGGGCGAGAGCGGGGAATCGACGGCAGCCGGAGCGCCGCCTTCGGCGGCCGATTCTTCGAAAGGAGGAGAAGCGGCTGCTCCCGCCGTGATCGTCACGGCATCGGCTCCGCCGCCGACCTCTCCCCCTCCCGCCCATTTCCCGGCCCCGGCCCCGCCGCAGCCGGGCGAGACGGCGGAGGAGCTCCTCCGCCGGCGTTCCTCGCCGGTCGTCCGCGCCATCGCGAAGGAGCACGGCCTCGAGATCTCCGGTCTCGCCGGCACGGGCATCTCCGGCCGCGTGACGAAGGCCGACATTCTCGAGGTCTTGGCGAAGGGCGCGCCGCAGCCTGCGCCCGCGGCCCCGGCTCCGGCTCCGGCGGCGCCACCGATTCCGGCCGCCCCCGCCCCGGCCCCGGCGGCGATCGCCGTTTCGGCCCCGGCGCCCGTCGCCGCACCGGCGAGCGCGCCCCCGGCGCCCCTCGTCACGTTCTCCGGTTCGACCGTCCTCGTCGAGCCGATGTCGGCGATGCGCCGGAAGATCGCCGAGCGGATGGTGGAGTCGAAGCACACCTCGGCCCACGTCACCTCCGTCTTCGAGGTCGACTTCACCGCCATCGCGCGGCTCCGCGACCGGGTGAAGGACCGCTTCGCCGCCCAGTACGGCACGAAGCTGACCTACATGCCGTTCGTCTTCCGCGCCGCGGTCACCGCGCTCAAGGCCCGGCCGCTCCTGAACGCGTCGATCTCGGGCGACGAAATCGTCTACCACCGGGAGATCAACCTCGGCATGGCCGTGGCGCTCGACTGGGGGCTCATCGTCCCGGTCATCCGGCGCGCCGACGACCTCTCCCTCGTCGGCCTCGCCCGGGCGGCGAACGACCTCGCGTCCCGCGCGCGGACGAAGAAGCTCTCGCCCGACGAGGTGGCGGGCGGCACCTTCACGATCACGAACCACGGCGGCTTCGGCTCCCTCTTCGCCTCCCCCGTCATCAACCAGCCCCAGGTCGCCATCCTCGGCGTCGGCGCCATCGAGAAGCGTCCGAAAGTCGTCACGATGCCCGACGGCTCCGACACGATCGCCGTCCGGACGATGGCCTACATGGGGGTCACCTTCGATCACCGGCTCATTGACGGGGCGGAGGGAGACACGTTCCTCTCCATCGTGAAGAACACGCTCGAGAACGAACGGTGGACCGAGCTCGAGTCGCTCTGACGCGCCCGGTCGACGTCGTCTCGCTCCTCTCCGAGGGCCGCGTCTCCTACGACGCGGCCCTTCGGCTTCAACACGACGCCGCCGCCCGGGTCAAGACGGGAGGCCGGGAGTCCCTCTTCCTTCTCGAGCACGAGGCGGTCATCACCATCGGGCGAAACGCCGGCCGCGGCGACCTCCTCGTCTCCGAAGAGCTCCTGGCGTCGCAGGGGGTCGCCCTCCGGACCTCGGACCGCGGCGGGAAGCTCACCTACCACGGACCCGGGCAGCTCGTGGCCTATCCCGTCCTGGACCTCGCCCCCGACCGGACGGACGTGAAGCGCTACGTCCGCGACCTCGAAGAGACCCTGATCCGGACCGCCGCCGACTTCGGGGTCGCGGCCTCGCGGAGCGCCCTCCCCGGGAGGTGGGCGTCGGTCTGGGCCGGGAACGACAAACTGGCGGCCGTCGGCGTCCACCTCTCGCGGTGGGTCACCACGCACGGCGTCGCGCTGAACGTCTCGACCGACCTGTCCCGGTTCGCCCTGATCGTCCCGTGCGGCATCACGGACGGAGGCGTCACCTCGCTCGCGAAGCTCCTCGCCCCGAAGAGCGCGCCCCCCCTGCCCGAGGTCGCCGCGCGCTTCGTGGCCCGTTTCGCGGAGGTGTTCGACCGGGCCCCCGCGTCCTGACGGGGGGGCGGGCGCGCCGGGCCTACGGCTCGTCGGGGGCGCCCTTCGAGAAGGCCGCCTCGAACTCCTTGTAGGCCGCACGGATCTGGGGGCGCGCCGGCTTCTCGGACACGAGGAGGTGGAGGAACGCGCTCTTCTTCGGCGTGACCTTCGACTTGACCTTCGTGTTCATCAGAGCGTCGAGCAGCGCCTCTTCGACGGCCTTCACGGCCCGGGAGTCGATCGCGGCCCCCTTTCGCAGCGCCTCCAGAACGTCGTGGGCCCTCTTCGCGCCGTCTCCCCCGAACGGCTTCAGGATCCGCGCGGCTTCCTCGGCCGCCCTGAGCCGCCGCACGACACCGGGGTCTTCGGCTTCTCCCATCCCGGATTCAAGTATGGCGTCCGGGGGCGCCGGACGCCAGCACCCCCCCGGGCACCGCGCCGGTAAACTCCCTCCGTGAGCGCCCGGCTCCCCGTCTTCAGCCCGGATCCCGCCCGCCCGGTCTACGGCGTCACGCCGCGGCCCGAGTGGTTGAAGGTCCGGATCGCCGAGTCCGACGACTACCGGAAGGTCCGGGACCTCGTCCGGGAGAAGAACCTGAACACCGTCTGTGAAGAGGCCGAGTGCCCGAACCTCTCCGAGTGCTGGGGCCGGGAGCGGACGGCGACCTTCCTGCTGATGGGCGACGTCTGCACCCGGCGCTGCGGCTTCTGCGCGGTGACTCAGGGCGCGGGCCGGCCGCTCGACCCCGGGGAGCCCCGCCGGGTCGCCGAGGCCGTGGCCACCCTGGGCCTCAAGCACGCCGTCGTCACGTCCGTCAACCGGGACGAGCTGCCGGACGGCGGCGCCGCGCACTTCTCGTCCACGATCCTGGAGATCCGCTCCCTCGTCCCCGGCGTCACCGTCGAGGTGCTGATCCCCGACTTCCTCGGGAGCGAGGCGGCGCTCGCGACCGTCCTGTCGGCGCGCCCCGAGGTCCTGAACCACAACGTCGAGACGGTCGAGCGGCTCTACCGGCGCGTCCGGCCGGACGCCGTCTACTCCCGCTCGCTGGAGCTTCTCCGGCGCGCGGCGAGACGACGAGACGAGGAGAGGGGTTCCTCGAAGGTGAAGAGCGGGATCATGCTGGGCCTCGGCGAATCGACGGACGAGATTTCGGCGACGCTGCGCGATCTGAAGTCATGCGGCGTCGACGTCGTGACCGTGGGCCAGTACCTTCAGCCGCACGAGCGCCGCCTTCCGGTCGAGCGCTGGGTCACGCCGGAGGAATTCCGCGAGGTGAAGGAATTCGGCGAGGGGATCGGAATCCCCCTCGTCCAGTCAGGTCCCCTGGTCCGTTCCAGCTATCACGCGCGGCGCGCGATCACGAGCTGAGCGTTCTTCGGCCCTCACTCCCCGTCGTTCCCGATGGCTTCGACGGGACACGAGTCCATGGCCTCCTGGCACTGGGCCTCTTCCTCCGGCGTCTCGGCCTGCTTCGAGACGAAGGAATAGCCCTTTTCCTCGTTCCGCTTGAAGTTGTTCGGCGCCGTCACGCGGCAGACGTCGCAGTCGATACACTGGGTGTCGACGTAGAACTTGCCGGGCGCGTTGTCCTCGTACTTGTCGTCTTTGTTCGCCATGGCGCGTGAAGATACCATGCGCCTCCCGATGGACCGAAGGCTTCCGTTGCTTCCCGCCGCCGCCGCCGCCCTGATCGCGACGGTCGGATGCGGACCGAAAGATCCCGGCGAGCGGGTCTGGGCGCGGAAGTGCTCGGCCTGCCACGGGCGCGAAGGACGCGGCGACACGCGGTTCGCCGAGGGACGCCCCTACGCCGTCCTCACCGACGACCGGTGGAAGCACGGGGCGGACCTGGAATCCATCCGCCGCCTGATCACCGAAGGGGATCCCACGAGCCCGATGCCGCCCTTCCGCGGCCGGCTGACGCCGGAGGAGATCGACGCCGCCTCGCACCACGTCCTCACGCTCTGGGCGCGCGCGCACGCGACGCCGGTGCCGGAGGCGAAGTGAGCGGCCGGCGGCGCCTCCCGCTCTTTCCGCTCCCGGGGGTCGTCTTCTTCCCGGAGACGACGTTGCCCCTTCACGTCTTCGAGCCGCGCTACCGGGAGATGCTGAAGGACGCCCTCGAGGGCGAGCGGATCCTCGGCATCCAGCTCTTGGTGCCCGGGGGCTCGCCGGACGGAGCCGGACGGCCGGAGATCTATCCCGTCGGCTGCGCGGGGGAGGTCGTCGAGCACGAGGCTCTCCCGGACGGGCGCTCCAACATTCTCCTCCGCGGACTCTTCCGCTACCGGATCGAAGGCGAGGTTCCGGCGGGAAAGCCGTACCGCGTCGCCGAGGTGATTCCCCTTCCCGTCGAGCCGCTCCCGGACCCGCCGGGAACCCCGGCGGCCGGCCGGCGCCTCCGCCTCGTGGCCGACGTGGGGCTTCTGGCCGACGCCGTCGGCCGGCCGCAGGCGAAGGAGCTCCCGGAGGATCTGTCGGAGGAAGGGCTCGTGAACGAGATCCTCACGCGCCTCGGCCTCGACGCAGAGGACGGCTACCGCCTGCTCGCCATGGACCGCCTCGAGGAGCGTTACGCGTGGGCCGAGCAGCTCGTCGTCTCCCTGCGGCGGCGGCTCGACCTCCTCGCCCCCTTCCGCCCCGGCGACGCCGATCCGCGCTGGAACTGAGGCGCCGGTGTCCACGCAGACCATTTCGCTCGCCGTCAGCCGCCTCGTGCCGCTGATGCTGATGACGACCTTCGTTCTGGTCGCCGCGCGCCTCGTCGCCGACCGGGTGGCCTCGGCAGAGCGAACCAACCGGCTGATCTTCGGCGGCCTCCTGGCCCTCGGCCTGCTTCTCCAGGGCCCCTTCGCTCTCCGCTCCCTGGCCCTGTTCGAAACCGAGCGGGCGATCGAACGGCGCGACGCCGGGAACGCCGTCCGGTGGATGGCCTCGTACCGGCGCCTCGGGGGGACGCTCGGCCCGTGGAGGACATCGCGCTGGATGGGCTTTCTCGTCCGCGGAAGGCTCTGGGCGACCTTGCGGGAGCAGGCGCTCGCCACGCTCGCCGCAGCGCCCCCGCCGGGCGTCCGGCACGCCTCGGACGTCCGGCTCTCCCTGGGCATCGCCCAGTACTACCTCGGCGAGACGAAAGCCGCGGAGGCGGCGCTCCGCGAGGCGGTCGACCCGGCGCCGTCGACCCTCTTCCTCGCGCGCTATTTCGAGGGGCGACTGGCGGAGCGGCGCGGCGAGGTCCGGCCCGCCCTCGACGCCTATTCCGCCGCCCTCTCGAAGGACCCCGGATTCCGGCCGGCCCTCTACCAGCTCGTCCGTCTGCTCGCCGCGGCGGCGGGACCCGAGACCGCCCGCGAGGCGCTCTCGCAGGTGCTCGCCGCCGCTCCGGCGGCCCCGGAGGATCCCATCGTCGCGGCGCTCCACCGGCATCTCGCCGCGGGCACCGTGCCGCCCGAGAAGGAGTTCGAGATTGTCCTGCCGTGACCTCCGCGTCGAGGACGTGCTGGCGGGGCTCTTCCTCGGCTTTGTCGTCTCCTTCGTCGGCGCCTCCTCGATCCGGGGCTCGTTCGAGACGCTGGAGCTCAACTTCTGGGACATCTGCTTCATCCTGGCGCCCGCGGCCCTCCTCGCGCTCGTGGCGGCCATCCGGTTCGGCTTCCGTTTCGAGGGGAGGATCGGCGCGGGGTCGGCTGGCGGGGTGTTCCGGATCCTCCGGGACTGGTTCCCGTTCGCCTTCTTCTCTTTCACCTACGAGACGTTCCGCCTCTCCGTCTGGACGTCCGTCCTCTCCCGCGACCGCGACGTCGAGCTGCTCCGCATCGACCGGCTCCTCTTCGGCGAGACCCCGGCCGTCCTCCTCCAGCGGTTCGCGGGCCCCCTCGTGACGGACGTGATGACGGCGGCCTACTTCCTCCACCTGGTCCTGCCGCCGCTCCTGGGCTACCTCCTCTACCGGAGAAGGTGGCTCGTCTTCCGCCAGTTCCTGCTCGCCGTCCTCGTCGCCGGAATCCTCGGGCAGATCGGCTACATGCTCGTCCCGGCCGTCGGCCCGAAACGGGCCTTCCCCGAGCTCTTCTCGAAAACGCTGTCCGGCGAGGTCTACCAGCCCGTGACGGACGCGCTCGACGCCCTCCGGTCGCCGCGCGACGTCTTCCCGAGCCTGCACGTCGGCATCTCGACCCTCGTCCTCGTCTTCAGCCGGAGGCGGAGCCGGCGGCTCTTCCTCCTGCTCCTGCCGCTCGTCCTCCTGAACTGGATCTCGACGGTCTACCTGCGGTACCACTACGTCGTGGACGTGGTCGCGGGCTGGGCGACGGCGGGGCTCGCCATCGGCCTCGCGGGCCTGCTCCTCCGGCTCGAATCGCGGATCAAGGGGCCGCCGGGCGCCGCGCCCGTCACGCCTTCGACGCCACCATCGCCCGGTCGTGGGCCCAGCTCTTGATCGCCTTGAGCTGCTCGTCCATCGTCTTCGAGAGCGGGACCGCCGCGCTGATGATCCGGGAGAGATCGTCCTCCGTCATCGTCCGGCCCCCCTCGTTGTAGGCGTCCACGGCGGCGGACTGCACGATCGACTCGATCTCGGCCCCGTTGAACCCGACCGTCGCCTTCGCGAGGAAGACGATGTCGAACTTGTTCAGGTTCACGCCGCGTTTCTTCAGGTGCACCGCGAAGATCGACTTCCGCTCGGTCTCGGACGGCAGGTCGATGAAGAAGACCTGGTCGAAACGCCCCTTCCGGATCACCTCGGCCGGCAGGAGGTGGATCCGGTTGGCCGTCGCGGCGACGAAGACGAGGGCGTTCTTCTCCTGCATCCAGGTCAGGAAGGTCGAGAAGATGCGGCCCAGCGACGCGTCCCCGGAGCCCACCTCGCGGCCCGCCGTGATCGCCATCTCCAGCTCGTCGATCCAGAGGACGGCCGGCGCGAGGGCCTCGACCGACTTCAGCGCGCGGTGAAAGGTCTGCTCCGGGTTTTCGGTGCCGAAGACGAGGTTCATGTCGAGTCGGAAGAGGGGGAGGTTCCAGAGCGCGGAGATCGCCTTGACGGACAGCGATTTTCCGCAGCCCGACATCCCCATCATCAGGATCCCCTTCGGCACCGGCAGGCCCGCGTCGACCGCCTCCCGCGTGAAGAGGGTCCGGCGTTTCACCAGCCACTCCTTCAGGTTCTCGAGCCCGCCGATGTCGTCGATCGTGGTTCGGGGCGGGACGTACTCCAGCACCCCTTCTTTCTTCGAGGCCTGCTCCTTCTCGGAGAGGATTTCCAGGAACGCGGGCTCGTCGAAGACCGGGCGGCGCCCGAAGACCTTCGAAACGGTGTGCTCGATCTCGTCCGAGGTCAACCCCTTCAGGGCCATGGCGAGGCGCTTGGCCTCCGCCTCCGGGAGGCCGGCGTCCCCGAAGTACCGTTTCGCCAGGGCCGTCAGGACGAAGAGGATCTCGTTGTCGTCCGGAAGCTCGTATTCGACGACGTGAATCTCCTTCTTCAGGTCCTCCGGCAGGAGGAGGCGCGGGGACGTCAGGACGACGAACTTCCCCCGCCCCTTGAGCTGCCGGTAGGTGTCGCGCAGGCGGCGGACCACGTCGGTCCTCGAGAGGAGCAGGGCCGGAAGGTCCTTCATGAGGAAGAACCCGGGGCCGGCGAAGGCGAGGATGGCCTCGAGGGCCTTCAGGGGATCGACGGTGTCGGGCCACCGCTCGGCGCCCGCCGCGACCCCGTCCACGCAGGTCCACGTGAAGAAGGGGACCGGCTTCTCGTAGAACTTCTGGGACAGGGCGGCCACGGCGCGCTCCACGCGGCCCTCCTCCCACGACTGGATGTAGACGATCGGATAGCCGCCCAGAAGGGCGCGCCGGATCCTCTCCGGGCCGCGGATTGCGATGTCCGTCATCGTCTAGAATCTAGCAGGTAAGGAGCCTCGTGCGTCTGTGGCGAATCCCGAACACGTCGAACTGCTGAAAACGGCCGACTGGAACGCCTGGCGGGCGGAGCATCCGGCCGTCACGCCCGATCTCACGGATACCGTCCTGTCGGAGCTCGATCTGCAGGGACGGAATCTCTCGACCGCCGACCTCTCCCGGACCAAGATGGAGGGCTCGAACCTCGACGGCTCGCTGATGACCCGGACGATCCTGCAGGGGGCGTCGCTCCGGGGCTCCAGCCTGAACCGGGTCGACCTCTCCGAGAGCGACCTCGACTTCCAGCTCTTCGACAGGATGTCCCTCGTCGGCGCGGCCCTCCGGAACTGCTCCTTCAAGAGCGCCACGGTCCGGGAGGCGAATCTCTCGGCCTGCGACCTGACGGGCGCCAAGCTCGAAGGGACCGACTTCACGGCCACGAATTTCTCGTTCGGGCGCCTCCTCTACGCGAACTTCCGCGGCGCCCACATCGACCGCTGCAACTTCGAAAGCGCCGACCTCCAGCAGTCCGTCTTCGACGGCGTCGTCTACAAGGCCGGGAACTTCACGAAGGCGAACCTTCGCCTCGCGTTCTTCCGCGACGCCAAGCTGAACGGCACGGTGTTCCGGCAGGCCGTCCTCAACCGGGCCGTCCTCCGGGGCTCCGATCTCCAGCGCTGCGACTTCACCGGCGCGGACCTCTCCGAGGCGGACTTCGAGCGGGCGCAGTCGACCGGGGCCAACTTCACCGACTCGAGCCTCCGGAAGTTCTCCGCCCAGCGGGCCGACTTCCGCCAGTGCGTCTTCCTCGGCGCCCAGTTCGAGGACGCCGACTTCACGGCCGCCATCCTCGACAAGATCGACCTCCGGACGCCGAAGATCACGCCGTCGAATCCGAAGGCGAAGCCGCCGAACTTCACACAGGCCCGGCTCGTCGACGCCCTCGGCATCAACGCCAACCTCCGCGGCTGCAACTTCACCGAGGCCGATCTGACGGGCGCCGACCTGTCGGAGGCGAACCTCGAAGGAGGCGTCCTCGTCCGCGCGAAGCTCATCCGCACCGCCTTCCGCCGCGC
>DATIWM010000175.1:0-17860 GCA_035519355.1 Thermoanaerobaculia bacterium | reverse complement strand
CGGGAAGGACGCCGCGCGCCTCGCCAAGGCGGTCGGGAGCCGCCTGAAGAAGCTCGCAAAGCCGGTCCGGAAGACCCGCTTCCGGACGGCCGTGGGAACGTCCGGGACGGTCCTGGCGCTCGCCGGGATCGCGCGGGCCCTTCACGGCCGCACCCCTCCGGGCGCCGGGCACCTCTCGGTGACGCGCCGCGACCTGGGCCGCGCCGTGAAGCTCCTCCGAAAGACGACGCTCAAGGAAAAGGCGCGCATTCACGGGCTCGAGCCGGAGCGGCGCGACATCATCACGGCCGGCGGCATCCTCCTCCTGACGATCATGGAGACGCTCGGGATCGAGACCCTGCTCGTCTCCGAGAGATCGCTCCGGGACAGCCTCGTCCTCGAGTCGCCGGCCGGCGGGCGGGGAGGCGACGAGCGCGACTCCCGCCGCGCCTCCGTCGAACGCCTCGCGCGCCGCTCCGGGGTGACAAACGGGCACGCGGCCCGCGTGCGGGACCTGGCGGTCCGCCTCTTCGACAAGACGCACAGCCTGCACCAGCTGACGCCGCTCGAGCGCGAATGGCTCGAGTGCGCCGCCATTCTCCACGACGTCGGCCTCTCGATCGGTTACCAGCGCCATCACCACCACTCCTACTACCTGATCGTCCACGGGGGGCTGAAGGGGTTCTCGCGGGACGAGGTCGAGGTCATCGCTCAGGTGGCCCGCTACCACCGGAAGGCTTCCCCCTCCCGGCGGCACCAGCCCTTCCGCCGCCTCGATCCGTGGAAGAAACCGGTCGTCGAGAAGCTCTCGGCCCTTCTCCGGCTCGCCGACGGCCTCGACCGGACTCATCGGGGCCACGTTTCCGGCGTCCGCCTCGAGCTCCGCCGGAAGAAGGTCGTCGTGACGGCGGAGGCGCGGGGCCCCGCGGAGCTGGAGGCCTGGGCGGCGAAGGAGAAGTCGGATCTCTTCGAGAGGGTGTTCGGCCGGCGCGTCGTGATTCGCCTCCGGCGGTCCGCGGCCCGCGTCGCCGCCGGGCCGCGCCCGGTTCCCGCCCTCGCCCTCGTCTCCTGACGGCGCAGAGGATAATGGCGCCATGACGGCGCTCGCGATCCTCGTGCTCTTTCAGGTCGCGACCGTGACGCCGACTCCGACGCCGGTGGCGACCCCGACGCCCACGCCGACGCTGAAGAAGACGCCGGTCGCGGCGACCCCCTGGAGCTTCGGACGAAGCCTCTCGGACGTGGCGCGTGAAAGGAAGCTCCAGCAGCAGAAGGGGGAGGACGCTCCGAAGGCGCGCGGCTTCACGGTGGCCCCGGCCGCGGGCGGGATCGGCGGCGCGGTGAATCCGGCAACCACGCCGGCAGCCGCCTCCGAAGCCGGGACGGCCGGGGGTCCCGGGCCGCTGGTTCTGGTCGAGTCGGCGCAGCACAACGAAATCGTCGGCTCGAACGGGCAGGTCCGCGTCTTCGGAACCGTTCGGAACGCCGGCGCCGCCCCCGCGTGCGACGTCGTCCTGACCGTTCGGCTCTACGACGAGAAGGACCGCTACCTCGTGTCGGGAGGCGGACGGATCGACGAGCCCCTCCTTCCGCCCGGCGGGAGTTCCAGCTTCTCCGTCTACGTCCAGGTGCCGCCGGGCGTCGCCGGCTCGGGAAAGCAGAAGAGCCTCGGTTACGGGACGACGGGAGGGGGCGTCACGCTGGAGGGGAGCTGGCGGACGCTCGGCCGCGCCGAGGCCGAGGTTGCCGCCGTGGCCGACGCCTGTCCCGGGGAGAAGCGCGTCGAGAATCCGGCGCCGAGGGAGGATGCGGCTCCCGCGGAAAAGCCGACCGTCCCGCCGCGTTGAGGGTCAGGTCCGGGCGGGGGCGGGGCTCGACGGGGAGAGGGTCCGCTTCGCGAGGATGTACCGGCTCTGGATCAGGAGGACCGCCGCTCGCGTGTTCGGGTTCCGGCTGAACGACGCGACGCTCCCTTCGACTCCCAGCTTGTCGTTTTGCCAGCCGTAGTCCTCGATGAACCGGTTCGGGCGGTCGGGCTTTCCCCACTCGGCCGTGAGATGCCTGAAGACCGGGTCGACCGAGGCGGGCGGGATCTCGATCTGAACCTCGCAGAGACGGTTCTGGAAGTATTTGTAGATGATCCGGTTCAGCGGAGCGCCTCCGAACTCGAGGTCGTCACCCACCGTCGTGTAGAAGCGGTCGTCCCCCGATTCCTCGAGGAGGGTCATCCCGGGACGCGGAGGCTCGCCCCATTTCATCTCGCGGAACCCGGCCTTGAGGCCCCGCTCGTCCTTCTTTGGCCCTCCGAAGAGTCCCATCGGGCGGCCCCCTCGCAGCCGCAAATATAACCCGAGCCGCGCCGGCAGATCCGCCCTGAGTTCGCAGGGACGTTCAGGTCGTCAGTTGAGGTCCTTGTCCTTGAAGTACTTCGTCCCGGCGATGTCGACGTTGGCCATCAGCCCCTTGGTGTCGATCTGGTAGATCGCGAGGCCGTTCACGAAGTTCGTCTGCGCGCCCGCCCCCACCACGGCGGCGGCGCTCGCGTCGGCGGTCGCCTGCCACCCCTTCTCCACGAAGTTGTTGAACGTCTTGCTGTCCTGGAAGAGGAAGACGACCTGGTACTTCTTCCCGCCGAAGCTGAGCCCGAAGCCGAGTGATCCCATTTCCATGTAGGTCTTCTTGCCGGTCTTCTTGTTGACCGCGACGCCCTTGCCGCCGCCGCCCGAAAAGAAGAAGCCGAGCTTCAGGTTGTCGAAGGCGGCCCAGCCGTAAGCCTTGTCGAACAGCTCCTTGGCCTTCGCGTTGTCCTTGAGGAGCTGCTCGCGCGTGCCGTTGGCGACGGACCAGACCTGCCCCTGCTTGGCCTCCTTGTTCATCTTCTTCCAGTCTTCTTCGCTCTTTCCCTGCTCGGGCTTCGCCTCCTGCGCGGGGGCCGGAGCTGCGGTGAGGACGAGGGCGAGAACCGTGAGTCCCACCAAGGTGATCCGTTGGATCTTCTTCATGCGACCTCCTGTCGACGGCCTCCGGCGGGGTGCCGGACGGCCGGATCCTGATTCTTTCAGAAAACCGCGGCAAGCGTCCTTTCGCCTCCGATCGGGTCGATTCGGGCCGCGGCCTTGACAGACGCGAGGGGGTCGGAAATAATCTATAGTCATGTACTCATAAAGAGAGAAAAGGGGACGACGATGGCGATCTGCGAGAAGACCGAGAAGTGCCAGTTCTTCAACGACCGGATGGAGAACATGCCCCCGACGTCGGCGACGATGAAGGAGTCGTACTGCGGGACCGACAAGGGGAGCTGCGCCCGCTACATGGTGAGCACGGCGGGCCACAGCGTCCCGCCGGACCTCTTTCCCCACATGATCGAACGGGCGAGGGGGATCCTGGGACGAACGTAGTCAGCGCGCCGTGACGAGACCCTGAACGGGGGCCGCGACGACTTCGATCGCCGGCCCGTTGACCAGGTGCTTCTTCACCGCGCACTGGTCGGCGGCGCGGACGATCGCCGACCGGTACTTCTCCGGGAAGTCCGGGGGGAGCGCCATGTCGATCCGGATCCTGTCGATCAGTTTCGTCTCCGGACTCCGCTCCCACGACATGGAGAGCCCCAGCCCGTCACTCGGGATCTGCCGTTCCTGGCAGAAGCGGAGAGCGTAGTATCCGGCGCAGGTACCGATCGACGCGAGGAAGAGGTCGAACGGCGCCGGCGCCGTCCCTCCGCCGCCGTGATCCTTCGGCTGATCGGTCCGGATCGTCGTCCCCTCGAGACGCGCCTCGACGGCGACGCCGCCGGGAAAAGTGATCTCCATCTCGCGGGCCATCGTGTGTCCTCCTGTCCGGCGCGGGCGCGGTCGTGCGGGGCTCCCGTGCCGTCGTGACTAAGTATAACCATATACCGATATAGACTCAAGAGGAGTCAGGCGGGCTCCCAGAAGAGGTCGAGACAGGTGTGGGTCGCGTCGGCGCCCGTCCGGAAGCGGGCCCTCACCTTGTCGCCGATCCGGACCGGTCCGGACCCCATCAGGTAGCTCTTCACGATCGTGCAGACCCCCCCGATCTTCACGTCGATCTGGTAGTACGGGCAGGGGATCTCGAGGCCGGTCCCGCCCCGTTCGACGTGGGTGAAGGCGTAGACGTAGCCCCTCGGCTCCGCGACGTGCTGCCAGACCATCGGCCGGTGGCAATCGGGACAGTCGGCCCGCGGCGGGAGCCAGAGCTCTCCGTCGCCTTTGCTGACGGGGCACCCGGGGTTGACGCAGCGGGTCGCCATGAGCTTCCCTTCCGCCAGCCCCTTGAAGTACGGGGTGAGGAGCCCGTAGGTGTGGAAGTGGGTCCCTTCCTCTCCGAACCGGGGAACGTGGAGGATCCAGGCGTCGCCCACGACGTCGATCGTCGAGGGAGGGATCTTCGGAACGGCGGTTTCGCTCATCGGCTCCCTCCTACCATCCCTTCTCGAGGACGGCGCAGGTCACGTGACTTCCCACGCCCGCGTGCGAGATCGAGAGCCCCCGCCGGGGGTTCTTCACCTGGAGGCTCTTCCAGTCGTCGGGCTTCGTCTTCCCGTACCGCTCCCAGAGCCTCGGGTCGCCGTGGAACTTGTCGTACTTCCCCTGCAGCTGCCAGAAGACCTCGCCGCACTGGAAGATCCCCGTGGCCCCGACGGCGTGCATCGTCCCGAGCAGGCCTCCGGAGAGGTTGGCCGGGCATCTTCCCGGTTTTCCGGTCCGCGGGTTCTCGAGGTAGCAGTCGCCGGACCTGACGTAGTCCTGCTCGCGGCCGTACAGGGTCAGGCCGACGTCGCCGTAGGTCTGGAGATCGGAGATCGTGAAGGCGTCGTGCGTCTCCACGAGGTCCAGGTCCTCGATGGGAACCTTGATGCCGGCCATCCGGTAGGCCATGTAGGCGGCGAAGCGCGTGGCGCCGAAGCTCTCGAATCCCGGCCACCGCCCGTCGTGCTTCGCCATCTCCTCGTAGAGCCAGCGGTAGCCCTCCTCCGTCTCGTGCGGGAGGAGCGGGATCCGCATCGGACGGCGGTCGCCGGTCCGGAGCGTGTGGGAGCCCCCCGCGATGTAGAGGCGGACCGGTTTGTCGGAGAGCCGGTAAGCGAGCTCCTCGGAGCAGAGAAGCGCGGCGGCCGAGCCGACGCTCATGGCGCAGCATTCGAGGAACCGCAGCGGGTCGGAGACGATGGCGCCGGCGAGCACCTCCTCGATCGTGTGCCGTCCCGCCTGCTGCGCGTAGGGCGAAGAGCAGGCGTAGCCGCGGTTCTTCACCGCGATCTCGGCGCGCACCTTCTCGTCGACGTGGAACATCTCCTGAAAGCGGCGGGCCATCGGCGCGTAGTAGCTCGCGTAATTGCGGGCGAGCCGGGTCTCGAATTCCTTGCAGGCCGCCGAGGCGATGTAGAAATTGCCGGTCCAGGTCTTCACCTCGTCCATCCGCTCCCAGCCCAGGACCAGCGTGCAGTCGGAGAGCCCGCTCGCCACGGTCGTGGCTCCCACGAGCATCGTGGAGCCGCCGGTGGCGCCGCCCGTCTTGATGCCGACGTTGGGGAGGGGATCGAGTCCGAGGTAGTCGTGGACCTTCGCCTCGCAGAGAAGCTGGTCCTGGAAGTGGTCGGCGAACTCGCCGTACGAGGCGAAGTTGACGAGCCCCTTCACCTCGAGGGGGTCCAGCTTCAGGTCGTTCTCCTCGAGGAGCATCCGGAAGGCCATCATGCAGAGCTCTTCGAGCTTCTTTTCGGGATAGCGCTTCCTGTAGTCCGTGGTGCCGGCCGCCACCATGTAGACGGGCCGCGTCCACCGGGGGACCCGGAGATTCCCGGGGGCGAACGTGATCATTTCGCTTCTCCTCTCGATGCGCTGACACCGCGCGCCGCCGCGCCCGAAGCCGTCGTTACGCCGGCCGGTGCCGGATCCCTCTCGACACGTCGATGCAAGCTAGAAACAGGGTCCGTCGGGGGGAATGATGCAGATACCTCAGCGGGATCGCCGAAGAACGACGGGACGCGTCCCGCCGCCCTGAGAGAATGGAGTTTGGCGTCGTGATCCCGACTCGATTCGGGGGGTCATGGAGCGCGCCGCAGATCGTTCTCGTCCTCGAACGCGAGGCAAAGAAGGGGGCGGTCCGATGAAGAAGAAAATCGTCAGGAAGCGGCCGGCTCGCCGGGCCGCGAAGCAGGTGAAACGCCCGCCCGTCACCGTCGAGCCTCGGAACGGCAGGCGCCGGACGGAAGCCGTAACGATCTCTCAGGCGAGGGAGGAGGCTCGCGCCCTCGCCGAGAGGATCAGGCGCCGCTTTCACGCGCTCCTGAGCGAGCCGGAGAAGAAGGGCAAGCGGTGAGCCTCGAGCGCGCCGCCGTCCCGGCGTACGCGGGCCTCCAGATGACGCCCGAAACACACGCGCACATCCGGCCCAAGGCCCGAAATCCCATCTTTTCGGGCGGGGAGGATTAGGTGGTACCCCCAGCGGGATTCGAACCCGCGATCTCCACCTTGAAAGGGTGGCGTCCTGGGCCGCTAGACGATGGGGGCACCCGGACGTCGAACGGCGGATGGTAGCGCTTTTCGATGAGTGGTGAGCCCTGCGGGGCTCGAACCCGCGACCCCCTGCTTAAAAGGCAGGTGCTCTACCGTCTGAGCTAAGGGCTCCCCCCAACCAGTCTATCAGCGCCTCGGGCCTCAGCCGACGAGGCTCGGCTTCAGCCACTCGTCGAGAGCGGTGCCGGGGCGGAGCATCGTCTCCTCCCGTTTCGCCCCGTTCGAGAGGAGCGCGACGCGCGCATCCACGATCGCCTCCAGCGCGAGGACGTAATGGCGGGCGCGGGCCGGAAGCCGGTCGAAGCTCTCGACGCCGGTGGTCGGCGCCTGCCAGCCGGGATAGGAACGGTAGATCGGCCTGGCCGCCTGGTAGAGGTCGGCGCGCGCGGGGATCTCCGTCACCGTCTTGCCGCCGATTTCGTATCCGATGGCGATGCGGATCTCCGGGAATTCGTCGAGGACGTCCAGCTTCGTCAGGGCGAGGACGTCGATGCCCGACAGGCGGACGGCCGTCCTCGCGACGACGGCGTCGAACCAGCCGACGCGGCGCGGGCGCCCGGTCACGGTCCCGAACTCGTGGCCGCGCTCCCGGATCCGGTCTCCGGTCGCGTCGAACAGCTCGCTCGGGAAGGGGCCGGAGCCGACGCGCGTCGTGTAGGCCTTCATGACGCCGATGACGCCCGAAAGGACCGACGGGGCGATGCCGAGGCCGACGGCGGCGCCGCCGGCGTTGCAGGAGGACGACGTGACGAACGGGTAGGTGCCGTGGTCCACGTCGAGCATCGCCCCCTGCGCCCCTTCACAGAGGAGCTTCGCCCCGTCGCGGAGGCGGTCGTCGAGGTAGGCGCTGGTATTCGTGACGAAGCGGGCCAGCTTCCGCCCGCACTCGACGTACGTCTCGAGCGTTTCGTCCACGTCGGGCGCCTCGAGGCCGTAGAAGTGGGAGAGGACGGACGCGTGGTGCGCCAGGAGCGGCCGCGCCTGACGCCGGAAGTGGTCCGGGTCGACGAGGTCGGCGATCCGCACGCCGGTCCGGTTCGCCTTCGTCTCGTAGGTGGGGCCGATTCCCCGCGAGGTCGTGCCGATGTTCGCGCCGGCGAGCGCCTTCTCCCGCGCGCCGTCGATGAGGGCGTGCGTCGGGAGGATGACGTGGGCCCGGTCGGAGATCTTGAGATTCTCCTCCACCCTCACGCCGCTATCGCGGAGGGAATCGATCTCGGAGAGGAGGGCGCGCGGGTCGATGACGAGTCCGTTCCCGATGACGTTGACGAGACCCGGCCGGCAGATGCCGGACGGGACGAGGCGAAGGGCGAAATGCTTGTCGCCGAATTTGACCGTGTGGCCGGCGTTGTGGCCTCCCTGGTAGCGGGCCACGAGGTCGAAATTCGGGGAGATCAAGTCGACGATCTTCCCCTTCCCTTCGTCTCCCCACTGGCCGCCGACGACGGCGACGGCGGAGCCGCGGACGCGCTTCACCGCGCGAGTTTACCCCGTGCGATGCGAGAATCAGGCGGTTTGAGCGGGATCGTTCTCCTCACGGGCGACCACCTGACGCTCGAGGACGTCGTGGCCGTCACGCGCCGCGGATTCCGCGTGGCGTTGGCGCCGGACGCCGCCCGGCGCGTCGAGGCGGCGCGGGCCGTCATCGATCGCGCCGTGGCGGAGGACCGGATCGTCTACGGAGTGACGACGGGCTTCGGGAAGTTCGCCGACGTCGTCATTCCCCACGAAAAGCTCGGAGACCTGCAGCTCAACCTCGTTCGGAGCCATGCGGCCGGTGTCGGCGAGCCGCTCTCCGTAGAGGCGGTCCGGGCGCTGATTCTCCTCCGGGCCAACTGCCTCGCGAAGGGCTTCTCCGGTGTCCGCGTCTCGACGCTCGAGACGCTCATCGCTCTCTTGAACGGCGGAGTGCACCCCGTCGTTCCCTCGCAGGGGTCCGTCGGTGCCTCCGGAGACCTCGCGCCGCTCGCCCACCTCGCTCTCGCGCTCGTCGGCGAAGGGGAGGCCTTCTTCGCGGGGCGGCGACGCCCGGCCGCGGAGGCCCTTCGCACGGCCGGAATTCCTCCCGTCCGCCTGGAGGCGAAGGAGGGGCTCGCCCTGATCAACGGCACGCAGATGATGACGGCCGTCGGCGCGCTGGCCCTGGCGCGGCTCCTCGGCCTCCTCGCCTCGGCGGATCTCCTTGCCGCGATGACGCTGGACGCGCTCAAGGGGACCGACGCGGCGTTCGATGCGCGGATCCACGCGGCACGGCCCCATCCCGGGCAGGCGGCCTCCGCGGCGAACCTCCGGTTCCTGCTCAAGGGCTCACAGATCCGGGAGAGCCATCGCGACTGTCCTGTCGTGCAGGATGCCTACGCCCTCCGCTGCGCGCCGCAGGTGCACGGCGCGGTCCGCGACGCGGCCGCCCACGCCCGGCGGGTCCTCGGGATCGAGATGAACGCCGCCACCGACAACCCGATGGTCTTCGCCGGTCCGGAGCCGGGGCGTGGCGAGCTCGTTTCGGGCGGAAACTTCCACGGCGCGCCGGTCGCGCTCGTGTTCGACCTGCTCACCGCCGCGTCGGCCGACCTCGCGTCGATCTCCGAGAGGCGGACGGAGCGGCTGGTGAACCCGTCGCTCTCCGGAGACCTCCCGGCCTTTCTCGTCCGGGAGGGGGGGCTGAATTCGGGGCTGATGATGATCCACGTGACGGCCGCCGCGCTCGTCTCGGAGTGCAAGGCAAACGCCTTCCCGGCGTCGGTCGACTCCATTCCGACCTCCGCGGGAAAGGAAGACCACGTGTCGATGGGGCCGATCGCGGCGCGGAAGCTCGCCCGGAACGTGGAGATGCTCGAGACGGTGCTCGCCATCGAGTTCCTCGCGGCCGCCCAGGCGCTCGACCTGCGCCGGCCTCTCCGGAGCTCGGAGATCCTCGAGGAGGCTCACCGCCGCCTGCGCGAGAAGGTCCCCTTCTGGGAAGCCGACCGTCCGGCCGCGCCCGCCATCGAAGGAGCCCGCGCCGTTCTCGCCGACGGCCTCCACGACCTCGTCGCGTCGCTCTCCTGAGTCAGGAGAGCGCGGCCGCGAGAGCTTCCGGAAGCTCCGACGGGGCGAGAGGGCTCTCGGCGATCGCCTTCGCCGGCAGGGCCGCGAGCGCAGGCGGAAGGGCCGGCTTCCGCACGCCGGGGCCGACCCGGTTCAGCAGGAGCGCCGGCGCGGCGCCGCGCCGGGAGAGCGCCGCCACGGTCGTGGCGGCCGTCGCGAGTGCCGTCTCGTCGAGCGACGAAACGACCAGATGGCGGCCGGTGCCGAGAAGGGCCGAGATGTCGCGGCTTCTCTCGCGGAAGCCGTCGTAGAGGCCGTCGAAGGCCCTGAAGAAGTCGGCGAGGTCGGACAGGAAGCCGAAGCCGAGGACGTTGTCGGCGAGCTTCAGGACGGCGGCGGCGCCGCGCGAGGCGCCCGAGAGGGCCCGCGAGAGGAGGGAGTCGCCGTGGAGGAACCAGCGGAGGGCGTCGTTCTCGAGAAGCTCCACCATCCGGTCGGGCGCCGAGAGAAAGTCGAGCCCGCGCGCCGCGGGCGGCGTGTCGAGGACGAGGAGATCGATCCCTTCGTCCTCCGCGTGTTCATGGAGGGCCTCCACGCCCATGTATTCGAGGACGCCCGGGAGAGAGTCGACGAAGCCGGCGTAGAGCCGGTTCTGGTGGATCCGCGAAAGGACGCCGGGCGGCGCCACCCGGGAGAGGAGCCGCTCGAAGGTCGCCTTCGGGTCGATCTGGAGGGCGTGGAGCCGGCCGCCTTTCGGGAGACCCCGGAGCGGGACGGCCACCGGTTCGGCGGAACGCTCGTCTCCGCCGGGGAGGCCCAGCGTCTGCGCGAGCCGCCGCGCGGGGTCGACGGTCAGGACGAGGGCGCGCCGCCCCCGCCGTGCCGCCGCGATGCCGAACGCCGCGGCGACGGTGGTCTTGCCGACCCCCCCCGCACCGGTGAGGATCACGAGGGGGGCGTCGTCGAGCCACGGCGCGAGATCCAGAGGGTGGGGAAGGACCACGGAAGACGGCGGACGACCGGGAGAAGAGAATTCTGCTTCCCGCGCAGGTCGGGACGCGGACGCCGCAGGGCGCACGTCTCGCGCTGACGCGGCCGCAATCTCATCGAAAGTGAAGAGAAACTCCTCGAAGAAGGCTGCGGCCGAGCGATTCTGCGGTCCCTCATTACCTTTTGAAGAATCGTCCTCTTCGGCCGCGGGGGCTCGCGCCGGCCGCGCCGGTCTGCTCACTCCCGTTCTTGCGATCTCCGGCAGGCGGAGGAGCGGCAGATCGACGTCGGGAAGGGTCTCGGGCCGGCCGCTCCGGCCGATCCGGTTCACGACGACGAGGGCCGTCGCGAGACCCGCGTCCAGAGCGGCCGCGGCCGAGAGCTCCTCGGCCTCCCGGGCCGCGAACGCGGCCGGCTCAGCGACGACGACGAGGGCCGACCGGGCGGGATCCGCGAGGAGCCGGTCGAGGTCCTCGGCGACGTGCCGGAGGGGTCCGGCGGGCGTGGTCCCGAGGATCGCCCGGGGGATCCGGACGAGCGACCGGGCGTGCCCGGTCGCGGGCGCGTCGAGGACGATGAGATCGTACCGGGGCGAGCGCCGCGTTCCCTTGGTTCTCTTCAGGACGTCGCGGATCTTCCCGAGGAGGAGGAGCTCGGGAAGGCCCGGGGTGGCGCGCGTGAAGTAGCGGAAGGTCGAGGAGGCGAGTATCCGGTCGGCGACGAAGGAGAGCGGGGCCGCTGTGCGGACGAAATCGGACAGGAGGGGGTCGAAGCCCGTCGTCAGGCCCCGGAGAGAGGGCGCGAGCTCGGCCTCCACGTATTCCGGGTCGTCACGGCCGAAGAGGGCCGCCGCGTCGCCCCGCCCGTCCGACGACACGAGAAGGACGCTCTTCCCCGACCGGGCCGCAGCGGAGGCGAGGAGCGCGGCCACGGTCGTCTTTCCGACGCCTCCCTTGCCGGAGACGACCAGGAGCCGCCGGTCGAGGAGACCGGCCGGGAGGGGACCGACGTCGCGCACGTTCCTTAAGCCAGCAGGTGAATCTGCCCGGAGGACTTCAGGTGCCGGACCCACTTCGGGTGGAAGGGGAGGACGATCGGCAGAAGGTCGAGGACGTCGCGCAGGTCGCCGTCGAGGAGGCGGATCCGCCCCCGGGCCACGGCGAGCGGGATGTTCTCCTTCCCCTGGAAGTACCGGTTCGCCACCTCGGCCGTCATCTCCAGCGTCACCTTCGGATCCCACGCTTTCCGGCCGTCCCCCCACCGCCAGACGAGATGGTCCCCTTTCCGGGCCCGCTTCTCGTCCGCGTCCCGCACGTTCAGGACGAGGCCCACGTCGGAGAAGACGAAGCGCTGGGGGACGCGCTTCTCCCGGAGGCGGGGGCCGGTTTCCCGGTCCCTGGAGAGGAGAGAGAAGAGTTCGTCGAAGATCCTCCGGAACTCGTCCGGGCTCGTGAATGGAGCCATAATCCCACTCTAGCAGCCGACACGAAGGAGGCGTAGATGGTGGAGCCCCTTTTCTCCCAGCTCCGGTCCCGCGGCGAGGAGTTCCTCACCGAGGTCTCGAACAAGCTGATGGCGAATCCGGCTTTCATCGAGCTCCTGAAGAAGGGCGTATCGGCCAAGGAGGAGATCGACAAGCGCGTCGCCGACGCCCTCCGGACGATGAACGTGGCCACGAGGCGGGAGGTCGGGAAGCTCGAGCATCGGATCGCCGCCCTCGAGACCGAGCTGGCCGAGTTGAAGGCCCGGGCGGCCCCGAAGGCCGGCCGGAAGAAGAAGTAGACCGATGGGTGAGACCGGCGGGGTCCGGGGCGTGAAGGGCCGTCGCCGGGCCGGCGGACGGGTCGTGGATTTCGCGCCGCCCCCGCGCCGCCCGAAAGTGGTCGTCACGGGGGGGGCGGGGCCGCTCGGCGCCCGTTTCGTCCGCGCCGTCGGAGCCCGCGAAACGCACGAGCTCGTGGTGTTCGATCTCGTGCCGCCGCCGGAGGCGCCGCCCGACGTCCGCCACCGCTTTCTCGACCTGAACCTCCCGCATGCCGACGGCACGGTCTACAAGCTCCTCGAGGAGGAGCGCCCGGACGTGATCGTCCACCTCGCACAGATCCGGAGCCCGTCCCGGCACACGACCTACGTCCACGAGCTCAACGCGATCGGATCGCTCCACGTCCTGTCCGCGGCCGGCGAGGCAGGAGTCCAGCGTCTCATCCTGGGCTCCACGACGCTGGTTTACGGGGCGCGCGGCGACAACCCGAATTTCCTGACGGAGGAGCATCCGCTCCGGCCCGACCCGCAGGACCACTTCGTCCGCGACTTCGTCGAGGCGGTAGGCCACGCGCGCAGCCACGCCCGGCGGCACCCCGACGCGAAGGTGACCGTTCTCCGGTTCGCCCCGTTCATGTCGGCGGACGTCCGGGACTACCGGGCCCGGTCGCTCGCCGCGCCCTTCGCCGTGACGCTGATGGGTTACGACCCCCTCATCCAGGCTCTCCACACCGACGACGCCGTTCAGGCCCTCCTGCTGGCCCTCGACAACCCCTCGGCGACGGGAGTCTTCAACATCGCGCCCGAGGGAGTCCTCCCGATCTCCTCGGCCCGGCTCCTGTTCGGATCGCTGCCCGTTCCCGTCCCCCACGGGCTGGCCTACGCGCTCTACGAGGCGGCCTGGGAGCTCGGCGTCGGGCTGATGCCGGGCATCCACGCCCACTACCTCCGTTACCTCTGCATCGCGGACAACCGGAAGGCGCGGCGCGTCCTCGGATTCGCGCCGCGGCGGACGACGCTCGACGTCATGCTGGAGGCGGCGCGGGCCCGTCGGGGCGGGTCGGGGCTGCTCGACTTCGGCAAGCTCGACGAGATCGCCCGCGTGGCCGACTTCCACTACGACTTCCGGGTGAAGCCGCCCGGGCGGGCGGCGCCGCCGCCGGCGGCGCCCGCCCCCGAACCCGCACGGCCGACCCGCCGCAGTCGCAGGGCGGCGGCGGACGAAAGCCTGACCGAGGTGGCCTCGTGAGCGAAGCGCCGAGACGGCGGGCCGCTGCGGGGACTCCCGCCGCCGACCCGGACGACCCGTTCGCCGGCTCGAAGCTGATGAGCGTGAACCTGGAGGAGGCTCGGGCCGCGGGCCCTCCTCGGGAAGCCGCAGCGCCGACCCGGCGGCCGGCCGCCGTGCCGCGGCGCCCCTCGGAGCACCTGACGGCGCGGCCGCGCGCCGCGGCGCGCGAGACGATGCCCGACCGTCCGTTCGCTCCGAGCCTCGTGCCGAAGCTCCCGAACGGGCTCCTGCCGGCGCTTCTCGGGGAGGCCGCCCGGCTGGCGGAGGACAACCCGCGGATCACGTCGCCGCGAGGTCTCGTCGACTTCTGGAACCTCTTCCAGCACCGTTCCCGGACGCTGGACCTCGACGACTTCGGCTTCGACGAGCCGGCGGCGAGGACCTGGCGGCCGCTGTTCGAGTTCCTTTACCGGGTCTGGTGGCGCGTCACGGCGACGGGGCTCGAAAACGTGCCGGGCACGGGCCGGGCGCTCCTCGTCGCGAATCACTCGGGGGTCCTTCCGTGGGACGGGGCGATGGTCAAGACCGGCCTGCGCCTCGAGCACCCGGGCCGGCGCGAGGCGCGGATGCTGATCCTCGACATGTTCACGACGCTCCCGTTCCTCCAGCCCTGGTTCCGGGAGATGGGCGAGGTGCGGGCCTGCCCCGAGAACGGGGAGCGGCTGCTGGCGCGCGACGAGCTCGTCTGCGTCTTTCCCGAGGGGATCAAGGGCGTCGGCAAGCTCTTCCGGGACCGCTACCGGCTCGCCCGGTTCGGCCGCGGCGGCTTCATCCGCCTCGCGCTCCGCACGGGCGCGCCGATCATCCCGGTCGCCGTGGTCGGCGCGGAGGAAATCTACCCGAACCTCGTCCGGCTCGACTTCGTCGGCCGGCCCATCGGACTTCCGTATTTCCCGGTGACGCCCTTCTTCCCGGCCCTCGGGCTTCTCGGGACGATTCCGCTCCCGACGAAATGGTGGATCGAGTTCGGCCGGCCGATCGTCTTCGACCGCCGGCCGGACATCGCGGAGCGGCCGATGATCGTGAACGAGCTGGCCGACAAGGTCCGGACGACGCTGCAGACCATGATCGACTCCCGCCTCGCGCGGCGCGGAGACCTCTTCACGGGCGAGTGACGGCACCTCGACGGACCGCCCTTCTGGTCGGGGCGACCGGGCTCGTGGGAGGGCATTGTCTCCGGATGCTGCTCGCGGACGACGCGTGGAGCCAGGTCGTCGTCCTCGCCCGGCGGCGGCTCCCGGCGTCGCACCCGAAGCTCGTGGCGCGTCTCGTCGACTTCGACCGCCTGGGCCAGCTCTCGGGCTTCCCGCGCGTGACGGACGTCTTCTGCGCGCTCGGGACGACGATCGCGAGAGCGGGCTCGCGGCCGGAGTTCTACAAGGTGGACTTCACGTACGTCGCCGAGACGGCCCGCCTGGCGTCGGTCAGCGGAGCGCGGCAGTTCCTTCTCGTGAGCGCCCTCGGGGCCGATCCGGTCTCGAACATCTTCTACAGCCGGGTGAAGGGCGAGGCCGAGGAGGCCGTCAAGAAACTGCCGCTCGCGGCCATCCAGATCTTCCGGCCGTCGCTCCTCTCGGGAGAGCGGATGGAGGCGCGGCCGCTCGAGCGGGTGGGCGTCGCGGTCTTCTCCGCGCTCTCCTTCGCGATGGTGGGGCCCCTGCGGCGCTATCGGCCCGTGGCCGCGGCCGACGTCGCCCGCGCGATGCTCGAGGTGGCGCGTCGGGAGAGCCCGGGCACCCACGTGTACGACCCCGAACGGATCGAGGAGCTCGCCGGGACCGGCGCGGCGTAGCGGCCGTTCAGTGCCGGGAGGCCGCTTCCAGGAACGCGAGGTCCTGCTCGAGCGTCTCGAGCTGCGCCCGCAGTCGGATGGGAGCGGACCCTTCGGTCCGGTCGGCCTGGCGGATGATGCGTGAGCCGTCGACGGCCGAGGCGGGGCGAAGTTTCAGGCCGTGCCGTGCGAAGAGCCGCCGGAGCCGCGGGAAGTCGGCCTCGATCGTCTGCATCGTCGTCCGGTAGGCGTACTCGGCGATCCGGGCCCGGCCGGAGGTGCGCATGATGTTGCGCATGAACCGGGGGAGGTCCTCGGCTCGGGGCTCGAAGAGGAGGATGTCGGCGTCGGGGTCCTCGCGCCGGTAGCGGGACATTCCGTAGTTCATCCGCGAGTGGAGGGTGACGCGGAACACCTGATCGAGAATCGTCGCCAGGCCGCCCTGCTTCAGGTCCCCCTGTCCGTTGGCGCCGGCCGGCTCGCCGTGCCGGAGGACGCGGAGCGGAACGATCGGGTTCACGCAGATCGCCAGCCCGCAGCGTTCGCGAAACGCGAGCGACAGGTGGGCGGTCTTCCGGACGCCGCCGTCGATGTAGTCGACGCCTTCGATCCGGACCGGCTTGTAGAGGCCGGGAAGGGCGCACGAGGCGGCGACCGCCTTCGAGATCGGAACGGCGTCGAGGCCGGGCCCGCCGAACGTGGCCGCCTCGCCGGTGTCGAGGTCGACGGCGACGATCCGGAGGGTCTTCTTCAGCTTCCGGAAATCGTTCGTCCGCCCCGGGTGATCGAGCCACTGGGAGAGCCACGATTCCAGTCCGTCGTTCCGGAAGACGCCGGAGGGGAGGAGCGCCCCGAGCGACGAGACGAGGTCGGTGAGCGTCGTCTCATGGCTGTTCTTGTAATAGTCCCACGCCGCGTCGAGGATCGTGACCGGCGCCTTCGCGAGGCGAAGCAGGATCTCCTCGATGTTGAGCCGGAAGAGAGAGAGGTCGTCGATGTCGGTCCGGGACGTCGCGGACCGGGTGACGTTCCGGTAGAGGACGCCGGGCGCGATGCCGTTGGCGAGAAGGGCGCTGATGTAGGCGCCCGCCGAAACGCCGATGAAGACGTCGAAGTCGTTCAGGGAGGCGTTCTCGAGGCGTTCCTCCAGGGCGGCGAGGACGCCGATCTCGTAGATGGCGCCCGTCACCCCGCCCCCGGCGCAGGCGATGGCCAGGCGGCCGCGGATGGGGGGGGCGAAGGGTCGATTGTCCGGGTCCTTCGGCTGGAGGCCCGGTACAAGCTTCAGGGGACGTCGGGCTCGACGGTTCGCCACGAATGAAAAAGGGGCGCTGCTTTGCTTCGGAGGCAGCGCCCCGGAGTCTAGTCGATTTCCGCCGCTTCGGTCAGGCCGCGCGGCGCGTCCGCTTCATCCCGCGGCTGGCGGCGCGGAGACCGTCGATCTTCCGGCCGAGGTAGTCGACCTTGGCCGTCAGGTCCTTCAGCTCGCGGCGCGTCGGCACGTTGAAGCGGTGGAGGGTGTTCGCGATGAGGACCTCGACGGTGCCGTTGACCTTCTTCGTGAGGTCCTCGGCGAAGCGGGTCGCGTCGCGGCGCGCCTTGTTCACGTCGACGTTCAGCCTGTTGGCGGCCGTGCGGACCTTCTTCTCGACCTTGGTCGCCATCGACTTGGCGTCGGCCGAGAGGACCTCGACCTTCTCGGTGGCGGTCTTGAGGGCGTCATCCAGGGACGTGGCGACGATCTCGGGGAGGGGGACGTTCTTGATGAGCGGTTTTCTGACGTTCTTCATGCGGTTCTCCTTCGTGACTTCCCGGCGGACGCGTCGCGTCCGGATCTCCGGTGGGGGGTTGTGGTGTCGGCCGGCGCCGGATGGCGGCGGCGTGCCTGCTCGGCGATCGCTTCGAGCTGGGCGAGGCGGAGCTTGAGTTCGGCGATCTCCCGGGTGAGGCTGGCTTCGTCCCAGCTCAGCCGGCCTTTCTCGACGAGGCCCCCGACGAGGCGCTCCATGTCGCGACGCGCCTCGTCGATGCGTCGGGCGATCGGAGAGAGCGTCTCGGCGAGCCGGTCGGGCTGGGCGGCGCGGCGGACCGTCTCGGCCACGCGCGTCCCCCCGACCCGTTCCACGACCTCGGCCACCGTCTCGGCGGCGTCGCTTCCCGCCCGGAGGATCCGGGTGAGGGTGTCCGTGGAGGCCGTGACGGGGGACTTCCCCGAGGCCAGCGCCCTCGAGAGGATCTTGGCGGTGATGTCCGCGCCGCTGTCGGCGTCGATGACCTCCACGCGCGACCCCTCCGCCACGCTCCGCGCCAGATCGTGGATCGTCACGAAGCGCCTTTCGGCCGCCTCGTAGAGCTTTCGGTTGCGGTAGCGGACGATGTGGCGGAGGTCTGTGCTCATCGGGAGCCAATATAACGCGTCGCGTAAAAAAGTCAAGGGTTATTTTTCACGCCGCCTCCGGGAGGGTTCCCGGCGTCTAACATCTCCTCGGAGAAAACGATGAG
>DATIWM010000174.1:0-4014 GCA_035519355.1 Thermoanaerobaculia bacterium | reverse complement strand
AGCCGAAGACGCCCGTGTAGCGAGCCTGCCAGATGCATGCCCAGGAGCAGTTGTCGTCCTGGGTCTGCGACGTCAATGCCGTCGTCTGGGCGGAGGGAACCCCGAAGAGACCCCAGTAGTCCCGCACGAGCCCCGTGAAGGGGTCCGCCTGGGCCGAGAAGAGCAGCGCGTTCGACGCGTTGATCTGGCCGGTCAACTTCCCCTGCCAGGCCACGAACTCCCGGCTCTGCGAGTAGCTCTGGCCCGTGAACGGGGCGTTCTCCGGAACCGTCGAGACGGCCGTCTGCGCCGGCGGGGTGAACTGCGGATTTCGCTCGTACGCCCCGAAGAACCAGATGTTGTCCTTCCAGATCGGGCCCCCCAGGGTGAAGAGGTAGTCGTATACGTTCTTGTCGAGCTTGGTCCGGGCGAAGGGCTGCCCCGTCGACGAGACGCCCTTGTTCTGCGCGTTCCACTCGTCGTTCGTCACGAGCGCCCGCGCCGATCCGTGGAGCAGATTGGTCCCCGACTTCGTGATCACGTTGATCACGGCCCCTTCGGCGCGGCCATACTCCGCCGAGATGGCTGAGTTCGAAACGACGACTTCCTGGATCGCGTCGAAATTGTTGTTGGCTCCGAACGTGCCCGTCGTCGGGTCGGTCGTATCGACGCCGTCGAAGAGGAAGAGGTTCGAGGAGTCGATGGCGCCGTGCGAGTTCGTGTTCCCGTCTCCGTCCGCGTCGTTCAAGCCCGGGGCCATTTCGATGACCGTCTGATACTGCCGCGCGATCGCGAGCGTGTCGGTCAGGCTCGAGTCGATGTGCGTCGTGTCCGAGACGTTGGTCTTGTCGACGAGCGGAGCCTCCGCCGAGACGGTCACGATCTCCTTGGTGGCCGCGAGCCTCAGGACGATGTGGACCGCCGTGGTTTTCTCGGCATTCACGACATTGCCGACCGACTCGAAGCTCTCGAAGCTCGCGAGCTCCGCCTTGACCGTGTAGCGGCCCGGCGGCACGAGCGAGAAGGTGAAGGAGCCCGCGGCGTCCGTCGTGACGCTTCGGTGGAATCCCTTGTCCGGGTTGCTCAAGGCAACCGAGACACCGGGAAGCGCAGCTCCCGACTCGTCCCGCACGTGTCCCGACAAGGTGCCGAAGAGAGATCCATCGGCAAAGACCGGCCCCGCGGCCGCTAGCCCGAGGAAGAGAACGAGCCCGAATCCGTTTCTCGCCATTAGGTTCCTCTCTCGCGGAGCGCGAACCGTTTGCGTCCGCGGCGTGTTTGAAGAGAGCAACATCATTGCCACGCTCGACTCGAGGAGCCCTTTGTGACGACCGACCGGAAGGCGGGGACGCGCGGCGCACCTCGCGGGATGAAGGAGAACGACGGAAGGCGCCGCGATTCGGTTTCCTGAAACCGAGACCAAGAATCCGTACACGCGGGGCGGGCCGGGCGACTTCCGAGTTCGGGATCCGACCGAAATTGACGAACGGCATACCCTCGGCGAGCCCATGCCGCCCGAAGGGGGCCCTTTCCGGCCGACCAACGAGCGCGAGAGCGATCGGCGGGAGCTCGCACGCGAACTCTCCCGATCGATCCGCGGGGACGTGCGCTTCGATGGCGGAAGCCGGGCCCCCGGACGCGACCGATGCGTCGAACCACGGCCAGGTGCCGATCGGCGTCGATCGGCGCAACATCTATTAAGGGACGTTCTGGACGGCCTGAGGGCTCCGCTCCGCCAGGGCACGCCCGCGGTGGTTCCGGAACTTCCCGGGACGAGCCGACGAACCTCTTTCCGCGGGACCCGGACGCCCGCTGCCCTTCCCGCCAGACGCGGCTGCGGCCGGCTTTCTCAAGGCCGGATCCCGAGTCCTCGACGGGTTTTGCGCCGCCGCTCCAATGAAATAGACTCCCGCGCGGCCCCAAACCCCGGAGACGAAAGCCTCGATGCAAGTCTTCCATCGAAGCACCAATACGATCGCCCGCGTCTCCGTTTTCGGAGCGGTCTTCTTCCTCGGCCTTCTCCTCTGGCTCTTCGACGCCCTCAATCGCTCCCCGTACACCACGCAGCAGGGGGTCGCCCGGGTCCAGCCGGTTCAGTTCTCGCACAAGCACCACGTCGGGGGGATGGGGCTCGACTGCCGCTACTGCCACACGACGGTCGAGCGAGCCGCCTACGCCAACATCCCGCCGACGAAGACCTGCATGAACTGCCACGCCCAGATCTGGAACCAGTCGCCGGAGCTCGCCCCCGTCCGGGAGAGCTGGCGCACCGACCGCTCGATCGACTGGGTGAAGGTCTATGACCTGCCCGACTACGTGTACTTCAACCACTCGATCCACGTCGCCAAAGGCGTCGGGTGCGAGACGTGCCACGGCCGGGTGGACCAGATGCCGCTCGTATCCCAGCACCCCACGCTCCAGATGTCCTGGTGCCTGGACTGCCACCGCGACCCCGGGAAGAACCTTCGTCCCCGCGATCAGGTGTTCACCATGGGGTACGTGCCGGCAGGCAATCCGGAGGAGATCGGCGAGCGGTTGAAGCGTGAGTACCGAATCCGGCCCTCCAACGAGCTGACCGATTGCTCGACGTGCCACCGATGAGCGAGACCCGTGTCGACATCGCGCAGGCCCGGAGCCGACTGGAGCGGCTTCGGGGCCGAGAGTACTGGAGGAGTCTGGAAGAGCTCGCCGACACCGAGGACTTCCGGGAGCACCTCCACCGGGAGTTCCGGGTCCCGATCGAATCGGGCGTCGACCGGCGGGAGCTTCTGACGCTGATGGGAGCCTCGATGGCCCTGGCGGGCCTGACCGGCTGCACGCGTCAGCCGACCGAACGGATCTACCCCTACGTCAAGCCCCCGGAGGAGGTCGTGGCCGGGGAGCCCCTGTTCTACGCCACGGCGCACGTCCACGGCGGCTACGCCAGGGGGATCGTCGCCGAGAGTTACGAGGGCCGGCCGATCAAGATCGAAGGCAACGCCCTCCACCCGGCGAGCCTCGGCGGCACCGACGTCTTCGCCCAGGCGTACGTCCTCGATCTTTACGACCCGGACCGCTCGCAGACCCTGACCGAGCGCGGGGAGATCCGGCCCTGGAGCACCTTCGTCGCCGCCATCAAGCTCGCGCTCGAGAAGGAGCGGCCGGGCCGCGGCGCCGGACTGCGCTTTCTGACGACGGCCGTTTCGTCGCCGACCCTCACCGCGCAGATGGCCGGCATCCTCCAGGCGTTTCCGCAGGCGAAGTGGATCGCCTGGGAGCCGGCCGGGCGGGACAACGTCTACGCGGGCACGCGCCTGGCGTTCGGCGAAGCCCTCGAGCCTCGGTACGCCTTCGACCGGGCGGACGTCATCGTCTCGCTCGAGATGGACTTCCTCGGGGGAGGGCCGGCGCAGCCGCGCGCGGTCCGGGACTTTGCCTCCCGGCGCCGTCCGGGGAACATGAACCGGCTGTACGTCGTCGAGTCGACGCCGACCCTGACGGGCGCCCGAGCGGATCACCGCCGCCCCTTGGGCCCGGTCGAGATCGAGGCGTTCGCGCGGGCCGTCGCCGCGACCGTCGGAGCCGCGCCGGCCGCCGCCTCGAAAGACTCCTTCGCCGCGCTCGTCGCGAAAGACCTGCTCGCCCACCGCGGCGCCGGCCTGGTCGCGGCCGGAGCGTCCCAGGCCCCGGCCGTCCACGCCCTCTGCCACGCGATCAATCAGACGCTCGGCAACACCGGGAAGACCGTCTCGTACTCGGAGCCCGTTCTGGCGCGCTCCGACGATCAGGCCGCGGCGCTTTCCGAGCTCGTCCGCGACATGCAGGGAGGCCAGGTCTCGGCGCTCGTCATCGTCGGTGGAAATCCGGTCTTCACGGCGCCCTCGGACTTGCGGCTGGCGGAAGCGATGGAGAAGGTTCCGCTGCGGATCCACCTCTCCCTGCACGACGACGAAACCTCGCGGCTCTGCCACTGGCAGGTCGCGGAGGCGCACCCGCTCGAAGCCTGGAGCGACGCCAGGGCCTACGACGGGACGGCCACGATTCTGCTGCCGCTCA
>DATIWM010000173.1:0-9789 GCA_035519355.1 Thermoanaerobaculia bacterium | reverse complement strand
GCTGCTGACCTCGGCGGCGGCCGTCACGAGGGCGCCGGCGAGCTGCACGACGTTGGCCCGGACGGTCCTCACGAGGTCCACCCTCGAGATGGTGGCGTTCCCGACGAGCGACTCGGACTGGACGTAGTTTCCTTTTGCCGTGTTGTTCTTGAACGGGAGTTCGAAGGAAAGCGTCGCCTGGACGCTGGGGCCGACGTACCGGCCCTGAAAGCTCCGCCAGTATCCCGTCGGGTTTATGACGCTCGTGATGTCGAAGTGCCCGTCCTCGTACATTCCGTTGTAGCCGGCCTGGACGGAGAAGTCGAGCCTCGGCCTCAGGTCGACGCGCGACCCCTTCAGCAGATAGTCCGCGGCGGTCACCCGCAGGGACGCAGCCTTCACGTCGGCCCGCCGGGAGATCGAGGCGTCCAGAAGC
This sequence comes from Thermoanaerobaculia bacterium, assembly GCA_035519355.1. GTDB lineage: Bacteria > Acidobacteriota > Thermoanaerobaculia > UBA5066 > UBA5066 > DAOMFB01. The sequence continues at coordinate 9,374 of DATIWM010000173.1, read as the reverse complement.
CGGGCCAGCTCGGGGGGATCCAGCGCCCGCACGCTCTCTCCGGCGGGGAGTGGATCGGCCGCGAGAGGCGCGTAGGAGACGTCGGGGACGGCGAGGCCGATCGCGACGGCGAGGTCTACGCGCTTGCGGGCCACGTCGCGGCGCGCGGCGGCGAGGCCGCCTTCGAGGTCGGCCGTCCGGGCGGCGACGCGGCTCGTCTCGGCCTTCGGCAGCTCGTCGGCCTGGATCAGAGCGGCCGTCACGTCGTTGATCTTCCGCTGGGCCTCGGCGGACCGGTTGAGGAGGGCCTCGACCTCCTGCGCGGCCGCGAGGTTCCAGTAGGCGAGGGTCGTCCGGAGGACGCTCTGCGTCGCGGCGTGCGCGAGGCTCTCGAGTGACGCCAGGTAGTTCTGCCGCGCCGAGTTCTCTCCCGCCGCGACGGAGGTGCTGCCCGCGCCCTTGAGAAGCGGGACGTCCAGCGTGAAGCCGACGACGCTGCGGTAGAGGGTCGGAACGCCCTTGCCGCCCTCCGCGGGGCTCAGTGACTTGTCGGCGTAGATGTCCTCGGTGCCCGCGAAGAAGAGAACGGGGGCCACGGTGAGGCCCGACCGCGTCGGGATCGCGAACCGGAGATCGACCTGGAGGGTTTCGTAGTTGGAGAGCGTCGGCAGCGCCCCGATGGCCGCCAGCTGCTGGTCGAGGGAGGGGATGAAGACCTGCCGGAGGAGCTTGAGGATCTGGGTGACCCGAAGCCGTTGCTGTTCGAGGAGTTGCCGGTAGAGACGGTTCGACGGCGAGTCCTGGGGGATGCTCGCCGCAGCGGCCTGCCCGTCGATGAGAGTCTGGAAGGTCTGGACGTCGGTCGGGTTGACCTTGTCCAGGCAGATGGCGGAGCCGTTGATGTAGTACTGGCGCCCCTGGCAGTCGGGCAGCGGGAATCCCTTGTCGTCCGTCAGGCCCTTCGCGATGTCCGTCGCGACGGTGGAGAGATCCTTGGACGCCTCGCTGAAGAACGTCCGCTGCCGGATCTCGGGTCGGAGCTGGGTCAGGGTCAGGACGCTCTTGGTGCGGTTGTACTGCGGCGTGAAGAGGATCGTGTTGTCGAACTCGCCCGAGGCCGTCTGCAGAAGTCCCTGGCGGCGGTCCACCTCCTGGCGCGCCAGGAGAACGTCCGGCGAGTAGTCGATGGTGAGGCGCACGGCCTCGGCGAGCGTGATCTTCTCCTGCCGGATCTCGGGTGCGGTGAGCGCCGGCGGCACGGCGGCCGGCGTGGTGGTTCCGCCCGGCTCCGCGCGGACCGCGAGGCCGGCCGCGAGAGGAAGGAGGAGGAGGAGGGCCGCCCGGAGGCGGCCGCCCGGCGGGTGGTTCCGCTTCTCGTTCACGGCGCTCTCCCTCACGGAGCCTTCGGAGCCGTCGGCAGGTGGAGGAGGGCCCCTTCGCGGACGACGTTGCCTCCCGGGGTCTCGTCGACGAGCGTGCCCGTCTCGTACCTCAGGCGGGCCAGGAGCGTGGCGTAGATCTGTTTTGCCTGGGAGTAGGTGACGAGCGCGCTCGTCTGGTAGTCCTGCGTCAGGATGGTGTCGAGCAGGGTCGTTTCGCTCGACCGGAAGCGCTCACGCTCGGACTCGATCGTCGACGCGTAGGCCTGGACGGCTTCCCGCGACCGCTCCACCTGGTCCGCGGCGTCGCGGAGCGTGGCGAGGGTCTGGACGATGTTCGCCTGGATGTTCCGCTGGAGATCCCTCACGTTGATCGTCCGCTGCGCGAGCTGCGCCTTCGACTGGGCGAAGAGCCCCCGCGCCGTGTTGTTCCCGACGGGCTTCTCGAACGCAAGGCCGGCCTGGAAGCTCGGAGCGGTCCAGCCGCTGGACATCTGGGAGAGGCTCGTCTCCGCGATGCCGTTGGCGGTGACCTGGCCCGTGACGTCCAGCTTCGGCCGGAGGTCCGTTTCGGCCTTCCGGACGAGGATGCCCCCCGACTCGACGAGCTTGTAGGCGGCCTTCAGGTCGTACCGGCGCTCGAACGCGATGGTCGTGAGCGGGGCGGGAGAGAGGGCGTTCAGGACGTCGCGCTCGACGGCGTCCGTAAAGACGTCAGCCGCGTACGGCGCGTTGGCTCCGCTGTCGACGGCGACTCCCATCGCGAGGGCGAGGGCCACGCGCGCCTCGTCCACGACCCGGCGGGCGGTGGCCACGAGGGCCTCGCCGGACGCCCGGCTCGCGAGAGCCCGGGCGCGCTCGGCGCGCGGGATCTCGTCGGCCGCAATGAGCGCGTCGGTGATGTCGAGCGACCGCGTCTGAAGGCCGGCCGACGTCTCCGCCGCCTTCAGAACCTCCTGCGCGCCGACGAGGTTCCAGTAGGCGGAGACCGTATTGAGAACGCTGATGGACGCCTCCCACTTGTACGACAGCTCGCTCGCTTCGTAGTCGATCTTCCCGGCCATCTCGAAAGCGTCCGTCGCGTCCCGTCCCCGATTGCGGAGGAGAGACGCGGCGATCGAGAAGCCGACGCTGGCCGTGTACTGGTCCTCGACGCCCAGGCCGCCGTACTCGATCTGCTTCGGCTTTCCCTTGTAGCCGTTCGCGGTATAGGCGCCGCTCGCGAGGAGGCCCAGCGTCACGCCGTCGCGGTACGGGAAGAGGGCCTTGAGGTCGAGCGTGGCGTTCGTCTGCTGCGTGGTCGTGGGGACGTCGCCGAGCTTCGCCAGGCGCACGGTGTCCTTGGCCACCTGGGTCTGCGACGACGCCAGATCGGACTTCGAGCCGGCCAGGTTGTCGGCGATGTACGCGTCGCGCTCGGCGATCAGCGCGGCCTGCTGGGCGGGGTCGGTCTCCGCGGCGATCTTCTCATTGTAGTTGTCCACCCGGGCCTGGACGACGACGAGCTTGGGATCCGCCACGACCATCTGGTAGCCGGTGGGGTTCGCCTGGAGCTTCGTCAGCTCGGTGACTTCGGCCTGGTAGGTCTGAACGTCCGCCTGATTTTCGTCGATCTGCTTCTGGATGTCCGTCCGGTTCTTCTTCTCGGCCGCCTGCTGCGAGAGCGTGAGCGCCTGCTGGGTGAAGAGGTACTGCGCGGTCGCCGCAATCGAGGAGTCGAACTTACCCGTCTCGGTCTGCCAGATCCCCTTGGCGGCGAGAGACTCCTGCTCGCGGAGCTTGATGTTCGGGTCGTTCTCGAGCGTGATCCGGATCGCGTCGAGAAGCGAGATCCGGTTTCCCGGGAGGGTCAGGGTCTGGGGGTCGTAGAGAGGGGGCGGCGCCTTCTTCTGAGCGTCCGCCGCGTGAAGTCGCGACCCGGTGAGCCCCGAAACGGCGAGGCCGAGGACGAGAAGAAGGGTCGAACGGATCAGCGGCTTTCTCATGAATCCTCCTGAGAACCCTGAGCGGAGAGCGTCTCCGCGCGGCGGGAGTCAAAAGAGCTGAGCGGAATGGTGAGCGAAAACGCTAGCATCGGCGCGAGGGATCGTCAACGGAGCCGGAGGCCGCCGAGGGGACGGCCGGACGAAGACGTTTCTCGGTGCCCCGGGTCTCGCCGAAGAAGGTCGCGACGGGGCGGCACCACCGGGAGAGGAATCGCGCCATTCCTTCGTGGAGAACCGGGACGGTGAGCGTGCACTCCTCGAAGGAGGTCCCGGAAAGACGTCGGATCGACTCCGAGTAGACGGGGACGAGCTTGCCGCGGCGCGAGAGGTCCCGGCGGAGGAAGCTGCAGGTGAACCGGACGAGCTTGGGGGAGAGGGCGTGATTGATGACCCAGCCGACGATCTCGCCCTTGTACCTCACGCCGAGGCTCGACACCGGCTCGAAGCCGGACTCGTCGTACCGCCACGGCTCGAGGTCGGGCTGGATCCAGTGGCGCTCCTGCTGTGAGCGGATGAGAGCCTCGCGCTCCGAGGGAGCCAGCTCGGCCCAGGGAAAGACGGTCAGCGAGTCGCCGAGCGGATATCGGCCGTACCAGGAGGTCCCGTGGGCCCCCTCGACGGTGAAGCGCATCGTGAGCATCCGGGTTCTCGGAGTCTCCCATCCGGCCTTCGCCAGAACGTGTTCTAGGGCCTCCTGGGTCGGCTGGTTCGTCATGTAGACGCCATGGAGGCGCGCGGCGCCCGTCCGCGCGAGCCGGTCCGCAGTCTCCTTGAGGAGGCGGGTCGCGAGTCCCGCTCCGCGAAACGCCGGGGAGACGAACAGGGAGAGGATCTCGACGGAATCGGCCGGCGGATCGGGGATCTCGGCCAGAACCAGTCCCGCCGGGACGCCGCTCCAGAGCGCACCGAGGGCCCACGGCATGACGAGCGGAAGCGAGGGAACGTCGAGATGGCGCCGCGCCCTCTTCAGATCGAGGAGATGCCGGTATGCCGGAAACGTCATCTCGAGAAACCGCGGCTCGACGGGTGCCGAGAGCTCCTCGATCCGTATTTCACCCGGGGCCGCTTCACCCGCCGGGGACCCGGATTCCACCCGGAGAACCGGAACCGTCGGCGTCCGCTGCGCCATGCGGCTCCGGGCCTCTCCGGAGCCGCGGAACGCCAGCACCGACGGGAGAGAATCGGGATCGGCCAGGCGGAGGAGCGTGTATCCGATCCCCGCCTCTCCGCGGAAGAGGCCGGGAGAGAGTTCGGCGCCCTCCGCCTGCATTCCCCTCAGTCGGAAGCCCTGCTCGGCGGCGCGGGCCAGAAGTGCCGCCGCCCGCCGCCGCGCCGCGGCGAGGAGATCGCTCCGTCCCCGCGCCCGGCCGAAGACGAGGAGTGTCTCGACGAGGCCGGCGTTTCCGCAGCAGAGGTGGTCGACCGAGAGGATTCCGGCGGCGGCCGTCGTCGCGAGGGCCGCCTCGGCGGCCTCGGCAGCCTCTTCGAGTCCGGGTATCCCCGACAGCTCGAGGTGGGCGAGGCCGACGCCGGGAGCCCCGTGACACCAGGCGATCATCCAGATCGGACGCTCGGTTCCCCGGTCGAGGACGGGAGCGGGCCAGTTCTTCCGGATGGAGTCGAAGCGAGTGCGCACGAAGCGGAGGGCACGGAGAGACGCCTCGCCGAACTCTTCCCGGCCGGTGGCGGCGAAGAGACGACCGAGAGCGAGCGCGATCCCGGAAGCGCCGTGCGCGAGGCCGGGCTGGACGAGTCCGTCGTCGGAGGGCCAGCCCCAACCGGCTTCGCCGAGGTCGCGAGCGTGCGTCCGGAGATGCTCGCCGCAAGAGCGGGCCGTTTCGAGGAGAGCCCGCTCGCCGGTCGCCTCGTGGAGAGACAGAAGACCGAGAATCGCGCCCGCCGCCCCCCCCTCGAGATCGAAGCGGGTATCAGCCGCGATCCGCTCCGGCGTGACGTGGGGCGCGAGGCGGGCAGCGGTCTCGACGTATCCCTCGCCCGGGAGGAGCCCGTCGAGCTGCGTCAGCGCCCAGAGGAGGGAGCCGAGCCCGCTCGCGGCCCCGAGCCCCTCGTCTTGAAGGAGAAGCGCGGGCTCGGGCGCCGAAAGAACGAGGCGGATGGGACGGCAGACGGCCCGCGCCGCGGCGGCGAAATCCGCCCGCGCCGTCCGGCGTGACAGGGCCGCGAGAAAGAGAGCGAGGCCGGCCGCGCCATGGTAGAGGTAGTACGCCGCGCCCCGGTCCCGGCGCTCCGTCCCTTTCACGAATTCGGGGGCGAGCCACGTGATCGATCCGTCGTCGCCGGCGATCGCGCGGGAGAGGAGCCGTTCGGCGATCTCTTCGGCCGTCCGGACGAGAACGTCGTCAGGAAGATCCTCTTTCTCCGGCGAGAGAGCCGTCGCCTCGGCCTCCTCGACCGTCGCTTCCCAGCGCCGCACGGGCGACAGAAGCGCATCGAGGATTTCGAGCTGCGACCGGAGGTCCTCCTCGTTCATCCGGAACAGGCGGCCCCGGACGGCGTCGAGGCCGGAAGCGTGGAGGTGTCCTTCGATGGTCTCGCCGCGCGACGTCCGGAGGTGACGGCTGTCCGCGCCGACGGTCACGTAAGGGACGTCGAGATTCTCGAGGGAGGCCCGTTCGTCGGCCACGAGCGGCCAGAGCGCCGGTCTCTCCGTGAGCGCGAGGAGCGGGCGGTTCAGCGCGTCGATCGCCCAGGTCCGGACATGCCCTTCCCGGAGATAGCGGGGCGAGGCAAGGAGGTGGAGAAGCCGGATGTACTGATCGCTCGAGCGAAAGACGAGTCGCGTTTCCGCGTGCGCCACGGCATCGAGAGGCCCCCCCGGCGCGCGGAACTCCTCGCGGCGGGCCAGAACGAAGCGGTACGTGGCCTCGAAGCCGGCGCGGACCGCACCGGGGCGGTCTGCAGCTTTCAGACGGCGTCCGTGGAACGAGGGGAGGTTCTGTGCCGGCGGAACCTCGCCCGTCCGCTCCTCGAGCGCCATCTGGTCCGTGTTCGTCCGGACGAAGACGCGAGCCGGCGCCGAAGAAGGGTAGCCCCCCTCACCGGAGAGACCACCCACGACCTCGCGGCGTCCATCGGGAAAGGCCTGCTCCAGCGAGAGAAAACCGGTCGACACGAAGGAATCCTTCAGCCGCTGGCCGAGCCGCGAGAACGCGGTCCCCGGCCCGGCGGAGGCGCCGCCCGCGACGAGGGGCTGAAAGGCGAGCTCGCCGTCCACCACGACGGGCCCGAGCGGCCCGGCTACCACGTTGTCCATGTGGAGGTCGTGGACGCCGCAGAGCCACGCCGTGCAGAGGAGGCCTCCGGCGTTCCGGAAATAGGTCTCCACGGCCTCCTCCGAGCCGAGGTCGGCCCCGGCCTGGAAATTCGTCCAGCCGTACCCCTTGCGGGAGAGGATCGTGAGCGGGGGAGGGATCGACGCGCCGCAGGAGGCCATCCAGCCCAACAAGTCATTCCAGGCGGTCTCGGCGCCCATCGTCCGGGGCTTGTAGACGAGCCGCACCCCGGACGCAAACGCCAGGAGAGCCACAGATCGCCCTCCGTTGTGGCGGTCGCCGAGTCCGGGCGTCAGCGCCTCGACGGCGCCGGTGGCTCCGAATGTCCGCGCGATCGTTTCGGAGTCCGCGACGAGGCGGTCGCTGAGTTCGGCAGCGTAGTCGACCCACGTCAGGGCGAGAGTCGAGAGAAGGCGGCCGAGGACGCTGTATTCGAGAAAGAGCGGAAGGAGCCCGCCGCCGAGGAGCGACCCGACGAAGAGGTCGTAGATCTCGCGTCCTCCCCGGGTCTCAGGGACGGGGGAGGCGGCCGCCGCCTGCCGCTCCTGGCGAAAGAGGTCGAAGAGGCCGTAGAGAGTGGCTTCCGCCTGCCGCCCCATCTCTCCGAGCAACCAGGATTCCAGCGAGCACCGCGCGGGGGGCGCGAGGCGCTCGAGCCCGCCTCCGGCGCGCGATGCCAGGCGGGCGCGAGCGGTCCTGAGAAACGGAAGCCAGAGCTCCGCGAAGCGGGGCATCCGGTCCGGAGAAACGCCCTGGAGCTCCGGAGGAATCCGGCGGCTTCGAAGCTCCTCGAGGGTCGCGTCGCACGCGGAAGCCGCGTCGGCGAGAAAAGCGGTCCAGCCGGGGAGAGGGGCCTCCTCCGGCGACGAGGCGGCCGCCAGTATCCGCCGGGCGCTCTCCGGCGTCAGGCTGTCCCACGCGAGGCGACGGGCGAAGAGGTCCGGTCGGGACGGGGCGACGAGCGCCGCCCAGAAATCGAGGGCCTCCGGGGGGGCGATTTCTGCGCCCGTACGCCCCGCCGTGCTCACGCGCTCCTCCCACGTGCGGGCGCGCCGCGCGATGAGTCGCAGGTCGGAAACCGCTGCGGACGTCCCCTGGGGACGGGAAGGGCCACCTGCCGCGCCCGGCGGCAGGTGGCCCTTCGCCCGGATCGTGTCTCCAGCAGTTCCAGGGCCTGTTTCAGGCACGGGGCACGGGGTCAGACGAGCTTGACGGTGGAGCTGAACTCGTTGCGGGTGTTGAAACCGCCCGTGGAGGTATTGCAGTTGTACGTGTTGTTCGCCTGCGAGCTGTCTCCCTTGCCGCCCGCCACCATCTCGAGCGCGGCGTCTCCGAGCTCCTTTCCGGCCTGCGGAACGTACGGGACGACGATGTAGATGGTGTCGGCGGTCTCCTCGACCGTCTTCACCTTGATGGCGCCCGGCAGCTTGTTGTTCAGCTGCCCTTCGATGACGGCTTTCGGGTTCTTGAGGAGGTTGGCGCGGTAGGTGGGGTTCTTCTGCGCGAACTTGGTGAGGAGATCCTGGATCTGTCCGCGGGTGAGTGCTTCTGCCATCGTCGTGATTCCTCCTTCATGTCCTCTTTTTCGGTCTATTCGGGCAGGCCGACGAAATTTCCTTGACGATTCCCGGGAAGGAAGGGACCTCCCATCGTGCCCGGCGTCGGGTGGCCCCTCGTCAGGTCGTGTCTCGGAACCTCCCGGGCCGTCTCCGGCGCGGGAAACGGGGTCAGACGAGGCTGACGGTGGAGCTGAACTCGTTGCGGGTGTTGAAACCGCCTGTGGAGGTGTTGCAATTGTAGGTGTTGCCCGTCTGCTGGCTGTCTCCCTTGCCGCCCGCCACCATCTCGAGCGCGGCGTCGCCGAGCTCCTTTCCGGCCTGCGGAACGTACGGGACGACGATGTAGATGGTGTCGGCGGTCTCCTCGACCGTCTTCACCTTGATGGCACCCGGCAGCTTGTTGTTCAGCTGTCCTTCGATGACGGCTTTCGGGTTCTTGAGGAGGTTGGCGCGGTAGGTGGGGTTCTTCTGCGCGAACTTGGCGAGGAGATCCTGGATCTGTCCGCGGGTGAGTGATTCTGTGGCCATCGTCGTGATTCCTCCTTCATGTCCTCGTTATCGGTCCTTTCGGACGGGCCGACGAATTTCCCTTGAGTCATCCCGGGAAGAAAGGGGCCCCCTGTCGCGCCCGGCGTCAGGTGGCCCCTCGTCAGGTCGTGTCTCGGAACTTCCCGGGCCGTTATCCGGCGCGGGAAACGGGGTCAGACGAGTTTGACGGTGGAGCTGAACTCGTTGCGGGTGTTGAAGCCGCCCGTGGAGGTATTGCAGTTGTAGTTGTTGCCCGACTGCGAGCTGTCTCCTTTGCCGCCCGCCACCATCTCCAGCGCGGCGTCGCCGAGCTCCTTGCCGGCCTGCGGAACGTACGGGACGACAATGTAGATGGTGTCGGCGGTCTCTTCGACCGTCTTCACCTTGATGGCGCTCGGCAGCTTGTTGTTCAGCTGTCCTTCGATGACGGCTTTCGGGTTCTTGAGGAGGTTGGCGCGGTAGGTGGGGTTCCGCTGCGCGAACTTCGTGAGGAGATCCTGGATCTCTCCGCGGGAGAGTGATTCGGTTGCCATCGTTCTGATTCCTCCTTCATTTCCTCTTCTATTTCCTCTTTCTTGTCGTTTCGGACAGGCCGAGGATTGCCCTGTTGTCTGCAGTTGACATGCCAGCCGGCTTCCGCGGCCGGTCGAA
>DATIWM010000172.1:0-5776 GCA_035519355.1 Thermoanaerobaculia bacterium | reverse complement strand
CCGGATTCCTCCGGCGAGGCCACCAGGCTCTCCCACGGCTCGCTCAGCTTCTATCTCATCAAGCGCGGCGCGAAGTGGGGCGTACGGGTGAGGGACAGCGAGGCGGCCACGCTGAAGAACTTCAAGGGTGTCGAGAACTTCCCCGTCGACCCGGCGTGGCGCATCTCGGCGCGCTTCGAAAAATACCAGCCGGCGAAGAAGGTCGAGGTGCCGAACGTCCTGGAGAAGCCCGAAAAGCAGGACTCTCCCGGCGCCGTCGTCTTCACGAAGGACGGGAAGACGTACCGCCTCGACGCCCTCGTCGGAGGGCCGAAAGGGGAGCTGTTTCTCGTCTTCGGCGACCAGACCAACTCGAAGGAGACCTACGGCGGAGGACGCTTCCTCCATACGCCCCCCCCGTCGGCCGACGGGTCCGTCGTCGTCGATTTCAACCGGGCCATCAACCCGCCCTGTGCCTTCACGCCCTACGCCACCTGCCCACTCCCTCCCAAGGGGAACGGCCTGGCGCTGGCGGTGACCGCCGGAGAGAAAACCTACGGCAGCAAACACTAGGCTCTGACCCGATCGGAGGCCCCCGATGAGCGAGAAGCCCGATCCGAACGCCTTTCTCCCCCGCCGGGATGTCCTGAAGCTGGGCGCCGCCGCGGCGGCCGGCTTTCTCACCCGCGGCCTCGCGGCCGATGCGCCTCGGCAGGCAGCGAAGCCTTCGTCCTCCGCGCCCGAGAACCCGCGGACCGCCGGCGCCATGCCGATGCGGAACTTCGGGAGGACCGGCTTCCGCGTCGGGATCTTCAGTCTGGGGGGCCAGGCGGCCGTCGAGCAGCCGGACAACGAGGCCGTGGCGGTGCCGATCGTCGAGAAGGCGCTGGATCTCGGCGTCAACTACATCGACACGTCGGCCCGGTACGGCGGCGAGGCCCGCTGGAGCGAGAAATACATCGGACAGGTCATGAAGCGCCGCCGCAGCGAGGCGTTCCTCGCGACCAAGACGCACGACCGGTCGCGCGACGGCTCGATGAAGCTCCTCGAGACCTCCCTGAAGCTCCTCGAGACCGACCACGTGGACCTCTGGCAGATCCACAACCTGACGTCGAAGGAGCAGGTCGAGCGGATGTTCGCTCCCGACGGCGCCGTGAAGGCGATGCAGGAGGCACGCGAGCAGAAGCTGGTCCGCTTCCTCGGCGTCACCGGCCACGCCGACCCGGACTGCCTCCTCGAGGCCATCCGCCGCTTTCCGTTCGACACGATCCTGATGGCCCTGAACGCCGCCGACCCCCATCACCGGAGCTTCCAGAAGGCGCTCCTTCCGACGGCCGTCGAGAAGGAGATGGGGATCGTCGGAATGAAGATCCCGGCCCGCGGCCGGATTCTCTCCAGCTGGACGCCGCCGCCCGCGGGATCGCAACCTTCGTGGACCGGGACGGCCACGAGCTCCGGGACGCTGACGATGCCCGAGGCGATGCGCTACGTCCTCTCCCTTCCGGTCTCGACGGTCATCGTCGGGGTCGACTCGATCGCGCAGCTCGAGGAGAACCTCCGGATCGCCCGTTCGTTCACGCCCCTCTCCGCCGCGCAGCTGGCCGACCTCTCCACGAAGGCCGAGCCGGTCAAGAAGCAGGCGCTCTTCTTCCGGCCGTGGGAGACATAGGGGCGAGAGGCATCACGGCCGGAACGCCTCGACGAGCGCATCCATCCGCTCGCCGGACTGGATGAGCCGGGTGCGCGTGAAGCCGGCGCGGGAAAGGCCCGAGCAGATCTCGTCGAAGGTGTAGGTGCCGCCGCCGGAGGTGCCGACCAGCATGTTGACCGCGAAGAGGGCCCCGGCGCGCGGCTGGGTGCGCGCGGCGTCCATGACGTGGTCACGAAGGACGAGGCGGCCCCCCGGTACGAGCGCCTGGAAGATCCGGGAGTAGAGCGCGTCGTTCTCCGCCGGGCTGTTCTGGTGAATGATGGCCGAGAGCCAGGCGAGATCGTGGCCGGACGGCAGCTCGTCCCGGGTGAAGTCGCCGGGGACGAGCGTCACGCGCGAGAGGAGGCCGGCCTTCTCCAGCCGCTCGCGCGCGATCTCCACGACGGGCGGAAGATCGAAGAGCGTCGCCGCGAGCGACGGCTCCGCGGCGAGAAAGGCCATCGTGTAGGTGGCCGGCCCGCCGCCCACGTCGAGAAGCCGGCGGGCGCCCGAGGCCCCCGCGGCCGCGACGAGGCGGGCCGCCTGGGGGGAACCGACCACGTGCATCGCCCCGATGAACGCGCGGAGCGACTCCTCGGCCGCGCGCTCGTGCAGCGGCGTCCCGCCCACGCGTTTCGTCAGGGTCGTCCAGCGCGCCCAGAGCGCGGCGGCGTGGAGGAGCATCGGGTGGATCGAGTCGGGGGCGTCCGCCGAGAGGCAGGCAGCCCCGGGGGCCGTCCGGTACCGGTCGTCGCTCTTCTCCAAGACCTCCATCGCGGCCAGCGCGTCGAGCAGGATCGACAGAGCCCTGAGATCCGCCCCGAGCCGCCTCGCGATCTCCCCCGCCGGGAGGCTCTCCCTCGACAGGAGCGTGAAGAGGTCGAGCTCGGCGCCCGACAGGAGGACGCGACTCTCCTGGAAGCCGCGGGCGAGGGCGAGCAGGCCGTCGGGCGTCAGGGAGGTCATGACCTTCCGAAACTCTACTCCCGGCCCGGCCGGACGGCGATCAGCCCGAGCCGCCGGCCGCCGACTCCGGACGGTCGATGAGGGAGGCCCGGAGGTAGTCACGGTTCAGGCGCGCGATGAACTCCTGCCGGATCTCCTTCGGGCAGGCCTTCGAGCACTCGCCGTGGTTCGTGCAGGTTCCGAAGCCTTCCTTGTCCATCTGCTCGACCATCTTCAGGGCACGCGAGTAGCGCTCGGGCTGGCCCTGCGGGAGATAGCCGAGATGCGAGGCCTTCGCGGCCACGAAGAGCATGGCCGAGGCGTTCGGACAGGCCGCGACGCACGCGCCGCAGCCGACGCAGGCCGCGGCATCCATGGAGAGATCGGCGGCCATCTTCGGGACCGGGATCGCGTTGCCGTCCGGGGCGCTCCCGGTCCCGACGCTGATGAAGCCCCCCACGGCGATGATCCGGTCGAAGGCTCCCCGGTCGACGATGAGATCCTTCAGGACCGGGAAGGCCCGGGCCCGCCACGGCTCGAGAACCACCTCGTCGCCGTCCTTGAAGCTCCGCATGTGGAGCTGGCAGGCCGTCGTGGCCTTCCGGGGCCCGTGCGCGGCGCCGTTCACGACGACGCCGCACATGCCGCAGATCCCCTCGCGGCAGTCGTGGTCGAACGCGATCGGGTCCTCGCCCTTCAGGATGAGCCCCTCGTTCACGATGTCGAGCATCTCGAGGAACGACATGTCGGCGCTGATGTCCTTCGCCGCGTACGTGACGAAACGTCCCTCGCTCTTCGCGTTCTTCTGTCTCCAGACGTGCAGCGTGAGGTTCATCACTTGTAGCTCCTCGTGGCGAGCTGGAGGCTCTCGAAGACGAGCGGCTCCACGTTCCGGACGGGGGCTTTTCCGTCCCCCGCGTACTCCCAGACCGCGACGTGCGCGAAGTTCGCGTCGTCGCGCAGCGCCTCGCCATCCGGCGTCTGGAACTCCTCCCGGAAGTGCCCGCCGCACGACTCCCGCCGCTCGAGCGCGTCGCGGCAGAGCAGCTCGCCCAGCTCGAGGAAGTCGGCCACGCGCCCCGCCTTCTCGAGCGACTGGTTGATCTCCTCGTTCTCGCCGAGGACCCGGACGTTCTTCCAGAACTCCTCGCGCAGGCCGGGGATCTTCCCGAGCGCCGTCTTGAGGCCGGCCTCGTTCCGTCCCATGCCGCTGTGCTCCCACATGATCTTCCCGAGTTCCCGGTGGAAGTCGTCGACGGTCCGCTTCCCGCCGATTCCGAGGAGCCGCTTCACCTGCCCGGTCACCTGCGCCTCGGCCTCCTTGAAGGCGGGATGGGCCGTCTCCACCTTCACCTGTTTCGTCGTGGCCAGGAAGTTCCCCACCGTGTACGGGAGGACGAAATAGCCGTCCGCCAGGCCCTGCATCAGGGCGCTGGCGCCGAGCCGGTTCGCGCCGTGGTCGGAGAAGTTCGCCTCGCCCGCCACGAAACAGCCCGGGATCGTCGACATCAGGTTGTAGTCGACCCAGAGGCCCCCCATCGTGTAGTGCGAGGCCGGGAAGATCCGCATCGGCACCTTGTAGGGGTTCTCGTCCGTGATCCGCTCGTACATGTCGCAGAGGTTTCCGTAGCGGTCGCGGATGACGTTTTCGCCGAGGCGCGCGATGGCGTCGGCGAAATCGAGGTAGACGCCGAGGCCCGTCTTCCCCACGCCCCGCCCCTCGTCGCAGACCTGCTTGGCCGCGCGGGAGGCGATGTCCCGGGGCGCGAGGTTCCCGTAGCTCGGGTACTTCCGCTCGAGGTAGTAGTCGCGCTCGGCCTCGGGGATGTCGCCCGGGGCCCGCGTGTCGCCCTTCTTCAGCGGCACCCAGATCCGGCCGTCGTTCCGGAGCGACTCGGACATGAGCGTCAGCTTGGACTGGTGCTCGCCGGTGACCGGGATGCAGGTCGGATGGATCTGCGTGTAGCAGGGGTTCGCAAAGCCGGCGCCCTTCTTGTAGGCGCGCCAGATCGCGGTCGTCGAGCACCCTTTGGCGTTGGTCGAGAGGTAGAAGACGTTTCCGTAGCCGCCCGTGGCGAGGACGACCGCGTCCGCCGCCCACGACTCGACGGCGCCGGTGACCATGTCGCGCGTCACGATGCCCCGGGCCCGGCCGTCGACGACGACCAGCTCCAGCATCTCGTGCCGCGTGAACATCTTCACCGTGCCGAGGCCGATCTGCCGTTCCAGCGCCTGGTAGGCGCCGATCAGGAGCTGCTGCCCCGTCTGGCCCCGGGCGTAGAACGTTCGCGAGACCTGCGCGCCGCCGAAGGAGCGGTTCGCGAGCGCGCCGCCGTATTCGCGCGCGAAGGGGACGCCCTGCGCGACGCACTGGTCGATGATGTTGACGGACACCTCGGCGAGGCGGTGGACGTTCGCCTCGCGGGCGCGGAAGTCGCCTCCCTTGATCGTGTCGTAGAAGAGGCGGTAGACGCTGTCGCCGTCGTTCTGGTAGTTCTTCGCGGCGTTGATCCCCCCCTGCGCCGCGATCGAATGCGCGCGGCGGGGGCTGTCCTGGTAGCAGAAGCAGAGGACGTTGTAGCCGAGCTCGGCGAGGCTCGCGGCGCCGGAGGCGCCCGCGAGGCCCGACCCGACCATGATGACCGTGTACTTCCGCTTGTTGGCGGGGTTCACCAGCTTCATGTCGAAGCGGTGCTTCGTCCACTTCCTGTCGAGGGGGCCGGACGGGACGGCGGGTTTCAGTTCCATCTCATCTCCTCCCGTCTCACTTCACGGCGCCGAAGAGAACGGCCAGCGGAACGGCCATGAACCCTCCGGCGACGACGACGGTGAAGACGATCGCGATCTTCTTCCGGACGGGGTCGAAGCGCGGGTGCGAGAGGCCCAGGGTCTGCAGCATGCTCCAGGTCCCGTGCCAGGTATGGACGCCGAGGCAGAACATGGACACGACGTAGAAGAGGCCGACGGGAACGACGGAGAGTCCGCGGGCGACGTTTCCGAACGCGTCGAGGTGTTTGAAGCTCGGGTGGACGCTCCCCACCGTCATGTGGAGGATGTGGAAGACGATGAAGACGGCCAGGATCGGGCCCGTCCAGCGCATCGTGCGCGAGGCGAGGTCCGACGCCTCGTACGCCGTCTTCCGGTACCCGACGGGGCGGGCGT
>DATIWM010000171.1:0-6730 GCA_035519355.1 Thermoanaerobaculia bacterium | reverse complement strand
GGTCGCGTTCGGCGTCTCCGGCGCGGCTCCCTTCTGCCCGGTCCGCTGGAGGTCGGAGATCATCGTCCCCGGAGAAGACGGAACCGGCTCGCGGGGCGCGGCCTCCCGCGCGGCCGGTCTCTTGACCGCGTCCGTGTCCAGGCTCCAGTCGGGGCCCGAGGAGTCGACGCCCGGCGCCGGAGCGGCGCCGACGAGCTGGGGATTCAGGTCGTCGCGGCGTCGCGCGAGCGCTTCGAGAGACCCCGTGACCTCCGGCATCGCCGGCGGCATGGCGGAGATCCGCGCCGTCGTCTCGGCCACCCCCGGCCGGGACGGGCCGGAAGCCGACGGGGCGGGCGGGGCCTCCACCGGGGCGACGGGCCCGAGCTTTTCGGCCTGGGCGACCATGTCGCCGAGGTCCCGGATCATCTGGTACTCGGCCTGTCGCGCCCGGACCTCGGAGAGGGCCAGAGCGAGATCCGAACCGCGCTGGAATCGCGCCGCCGGGTCCTTCGAAAGCGCCTTCGCGAGAATGGGCCCGAACTCGCTCGGAATCGACGCGTCCGCCGCATGGAGCGACGGGAAGTCCTCGTGGACGATCTTGTACGAGATCGACGTCACGTTGTCGCCGAGGAACGGTTTCTTCCGGGTCAGGAGCTCGTAGAGAACGACACCGAGGGAAAAGAGGTCGCTCCGCCCGTCGACGGCCTCGCCCGTCACCTGCTCCGGAGACATGTAGTTCGGCGTGCCGAGGAACTGGCCGGTCTCCGTCAGGCTCGAGGTCTCGATCTTCGCGATGCCGAAGTCCGTGATCTTCACCGTGCCGTCCGGCGTGATGATGATGTTGGCCGGCTTGACGTCGCGATGGACGATCCCCTTCCGGTGCGCGTAGTCGAGGGCGCCCGCGACCTCGGAGATGATCTCGGAGATCCGCTCGAACGAGAGCCGGTCCTTCTCGCGGATCACCTGCTTCAGGTTCTTCCCCTCCACGTACTCCATGGCGATGAAGGACACGTCGTCCTCCTCCCCGACGTCGTGGACGGTGACGATGTTGGGGTGCGAGAGCGTGCCGGCGGCCTGCGCCTCGCGGAGGAAGCGCTCGTTGAACTCCCGCTGCTCGATGTCGTCCTCGGCGGCCACGCGGATCGTCTTGAGCGCGACGAGACGCCCGATGACGGGATCCCGGCCCAGGTAGACGACGCCCATCGCGCCCTTCCCGAGCTCGCGAACCACCTCGTAGCGGCCAAAGCGCTTGGGCAGGTTCGAGGACGATGAACCCAGCTCGGTCGGCAGACGGCCTCCCCCGGGCGGCGGCGCCCGGGAATCGATCGGATAACCCCGAAAAATTCTATCAGGCCCGCGAGACGGAAAAGCGTCCGGTGACCCAGGGCCTGTTCCTATAATCGCGCCTCGCCCCTCCGGGCCATCGAGAGGAACGCCTGAATGAGAGTATTCCCGCCCTCGGCCATCCACAACGTCGCCATCGTCGGCCACAACGGCGTCGGAAAGACGACGCTCGTCTCCGCCCTCCTTCACGAGGGGGGCGCCGTCCCGCGCTTCGGCCGCGTCGAGGACGGCAGCGCCCTGACGGATTTCGACCCCGAGGAGATCGACCGGAAGATCTCCATTGGTCTCGCGGTCGCCTCGCTCGAGTGGAAGAAGAGGAAGGTCAACCTGATCGACACGCCGGGCTACGGCATCTTCGTTTCCGAGATGATCTGCGGCATGCGCGCCGCCGACGCCGTGATCCTCGTCGTCGACGCCGTCGCCGGTGTCCAGGTCCAGACCGAGAAGGCCTGGAAGGTGGCCGACGAGCTCGGCCTCCCCCGCCTCGTCGTGGTCAACCGGATGGACCGCGAGAACGCCGACGGCGGGCGCGTCATGGACCAGCTGCAGAAGAAGTTCGGGCGGGTGTGCATCGCCGCCGAGGCGCCCATCGGCCGGGAAAAGGGCTTTCGCGGGGTCATCGACCTGATCTCGATGCAGGGCTATCTGACCGACGAGGCCGGCAAGACGGCGCCCGGCCCGATCCCCGAGGAGTTCGCCGCCGACGCGAACCAGCTCCACGAGGCGCTGGTCGAGATGGTCGCCGAGGGCGACGACAAGCTGATGGAGCAGTTCTTCAACCAGGGGAACCTGACCGAGGATCAGATGCACCCGGCCCTCCGCGCCGCGATCCGCGACCGGAAGATCGCGCCCGTCCTCTTCGCCGCGGCCGGCAGCCACGAGACCGGCGTCGAGAAGGTCCTCGACGAGATCGTGGATCTCCTCCCGTCGGCCGACGCGTTCCGGGCCGTCGCGAAGGGGAAGGACGGGAAGAGCGAGGCCCTCCCCGTGGACCCGGCCGGCCCCGCCGCCGCCTACGTCTTCAAGACGATCTCCGATCCCTTCGCCGGCCGCCTGACGCTCTTCCGCGTCGTGTCGGGCACGATCCGCCCCGACGGAAACTACTGGAACGCCACGCGCGAGGTCGCCGAACGGTTCGGCCCGCTCTTCTCGCCGCTCGGCAAGCAGCAGCAGACGGTTCCCGAGATCCCGGCGGGCGACATCGGCGGCGTCGCCAAGCTGAAGGAGACGCTGACCGGCGATTCGCTGTCGGGGAAGGACAAGCCGTTCCTCTTCTCCCCCATCGAATTCGCGGAACCCGCCATCTCCTTCGCCATCGAGCCGAAAGCCAAGGGAGACGAGGACAAGATCTCTTCGGCCATCCACAAGCTCGTCGAGGAGGACCCGTCGCTCCGCTTCTCACGCGACGCGGACACGCACCAGTTCCTTCTCTCGGGCGCCGGCCAGCTCCATGTCGAGATCGCCGTGGCCCGGATGAAGCGGAAGTCGGGCGTCGAGGTCATTCTCCATCCGCCGAAGGTCCCGTACCGCGAAACGATCACCCGCTCGGCCGAGGGGCACGGGCGCCACAAGAAGCAGACCGGCGGCCACGGCCAGTTCGCCGACTGCAAGATCCGGATCAAGCCGCTCACGCGGGGCGGCGACTTCGAGTTCGACGACGACACCTTCGGAGGCTCCATCCCGCGCGGCTTCATCCCCGCGATCGAGAAGGGGATCCAGGACGCGAGACGGCGCGGCTACCTGGCGGGCTTCCCGATGGTCGACTTCCGCGTCGAGGTCTACGACGGCCAGTACCACGACGTCGACTCGTCGGAAATGGCCTTCAAGATCGCCGGGTCGCTCGCCTACAAGGACGCCATGGAGAAGGCGCGCCCCACGATCCTCGAGCCGATCATGAAGGTGGCCATCCAGGCGCCGCAGGAATACATGGGCGACCTGATGGGCGACCTGACGAGCCGGCGGGGCCGTCCGGCCGGGATGGAGACCGAAGGCGACGATGCCGTCATCCGGGCCGACGTGCCGCTGGCCGAGATGATCTCCTACGCGCCGGTCCTCCGCTCCATCACGCAGGGGCGAGGCTCCTTCACGATGGAGCTCGACCACTACGAGGAAGTCCCGCGCCCCATCCAGGAGAAGCTCATCTCCGACCACGCCAAGACGAAGAAGGCCGAGGTCGTCGAGGAATAACGCTTCCGCTACGCCCCGTGGATGCCCTGCTCCGACGCCGCGACGAAATCGTGAAGGTACTTCACGTCGTCCGACGCGGCGGAGAGCTCCGCGAGGGCGGCGAGCAGCGCCTTGTGATCGTGCCGGTGCCGGTGCAGGGCCCGATAGGCCTTCTGCAGCGTCTTGACGCGCTCGTCCGAGTAGCCCTTCCGGGAGAGCCCCACGCTGTTGATCTTCCAGGCCCTCACCTCGCGGTCGGGTGACGTCCAGCAGAAGGGGAGGACGTCCTTGTTGACGGCCGTGAAAGCGCCCAGGAATGCATGCCGCCCGATCCTCAGGAACTGCCTGACGCCGACGAAGGCGCCGAGGATGGCGTCGTCCTCCACCGTGCAGTGGCCGGCGAGCGAGGCGCTGTTCGCGAAGACCGTCCGGTTCCCGATGACGCAGTCGTGGGCGACATGGGAGTAGGCCATGAAGAGGTTGTCGTCGCCGACGATCGTGGTCCTGTGTCCCGTGACCGTGCCCCGGTGAGCGGTCGAGAATTCCCGGAAGACGTTCCGGTTCCCGATGACGAGGGTCGTCGGCTCGCCCTTGTACTTCAGGTCCTGCGGCGGCCCGCCCAGAGCCGCGTGCGCGTGGATCCGGTTCGCCTCGCCGATCGTCGTCGGACCTTCGATCACGGCGTGCGCGCCGACGGTGGTGCGCGCGCCGATCGTCACGCCCGCGCCGACGATCGCGTAGGGTCCGATCTCGCATTCGGGGTGGATCTTCGCGTCGGGGGCGACGATCGCCGACGGATGAATCGCCATCAGCCCACCATCCCTTCGGGCAGATCCACGAGGCTCGACAGAAGCTCCGCCTCCGCGGCGAGTTGGCCGTCGACGCGGGCCTCGCCGCGGATCTTGATGAAGCTCGCTCGCACCGTGAGCACCTCGACGCTCACGACGAGCTGGTCTCCCGGGACGACGGGGCGACGGAATCGCGCCTTGTCGATCCCGGAGAGGTACATCAGCTTCCGCTGCTTGAACGACGGATCGGACGCGAAGACCAGGCAGCCGCCGATCTGCGCCATCGACTCCAGGATCAGGACTCCGGGCATGACGGGGTTTCCGGGGAAGTGCCCCTGGAAAAACTCCTCGTTCACGGAGACGTTCTTCAGGCCGACCGCCCGTTTCCCCGGCTCGATCGACAGGATCCGGTCGACCAGGAGGAACGGATAGCGGTGCGGCAGGACGCTCAGGATCTTCCGGATCTCCATGGCCGGCGCTCCGCCGGCACCGTTCGGGTCGCTCATGGCGTCGTGTCGTCCTTTCCCTTCCCCTCGCGGGCCAGCCATTCGCGGACGGCCCGGGCCGTCTCCGGGAGCCGGCGAAGTTCCGCAATGACGCGGAGGGCCTCGCGGTGCGGCAGATGGGGCGTGCCGAACACCGTCAGGCCGTCCGGAACGTCACCGTCGATGCCCGTCTGGGCACCCGCCTTCACGCCGTCGCCGAGTTTGAGGTGTCCGGCCACGCCGACCTGTCCCGCGAGAACCACCCGGTCGCCCAGGGTCGTGGAGCCGGCCAGGCCGACCTGCCCGCAGAGAAACCCGTGCCGGCCGACCTGGCTGTTGTGTCCGATCATGACGAGGTCGTCGATCTTCGTCCCCGCGCCGACGCGAGTCTCCTCGAGCGTGGCCCGGTCGATGCAGGTGTTGGCGCCGATCTCGACGTCGTCCTCCACGACGACACGTCCCACCTGCGGGACCTTCACGATACCCGCCTCGGTCGGCGCGTAGCCGAATCCGTCTGCCCCGAGGACCGTCCCGGAATGGACCTCGACGCGGGCGCCGAGAACGGTTCCGTCGTACAGAACGACGTGAGGGTGCAGCCAGACGCTCTCGCCGATCTCGCATCCTCTCCCGACGACCGCATGCGCCTCCACGATCGCCCCGGCGCCGACGCGGGTGCCGTCGCCGATCACGACGTAGGGGCCGATCTCCGCCGTCGGGTCGAGGATCGCGCCGGCGCCGAGCACGGCGGTCGGGTGGACGCTCCCCCGGGCAGCGCGGCGCGGGTGGAACAGGGCGAGAACGGCGGCGAGGGCGAGCGACGGATCCGACACCTCCACGACCGTGCGTCCGGGGAAGCGGGCCGCCGAGCGGGCGATGAGGACGCCGGCGGCGGAGATTTCCGCGATCTTCTCGGCCTTCGCGTCGGCCGCGAAAGAGAGGTCCTCGGGTCCGGCGGCCTCGAGGGACCGGGCGCCGCGCACGCGCCGGTCCCCGTCGCCGGAAACCCGGCCGCCGCAGCGGGCCGCGATCTCGGCGACGGAGAACGTCGTCACGGCGTCGTGTCGGAGAGGTCTAGTTCTTCTTCGGAGCCGGCGTGGGGGCCGGGGCGGCCGGCTTCGGGGCCGTCGGCGCGGCGGCAGCGGGCTTGGCGGCCGGCGCGGCGATCTGCGTGTTGAAGCGTGTGATGACCGCGTTCGTGACGTCCGCGTCCTCGGCGGCGAAGAGGAGCCCGCTCTGGAACTTGTTGAAGATGAGCGTGTAGCCCATCTCCTTCCCGACGACGTCGATCACCGGCATGATCCGCTCCTCGAGGGTCTTCAGTTCCTTGCGCTGCGCGTCTTCGAGATCACGCTGGGCGTCGTCCTGGAATCGCTTCAGGTCGACGGCCTTCGCCTGGTAGTCCTTCTGGAGCTTCTCCATCGCCTCCTCGGAGAGCGACTTCCCCTGCTCCTGGATCTTCTGCTCCAGGTCGCGAAGGTCCTTCTGGCGTTTGGCGAGATCCTCCTGCTTCGTCTGCTGGAGCTTCTGAACGCGCGCGAGGGATTCCTTGCCGATCGCGGACTCCTGGATGATGCGCTGGACCTCGATGACCGCGATCTTCTGGGGCGCGGCCTGGGCCAGGGCGGCGGGGGCCGCCGGCAGCGCAGCGACCGCGGCGCACGCGACGAACGTGACGATCCGATTCATGTGACGAACTCCTTGCCTGAATTGATGTCGACCGGTCGCGCCGCGTCCGGCCCGCGGAGCGCCGGAGTTTACCGCAATTGCCCTCAGAAGGTGCTGCCGATCGTGAAGGTGAAATCGGACTTCGATTCCGTCCCGTTCGGGATCGGGATGCCCCGCTGGTCGTAGATGGTGATGGCTTTCGTCTTGATTCCATAGATGAAGCGGAGCGGCGCCTGGAAGATGGGAAGGAAAATGCGGGCTTCCAGGCCGTAGGAGGACCGGAGCGTCAGAGGCGTGAAC